>NZ_UGIA01000001.1:1200000-1515564 GCF_900461455.1 Helicobacter acinonychis | reverse complement strand
TTAGATGAAATAAGGATTGTAGAAAAAGAAATAAAAGGCTCTGCGATTAAGAATAACTTTAATTATTCCCTAAATAATGCACGCAGAGACTCCGATGCCCTAGATAAAATCAAGCGCTCTTTAGGGGTGGGTCAGCATGTTTTTTGCGACCCTAAAAAACACCCGAATCATCTTGTGGGAAGGCATCACGGATTATTGTTATTTGAGCGCTTTTAAATTGTATTTCAATAAGCGAGAATACAAAAAAACGCCCCATTGATTTCACTTTCTTACCCATTTCAGGGCTTAAAAACGATTCAAACGAGATGAAAGAAACCATTCAAAAACTCCTTGAGCTAGATAATAGACCCATTGTTTTGATAGATGATGATAGAAAAGATGATGCTGACCAGCAAGCAACTAGCGAACAATTTAAAGAAGCTAATGAAAGAATGGGAAATTCTATCATAATCCTACAACTCTCACAATGCGATAAAAAATTCAAGCAAATTGAAGATTTGTTCAGTGAACACGATAAAAAAGAATACGCCCAAAGCAAGCGTATGGAATTAGCCATAGCTTTTAAAACAAGGCTTTTGCATAGCAAAAAAGATGCGATAGAAGGCGAAACAAAAGATAATTTTCATGCTTATTTGAATGGATAAAAGAAAAAACGCAACGACTCAAACGATCAAAAAAGGATAATAAAATTTGATTATAATACCCCACAAATATTACTAGCGAAAGGATTTTGATGTTTAAAAAAATGTGTTTGAGCTTGCTGGCTATAAGCGGTGTTTATTTGGGGGCGAAGGATTTGGATTTTAAGTTGGATTATCGCGCGACTGGGGGGAAATTGGTAGGGAAAATGACGGATTCTAGTCTTTTAAGCATCACTTCTATGAATGATGAACCGGTTGTGATTAAAAATCTCATTGTCAATAGAGGAAATTCATGCGAAGCGACTAAAAAAGTGGAGCCAAAATTGAGCAAGAAGTTTAAAAAAGAAAAGCTTTTTAACCATGAATTAAAATATTCGCAACAGATTTTTTATCGCCTGAATTGCAAGCCTAATCAATTGCTAGAAATTAAAATCATCACGGACAAGGGCGAGTATTACCACAAATTTTCTCAATAAAGCCTATCAAGCGTTTTTAATGTAATGCAAAGCGATTTTGAGTGCATTGGTGGCTGCCCCCACTCTTAGTTGATCTGCCACACAAAAGCCGTGCAAAGTTTTCTTGTCAAACAAATCCTTTCTCAAGCGCCCTATAAAGGTGGTATCAGTGTTACTCGCTTTTAAAGGCGTGGGGTAAAGATTATGGCTAGGGTCATCGCAAACAACCACGCTAGGGGCATTTTTTAGCACTTCATAGACTTCTTTAAGATCAAATTCTTTTTCAAAAGTGATACTCAAACTCTCGCTATGACTCCTTAATACCGGCACGCGCACGCAAGTCGCGCTGATAGGGAAATCCACGCCCATGATCTTATGGGTTTCGTGCACCATTTTTAGCTCTTCTTTAGTGTAGCCATTCTCCTTAAAAGCATCAATATGAGCGATCGCATTAAAAGCAATTGGATAAGCGAAAGCCTCCGCTTGCAAGACTTGGTTTAGATCGATAGTGGGGTCTTTTTCTAAACATTCTAAAGCGGTTTTTAGCTCTCTTTTCAAGCTCTCTATCCCCTTATTCCCTGCCCCACTTACGGCTTGATAAGTGCTAACCACCACGCTTTTTATCTTAAAATGAAGGTGCAAGGGGTTTAAGATTTGCGTCATTTGAATGGTAGAGCAATTGGGGTTAGCGATGATATTTAAGGGAGCGTTAAAAATTTCTTTGGCGTTGATTTCAGGCACGACTAAAGGCACTTTTTTATCCAACCTAAAAAAACTCGTGTTATCGATCACTAAAGAAGTTTTTGAAGCACTTGTGGCAAACTCTTCGCTCACGCTCCCCCCAGCGCTAAAAAAGGCGATGTCTATCTTTTCTTTTTCAAAAACCTCATGCATGTTTCTAAAATTTCATAATCTTTATTGAACGCTTTGATCTTTTTACCGGCACTTCTAACGCTAGCGAGCGGGACAAACTTTTAATAGGGAAAGAAGAATTTTCTAAACCCTTAATTAACTCTTGCCCTACGCCCCACTAGCTCCAACAATGGCGATATTATAAGTCTTCATCGTTTTCTCCAATGATTTCAAGGGCTTTTAAAAAGCTCAAACAATTCAGTTGCATGCCTGAATGCATGTTTTTTAAGCTTAAAGTTTCGCTTTTAAATTCTTCTTCGCCAATGATGGCCACAAACTCATGCCCCTTATGGTTAGCATAAGAAAAGGGTTTTTTGATTTTTTGGGCTTCTGGATAGACTTCGCTAAAAATACGCTTTGTCTTAAAGACTCCGCCAAGCGGTTTGGCATAAGAAAAATATTCTTCATTCATGCAAGCGATTAGCACTTTAGCTTGTGTGGAACGCTCATCTAATAATTGCATTCCACTTAAAGCCACAATCAATCTATCAATCCCAATAGAAGCCCCCACCCCTTGCAAATCTTCTTTAGAAAAATTTTTAGTCAAATGATCATAACGACCCCCTGAACACACGCTCCCTAAAGACTTCATGTCATTAAGCGTGGTTTCATACACAATCCCTGTATAATACCCTAAGCCCCTAGCGATAGAAAAATCAATCTTATACAGGTTTTGAGAAATTTGTAAATCCCCTAGCAATTGGTATAGTTTTTCTAAATCCTGTATGCCCTTTTTTAGATTTTCATTACAGTCTTTCAAATAAGCAATTTTTTCAAAAAATTCCGCATGGCTTAAATCGTCTTGCTTGATTTGAACCATTTCTAAAAGCCCTTTAATGGTGTTTGGATTTAAATCGCACTCTTTTTTTAATTCTTCTTCAACCCCATTTAAGCCAATCTTTTCTAATTTATCCACAATGCGCAACACTCCAGTCACTTGAGAAATGCCAAAATATTCGCATATCCCATTCAAAATTTTCCTGTGATTGATAGAGACGCAAAAATCTTCTAAATCCAAAGCTTTTAAGGAAGCGATAACCACTTGGATGATCTCAGCATCGCACACCAAACTCTCGCTCCCTATAAAATCAAAATCGCATTGCGTGAATTCTCTATAACGCCCTTTTTGTGCCCTCTCACCCCTAAAGACATTGCCTATGGCGTAGCGTTTAAAGGGCATTCCTAACGTTTGATGGTACAAAGAGACAAAGCGCGCTAATGGCACGGTCAAATCAAACCTTAAAGCCACATCCCTACCCCCATGATCTTTAAAGCGATAAATCTCTTTTTGAATATCGCTACTCGCATCAGGTAATAGCGTTTCAGCGTATTCCAAATGAGGGGTTTCAATCGGCACAAAACCAAAACTTTGAAAAACAACTGAAACTTTAGAAAGCAACTGAGCCTTTTGTATCGCATCTTTAGGCAAGCGGTCTTTAAACCCACTCAACACTTTAGGGGTAATCATTCCATTTCCTTGTATTTGTATGTTAAAATTTTAGCTTAAAATCTTTAAAAAAGGGCTATTGATGAGCGTAAGTGCACCCAAACGCATGCGCATTTTATTGCGTTTGCCTAATTGGCTGGGCGATGGGGTGATGGCAAGCTCGCTTTTTTACACCCTTAAAAACCACTACCCTAACGCGCATTTTATCTTAGTGGGTCCAAAAATCACTTGCGAACTTTTCAAAAAAGATGAGCAAATAGAAGCCGTTTTCATAGACGACACCAAAAAATCCTTTTTTAGGTTATCAGCCACCTACAAACTCGCTCAAAAAATAGGGCGTTGCGATATGGCCATCGCTTTAAACAACCATTTTTATTCCGCTTTTTTGCTCTATGCGACAAAAACGCCTATTCGCATCGGTTTTGCCCAATTTTTTCGTTCTTTTTTCCTTAGCCATGCAATAACTGTTGCCCCCAAAGAGTATCATCAAGTGGAAAAATATTGCTTTTTGTTTTCACAATTTTTAAAAAAAGAATTAGATAAAAAAAGCGTTTTACCCTTAAAACTAGCCTTTAACCTTCCCACTCACACCCCAAACACCCCTAAAAAAATCGGCTTCAACCCTAGTGCAAGCTATGGGAGCGCTAAAAGGTGGTTAGCTTCTTATTACGCTGAAGTCGCTGCTATTTTGTTAGAAAAAGGGTATGAAATTTATTTTTTTGGGGCTAAAGAAGATGCTATCGTTTCTGAAGAAATTTTAAAGTCCATTAAAGGCTTGTTGAAAAACCCCTTATTATTTCATAACGCTTATAATCTGTGTGGGAAAACCAGCATTGAAGAATTAATAGAGCGCATCGCTACTTTAGATTTATTCATCACTAATGATAGCGGTCCTATGCATGTGGCTACTGGCACACAAACCCCCTTAATCGCTCTTTTTGGCCCCACTAATGAAAAAGAGACTAGCCCCTATAAAGCCCAAAAAGCCATTGTATTAAACCATCATTTAAGCTGTTCGCCTTGCAAAAAACGAGTCTGCCCCTTAAAGAATGGAAGAAACCATTTGTGCATGAAATCCATCACGCCCCTTGAAGTTATTCAAGCCGCCTCTACTCTTTTACAAGAAAGTTAAACGCCTTTTTTAGAAACACAACTATATCGAACAAAAATTAAAAAATCTGTATACGAAAAATTTAAAAAGTAGTAAAAATTGATAGAATTGATAAAGTGGGTTTAAAGAAAGCGTTTTTTAAACGCTCCCCTTAGATTTAAAGCCCTTAAGCTACTGATTTTTTGGGTTTTTTAGTGTCTTCTTTGCCTTTGTGAGCCACTAATTGAGAGCTTAACTCAGGTTTTTTAGTGTCTTCTTTGCCTTTGTGAGCCACTAATTGAGAGCTTAACTCAGGTTTTTTAGTGTCTTCTTTGCCTTTGTGAGCCACTAATTGAGAGCTTAACTCAGGTTTTTTAGTGTCTTCTTTGCCTTTGTGAGCCACTAATTGAGAGCTTAACTCAGGTTTTTTAGTGTCTTCTTTGCCTTTGTGAGCCACTAATTGAGAGCTTAACCCAGGTTTTTTAGTGTCTTCTTTGCCTTTGTGAGCGTATGCAGAACTCACCGCTAAAACTGATAACAAAACGCCTGTCAAGATTTGCTTTTTCATACGAAAACTCCTTCTCATGTAAATTTAAAAAGCGAACGAATTATATTTTTCAAAAGTAAATGAATAGAAACCAATCAAATTTTTGACGAGTTTGGTGGTTTTTCTGTCTTAAAAATCTACAAAAAACCCACAAAATCCACAATGTGCAAAACTTGATAGATTATCTCTGAGTTTAGAAAGTTTGACAAAAATTGGGATTGTGGTTATATTGAAAACCCAATATGAAATTAAGGAATTTGTATGCAACAGCGTCATTTAAGCCCTTTAAAAGTGAGTGCCCTAGCTTTAGGGTACATGGGCATGACTTATGGGTATGGGGAAGTCCATGATAAAAAGCAGATGGTTAAGCTTACCCATAAGGGTTTGGAATTGGGCATTAACTTTTTTGATACCGCAGAAGCTTATGGGGAAGATAATGAAGAGCTTTTAGGCGAAGCGATCAAGCCTTTTAGAGACAAGGTTGTGGTGGCGAGCAAATTTGGGATTTACTACGCAAATCCTAACGACAAATACGCAAGCATATTTTTAGATTCCAGTCCTAGCCGCATTAAGAGCACTATTGAAGGGAGTTTGAAACGCTTAAAAATAGAATGCATTGATTCATACTACTAGCACCGCGTGGATACTAACACGCCTATAGAAGAAGCGGCAGAAGTTATGCAAGCTCTTATTAAAGAGGGGAAAATTAAAGCTTGGGGGATGAGTGGAGCAGGGTTTTATCCAGCATCCAAAAAGCCCATCAAATTTGCCCTTTAAGTGCGTTGCAGAGCGAATATTCCTTGTGGTGGTGCGAACCTGAAAAAGAGATTTTAGGATTCTTAGAAAAAGAAAAAATTGGTTTTGTCGCCTTTTCGCCTTTGGGTCAAGGGGTTTTTAAGCGCGAAATTTGAAAAAAATACCACCTTTGCTAGTTGGGGATTTTAGAAGCGTTTCTCCTAGGTTTAATCAAGAAAATCTAGCCAAAAATTACGCCTTAGTGGAATTAATTCAAGATCACATGCACGCTAAAGGCGTTACACCAGTCCAACTAGCCCTTTCATGGATTTTGCACACCCAAAAAATCATTGTCCCTCTCTTTGGCACCACTAAAGAATCCAGACTCATAGAAAATATAGGGGCTTTGCAAGTTTCTTGGAGTCAAAAAAAATTGGAGTTTTTCCAAAAAATTGGCCGCAATCAAAATAGAAGGGGCTCGCTACCCTGAAAGAATCAATAAAATGGTGGATAAATAAGAATAATGGATATTTATATTGCGTTGGATCTTTTAAAAAAGATTGAAGCGTTATTTTCTGTTTGTCAGTGTGTTTTCTCCCTAACAAACTTTTTAAGGCATTTTAATAGGGCTTTGTTTGAAAAATGCCAAAAAGCGTTTTTTAAGCTTAAACGCAAAAAATTTTGTCGTTAGCCAAGTGAAATTTCTTGTAAGGCAGTCTATGATCTAGGGAGGTTTTTAAGGGCATTGTCGCAAAAACACCCCCCACCCCCTTAAGAAAATGAATTTCACCATAAAATAAAATCTAAACGATCAAACCAAAAAACCCATTTTTAAAAAGTTTAAAAAAGTCTCAGTTACCCCTACTTGATGAGAACAAAGCCAAAAAGAAATTTTATAGCAAATTAAAATGAAGAAAGACTCATTAAGGGATAACCCATAAAAAGTCTTTTTAAATTCAAAGGAGAAGTTTTAAATAGTGCAACACCCTTTTCAAGAGAGTGTTATAATAAAACTAGCCTTTGCGTTTTTCTACAATTTCCTTAGCGATATTGCTAGGCACTTCGCCATAATGGTCAAACTCCATAGAGTAAGTCCCACGCCCTTGAGTGGCTGAACGCAAATCCGTAGAATAACCAAACATTTCCACTAACGGCACAAAAGCATTCACGATTTTCAATCCTAATCGGTCGTCCATAGAATTGATTTGCCCCCTTCTTCTATTGAGATCGCCAATCACATCGCCCATGTATTCTTCAGGGACTTCCACTTCCACTTTCATCATAGGCTCTAGTAAAACGGGATTGGCCGCACGACTCGCTTCTTTAAACGCCATAGAACCTGCGATTTTAAACGCCATTTCTGAAGAATCCACATCATGATAGCTCCCATCATAAAGGGTAACTTTAAAATCCACCACCGGATAGCCTGCCAAAACGCCATTTTGCATCGCTTCTTGGATACCCTTATCCACCGCAGGGATATATTCTTTAGGGATCACACCGCCAGAAATTTCATTCACAAATTCATACCCACTGCCCGGCTCTTTAGGCTCAAGCTTGATAAACACATGCCCATATTGCCCACGACCACCGCTTTGTTTGGCGTATTTATGCTCTTTGCTCACGCTTGATCGGATAGTCTCTCTAAAGGCAACTTGCGGCTGACCGATTTCAGCTTCCACCTTAAACTCTCTTTTTAGCCTATCCACGATGATTTCCAGGTGCAATTCACCCATACCACCAATGAGAGTTTGTCCGGTTTCTTCTTGAGTCATCACCCTAAAGCTTGGATCTTCTTCAGCAAGCTTGCCTAACGCTACGCCCATTTTTTCCTGGTCTGCTTTAGTTTTAGGCTCTACGGCGATATGAATGACCGGCTCAGGGAATTCCATTCTCTCCAAAACGACCGCATTTTTCTCATCGCAAAGCGTATCCCCAGTTAGCGTGTCTTTTAAACCCACAAACGCACAAATCTCGCCCGCATAAACTTCTTTAATGTCTTCTCTCTTGTTAGAGTGCATTTTAAGAAGTCTTCCCACGCGCTCTTTTTTGTCTTTGGTGGAGTTATACACATAGCTACCGGACTCTAGCTTGCCACGATACACGCGCACAAAAGTGAGTTGGCCCACAAAAGGATCCGTCATGATTTTAAACGCCAAGCCGGCAAATTCGCCATCATCACTAGATTTAACAAAAACTTCTTCTTCAGTTTTTGGATCAATCCCCTTAATATCCACCACCTCTGTAGGCGCTGGCAAGTAATCAATCACTGCATCTAATAAAGTCTGCACGCCTTTGTTTTTAAAAGAAGAGCCACAAAGCATAGGGACAAGACTCATGTTCAAACACCCTATTTTAATGCCTTTTTTAATTTCTTCAACGCTCAATTCTTCACCGCCCAAATACTTTTCCATCAAGGCTTCATCTTGCTCAGCTATAGCTTCTACAAGCTTTTCTCGGTATTCTTTAGCCCTTTCTAATAAATCGCTAGGGATTTCTTCTACATCGTATTTGGCTCCCATGGTTTCATTATTCCAAACGATCGCTTTCATTTGGACTAAATCAATCACGCCAATAAAAGTGTCTTCAGCCCCAATGGGGATATTGATAGGCACAGGATTAGCTTTCAAGCGTTGTTTGATCTGGTTTTCTACATTGTAAAAATTCGCCCCAATCCTATCCATTTTATTGACAAAAACAATCCTAGGCACGCCGTATTTATTGGCTTGACGCCACACAGTCTCACTTTGAGGCTGCACGCCCCCCACCGAGCAAAACACCGAAACCGCACCATCTAGCACGCGCATGGATCGTTCCACTTCAATGGTAAAATCCACATGCCCTGGAGTGTCAATCAAATTGATTTGGTGATCCTTCCAAAAGCAAGTCGTTGCCGCAGAAGTGATGGTGATCCCTCTTTCTTTTTCTTGCTCCATCCAATCCATTGTCGCCGCGCCATCATGCACTTCGCCAATCTTATGGCTCACGCCTGTATAGAACAAAATCCTTTCAGAAGTGGTAGTTTTCCCAGCATCAATGTGAGCGGCGATACCGATATTTCTGATCCTATTTAATGGGGTTTTTCTAGCCATTCTAACTCCAATTACCAACGGTAGTGTGCGAATGCTTTATTCGCCTCTGCCATTTTATGCACATCTTCTTTTTTCTTAAAAGCCGCACCTTTATCGCTAGCTGCATCCATAAGCTCATTAGCCAATCTATCCACCATCATTCTTTCGTTGCGTTTTCTAGTGGCTTCTAAAATCCAACGGATTGATAGCGACTGCTGGCGACTCGCTCGCACTTCTACCGGCACTTGATAAGTAGCCCCACCCACTCTTCTGCTACGCACTTCCACTAAAGGACGCACTCTCTCTAGGGCTTTTTCAAACACTTCAATGCCCTTTTCACCACTTTTTTCTTCAATCTTATTAAAAGCTTTATAGATGATTTTTTCCGCTACGCTTTTCTTGCCATCAAACATCATCTTATTGATAAATTTAGTCACTACCTTGTTACCATAAACAGGATCGCCTAAAACCTCCCTAACAGGTGCTTTTCTTCTTCTCATTTCTTATTCCCTTTACTTTTTCTTATTGTCGGTTGCTTTAGCTTTTTTAGTCCCATATTTAGAGCGTGAAACCGTTCTTTTATTCACCCCTGCAGTGTCTAAAGCACCACGAACAATATGGTACTTCACACCAGGTAAATCCTTAACCCTGCCCCCACGCACTAACACAATGGAGTGCTCTTGCAAGTTATGCCCTTCACCAGGAATATAACTAATCACTTCAAATTTACTGGTCAAACGAACTTTAGCAACCTTTCTTAACGCCGAGTTAGGCTTTTTAGGGGTAGTTGTATAAACCCTAGTACAAACCCCTCTCCTTTGAGGGCATTCCACTAATGCAGGTGATTTGGTTTTTTTAACCACCTTCTTCCTTTCTTTTCTAATCAATTGATTGATAGTAGGCACTATTTTTCCTTATTCTAAAAATTTAAAATTAAAAGTTTCTCCATTTTACCCTAATTTTTCTTTTAAAAATCTTAACCGATTTTTTTGTCAAATTTTAGGGCTATCTTCAATCGTTCTTAAAACGATTTTCTTATTCTTGTACATACCCGTTCCCACAGGGATCATCCTTCCTAATACCACATTTTCTTTCAAGTCTTCCAAAAAGTCTTTTTTCATAGCGATACTGGCTTCTGTTAAAACTTTAGTCGTTTCTTGGAAAGAGGCCGCTGAAATGATACTATCGCTCCCAATAGCCGCTCTAGTGATCCCTAAAAGCACCGGTTCAGCAATCGCTGGCTCGCCTTTTAAAGCGATCACACGAGCGTTTTCTTCTTTGAATAGTTTTTTACTGACCAAATCCCCTTCAATAAACTTGCTGTCCCCACTGTCTAAGATGCGCACTTGCCTTAACATTTGAGACACAATGATTTCAATGTGTTTGTCCGCAATGCTTACCCCCTGCCTGCGATACACTTGCTGGACTTCGCTCACAATGTATTTATAAAGCTCTTTTTCGCCACTGATCCTTAAAATATCATGGTTTGAAACCACCCCATCCGTCATCGCTTCTCCTGCATGCACAAACTCATCTGC
Organism: Helicobacter acinonychis; assembly: GCF_900461455.1. Taxonomy (NCBI): domain Bacteria; kingdom Pseudomonadati; phylum Campylobacterota; class Epsilonproteobacteria; order Campylobacterales; family Helicobacteraceae; genus Helicobacter; species Helicobacter acinonychis. The sequence continues at coordinate 1,505,128 of NZ_UGIA01000001.1, read as the reverse complement.
ATGCACTAAAATTTGCTTGCCTTTATCCACAAGATAATCCATCTTACGGCCGTCTTTAGAAGTCACAATGATGTGTTCTTTATTACGGATCGCTTTACCAAAGCTTACAATCCCATCAATTTCAGAAAGGATCGCCACATCTTTAGGTTTGGGTTTTCTCGCTTCAAACAATTCTGAAACCCTTGGAAGACCTCCGGTAATATCTTTAGATTTAACGGTCGCTTTAGGGATCTTTGCTAACACTTCAGCCTGTTCTACGCTAGAGCCATCGCTAATGGCGATAGAAGTTTTTGGCTCTAGGAAATAACGCACTTCTTCGCCATTAACCCCCTCTAAAAACAAGCTTGGTTTGTATCCGCTTGGAATGTAATCATTCACCACCAAACTAGTGATACCGGTATTTTCATCCTCTTTTTCAGCGACCGTAACCCCTGCGATAATATCCACAAAACTCACTTTACCCTCAAAGTCCGCAATAATGGGGGTATTGTAAGGATCCCATGTAGCAATCGTTTTAAGGGTGTTAGTCGTGGGTTTAGAAATAAGGCTATTAGCGCTCACTTCACTATTATCATCAATTAAAATCTCAGAACCTCTAGCGATATAATGGCGAGCAGCTTCTCTACCATTATCATCAGCTATAACCGCAAACAAGCCTTTTTCGCTCACCATATCGCCCTTTTTGATCCCATGGGTGCGCTCTAAATGATTGACCTCTAAAACATAGTATTTGATCACACCTTTTTCTTTCACATACACATCTTGCACGATGGGGTCATTATCTTTAACCAACAATTCGCTTGCATAAGGGATGCGATTTGGCACATTCCAACCCTCTTGGATGATATCAGCGATACTCCCCCCTTTATGTATCTTATGCCCATTAGCATAATGCAAATACACCTTGCCTTCAATCTTACCGCCAACGCCAGCCAATTCGCTTGGTTTGACAATATCGCTTCTTCTTAACACAAACTTAGCTTCTTGCTCGCCATTTTTCACGCTCACAATTACTTCTTCATAGACCGTTTCAATGCTCAATTCCCCATCAAAAGGCGCTTTAATTTTAGGCTCTACCACTAAAATAGAAGCGTTACGGCGGTTAGCGATAATGTTTTTACCCTCTTTGTTCGTGTAAGTTTTGAGATTGTAGAAACGCACAAAACCTTCTTTGCTCGCTACAATTTCGCGCTCATCTTGGCTCCTGCTCGCTGTCCCACCCACATGGAAAGTCCTTAAAGTGAGCTGAGTTCCAGGCTCCCCAATAGATTGCGCAGCGACCACGCCTACCGCTTCGCCAGGATAGCTCATCTTGCCTTCGCCTAAATTCAAGCCATAGCATTTCGCGCACACGCCCTTTGGCGCCTTACAAGTTACTGGTGTGCGGATCGTAATGGATTTAATCCCAGCTTCCACCACCTTTTTAGCGCTCTCTTCATCAATCAAAGTGTCCGCATAAAGCAAGATTTCATTGGTAATGGGATCGATCACATCTTCTAATAAAACGCGCCCAAAAATACGCTCTTCTAAAGGCTCAATCAACTCACTCCCTACCGCAATATCCGTGATTTCAATCCCTTCATGCGTGCCGCAATCATCAGATACCACCTTGACATTTTGGGAAACATCAATGAGTTTTCTTGTCAAATACCCCGCATTGGCGGTTTTTAGTGCCGTATCCGCTAAGCCCTTTCTAGCACCATGGGTGGAGTTAAAGTATTCTAAAACATTCAACCCCTCTTTAAAGTTAGAAATAATGGGCGTTTCAATGATACTGCCATCTGGTTTAGTCATAAGACCTCTCATCGCTGAAAGCTGACGGATTTGTGCCGCGCTCCCCCTTGCACCGCTATCCGCCATCATATAAATGGAGTTAAAGCCCTCTTTATCTTTTGCGATAGCGGTCATCATTTCTTTACTCATTTTGTCATTGACTTCAGTCCAAGTGTCAATGATTTTATTGTAACGCTCTTGGTCAGTGAGCAACCCTTGATCGTATTGTTGTTGGATTTTTTTAACCTCTACTTTGGCTTTTTCCACCATTTTTTGCTTGTCTTTGGGCGTGATAATATCTTCCATAGAGATAGAAATACCAGCCTTAGTAGCATACCTAAAGCCAAGCGTTTTTAAATTATCCAAAAAGGTTGCGGTAATGCCGATACCACCGACTTTATGCACATAATCCACAAGCACACCAATATCTTTTTTTTTCATAGGCCTGTTCCACAAATCCGTGGGAATAAAATCAGGCAAAATGGATCTAATGATCATGCGCCCTGCGCTCGTAGCGATAATATTCCCTTTATCCAAAACCCTAATCTTTGCATGGATGTCTAATTCTTTGGTATCAATAGCGGTGATGATTTCATTCACGCTAGAGAAAAGCTTATGCTCGCCCTTGACCCCACTCTTTTCTAAAGAAAGATAATAAAGCCCTAAAACCATATCCTGGCTAGGAATGGCTACGGCTTTACCGCTAGCGGGCAAAAGGATATTCATAGAGCTTAGCATAAGCACCTTGCATTCAGCGATCGCTTCCTGGCTTAAAGGCACATGCACCGCCATTTGATCCCCATCAAAATCCGCATTAAACGCTGAACACACTAATGGGTGCAATTGGATCGCTTTGCCGTCAATGAGTTTTGGGTGGAACGCCTGAATGGATTGCTTGTGCAAAGTAGGCGCGCGGTTGAGTAGCACCGGATACCCTTCTGTGATTTCTTGCAAACACTCCCACACTTCACTGCTTTTTTGCTCAATCATGCGTTTAGCCTGCTTGAGCGTGGTGGCATAGCCTCTTTCTTCAAGCTTGGATAATAGATGCGGTTTGAAGAGTTCCAACGCCATGTTTTTAGGCAACCCGCATTCATCCATTTTAAGATTGGGCCCAACGACAATTACGCTCCTGCCTGAAAAATCCACGCGCTTACCTAAAAGGTTTTGCCTGAAACGCCCTTGCTTACCCTTAATGATTTCACTAAGCGATTTTAAAGGGCGCTTGTTAGCTCCTTTAACCGCATTGGTACTACGGCCGTTATCAAAAAGCACATCCACGGCCTCTTGCAACATCCTTTTTTCATTGCGCACAATGATTTCTGGTGCCCCAAGCTCCATTAAGCGTTTCAAGCGTTGGTTACGATTGATGACACGACGATACAATTCATTCACATCGCTGACTGCAAATTTCCCACCATCTAGTGCGACTAACGGCCTTAAATCCGGTGGCAATACCGGTAAAACGGTGAGCATCATCCATTCAGGTCTGTTACCAGAATTCAAAAAGCTTTCTACCACTTTCAAACGCTTGATGAGTTTTTTCTTTTTGGCGTCCGAATTGGTCTCTTTCACTTCTTCTTTCAAGCTTTGCAACAACACGATCAAATCAATTTCTTCTAATAAATCCTTGATTGCTTCGCCACCCATTTGTGCCACAAAGCCCCTGTCTTCGTATCTTCGTGAGATATTTTGATACTGCTCTTCATTCAAAATATCATATTTAGCGACCAATTTAGTGCCCTCATTGTCATAAGCGGCTTCGCCTGGCTCTTTAACGATATAAGCTTCGTAATAAAGCACGCGCTCCAAGTCTTTCATTTTAACGCCTAAAAGCGTGCCGATACGGCTAGGCAAGGAATTGACATACCAGATATGCGCTACAGGAGTGGCCAATTCAATATGCCCCATTCTAAAACGCCTAACTTTAGAGTGTGTGATCGCTACGCCGCATTTTTCGCATGTGCCAATATCTTTGAAGCGAGGCTTTTTGTATTTACCGCACAAGCACTCATAATCTTTAGTGGGACCAAAGATTTTCATGCAAAACAAACCGTCTCGTTCAGGTTTTAGGGTGCGATAGTTGATCGTTTCAGGCTTTTTAACTTCCCCATAGCTCCACGAATGGATTTTTTCAGGGCTGGCTAGAGTGAGCTGGAAAGAGCTAAAGTCTTTAGGTCTGTCATCTTCTTTAATGACAATGGGTTTAGGCATCCCATCTTCATCCATTTCATCTCCAAAGATATTAATGTCTAAAGCGAGCGATTGCAATTCTTTAGTCAAAACATAGAAAGTCTCGGGGATTTCGCTCTCACCCACTTGCTCGCCCTTAGCGATAGCCCTATAAGCGTTTTCCCTACCCCTAATATCATCGGATTTAATGGTAAGCATTTCTTTTAGAGTGTGCGCTGCACCATAAGCTTCTAACGCCCACACTTCCATTTCCCCAAATCTTTGACCTCCAAAAAGCGCTTTACCCCCCACGGGCTGGTGCGTTACTAAACTATAAGGGCCTGTGCTTCTGGCATGGACTTTTTCATCCACCAAGTGATGGAGTTTGATCATATACATGTAGCCCACATTCACGCGCTCTCTCATTTTCTCGCCTGTGCGCCCATCATACAAATCCATTTTGCCATCCATAGCAATTTTAGCTAATTCAAATAGCTTATAAAATTTTTCTTGCGAAATGCCTTCAAACACAGGGATAGCGAGCTTAACGCCCCTACTCCAATCTTTTGCGTATTCCAAAAGCTCTTCATCAGAGCAGTTTTCAAGTGCATGGATAGTTAAGAGATCTTTTTCGTTGATAGCGTTAGCGATTTCTAGCATTTTAGTGCGCAATTCTTTGACAAAATCTCTAGTTTGATTTTCTAGCATGCTAGCGATTTGTTTGCCAAACTCTTTACCCACCAAACCTAAATGCATTTCTAAAATTTGTCCGATATTCATACGGCTTGGCACACCCAAAGGGTTTAAGACAATATCTACAGGCTCGCCATCAGCGGTATAAGGCATGTCCGCAACCGGCACAATATTAGACACAATGCCTTTATTCCCATGCCTTCCTGCCATTTTATCGCCCACTTTAAGTTTTCGTTTTGTAGCGATATAGAGCTTGACTTTTTTGATCACGCCATTAGGCAAAATATCATCTTTTTCTAAAATAGAAAGCTTTTCTTCATGCTCTTCACCCAAGACTTTCTTTTGCTCTAAGAAATTATTTTTAGTGATTTCATACTGGTTTTGCACTTCTTTAGAGTATTTTTTCACCAAACTAGCCAGAGTGAAGCGATTGATTGAAGCGATTACTTCTTTAGGGATCTGATCGCCTTCTTTATAATCCTTACCATTATGGCTGAAAGGCTCTTCTAAAATCGCTTGAGAAAGGAGCGAGCTGACGCGCAACAATTCTTCTCTATTGAGCATGGTCAAGCGGTCAAAATGCTCCATGTCAAGCTTGGCTTTTTCTTCTTCATACGCGCTCAAAACTCGTGCATCTTTCTCATAGCCTTTTTTGGTGAAGACTTTCACATCAATCACCGTGCCTTCTAAACTTGGGGGGCAATACAAACTCTTATTGACCACATGCCCAGCTTTATCCCCAAAAATAGCCCTTAAAAGCCGTTCTTCAGGCGTGCTTTTGATTTCGCCTTTAGGGGAAGTCTTACCCACTAAAATCATGCCAGCGCTCACATAAGTGCCTACTTTAACGATTCCGCTTTCATCAAGATGTGCAAGCGCTTCTTCTTTCACATCAGGAATATCAGCGGTAAATTCTTCTACGCCATGCTTAAGCTCTCTAGCATCCACTTCTTTTTCATAAATGTGCGTGGAAGTGAAAATATCGTCTTTAGTGATGCGCTCACTCACCACGATCGCGTCTTCAAAGTTATAACCATTCCATGGCATGAACGCTACACGCACATTTTTCCCTAACGCTAATTCGCCCCTGTCCATGCTAGGGCCATCAGCGATGATTTGCCCAGCTTCTACTTTATCGCCCACTTTAACGATAGGGACTTGATTGAAGCTAGTGTTTTGGTTGGTACGCAAGTTTTTTTGCAAAGAATACGCATCAATATAAGCTTCTTCTTTGCCTTCGCCTAAAATATAAATATTTTTAGAATCAATTTTTTCTACGACGCCTGCACGATTAGCTTTGATCGCTCCCCAAGAATCCCTAGCGATGATTTTTTCAATCCCTGTGCCTACAATGGGAGCATCGCTTCTTAACAAAGGCACCGCTTGGCGCTGCATGTTAGTCCCCATTAGAGCACGGTTTGCATCATCATGCTCTAAGAAAGGAATGAGCGATGCGGCTACCCCTACTAGCATGCTAGAGCTTAAATCCATTAAGGTTACTTTACTTTTTTCGTTTAAAACGATCTCGCCTTCTACACGCGTTTCAATCAAATCGCCTAAAATATTGCCTTCTTCATCAATGGGGGTGCTTGCGGGAGCGATCACATGGCTGTCTTCTTGAATAGCCGTTAAATAAATCGTCTCGCCCATTACCTTGCCATCTACAACCTTTTTATAAGGGGCTTCAATAAAGCCAAGATCATTCACTCTTGTGAAAGTGGAAAGGGTGTTGATCAAGCCGATATTCTGACCTTCTGGGGTCTCAATAGGGCAAATTCTGCCATAATGCGTTGGGTGCACATCTCTGGCTTCAAACCCTACTCTGTCTTTGACTAACCCCCCCTCACCGAGTGCTGAAAGGCGGCGCTTGTGCGTGACTTCACTCAAAGGGTTAGTTTGATCCATGAATTGTGAAAGCTGACCGCCCATGAAAAATTCCATGATCGTGCTTGTGATCATTTTAGAATTGACCAAGTCATGGGGCATGAGCGAATCAAAAGCCCCACTCATGGTAGTAAGCTTGTCTTTAATGGTCTTTTGCATTTTCACTAAACCTGAATGCAATTCATTAGCCAACAATTCCCCTACGGCTCTGATCCTACGATTGCCTAAGTGGTCTCTGTCATCAATCTTGCCCTGATTGTTTTTAATCTTCATGAGATATTTAACGGTGGTGATAATATCTTCATGCGTTAAAGTCGTGATGTAATCAGGCACATGCAAGCCCAATTTATGATTCATTTTCATACGACCCACCATGGTCAAATCATAGCGTTCTGGGTCAAAGAAAAGCTGTTTGACAAACTGCTTCGCCACTTCAGTGGTGATAGGCTCACCCGGGCGCATCACCTTATAAATACGAATCGCAGCTAACGCATTTTCATCATCAATCTTTTCAGTTTGCTTGAGCAATCTCAAAGACTCATAATCGGCCAAGAAAGAATGGATAATGGAAGCGTCATGCCCTAAAGCCAAATCATTGATGATCACAAATTCTTGCACACCTAGATCGTGGATTTTGTCTAACTTATTTTTATCCAACTGAGTGAGCATGTCTAGTAAAATCTCTTTCCCCGCCATAACAGGCTCAGCCAAATAACGATTGAGTAAAATATCCATAGGGTATTCCACCCATTCTAAATGGTTTTCTTTAAGCTCTTTGATCTTTCTTGGAGTGAGCTTTTTGCCCGCTAAAAGAATAGTTTTGCCTTGAGCGTCTTTCAAGTCAAATTCCATCCTTTGATTGGCGTCTAACGAAGCGAACGGAATCAGATATTTATCGTTTTCATAACGCACTTTGACAAGCGGATAGAATATTTTAATAATGTCTTGTTTTTGATAATCCATCGCTCTAAACAAGATAGTAACAGGTACTTTACGGCGTTTGTTGATACGAGCGTATAAAATATCTTTAGAATCGTATTCAAAATACAGCCACGAACCCCTATCAGGAATGATTTGCCCTGTGTAAATGAGCTTATTTAAAGAAGTGCTAGACTCTTCTTCTTTGAAAATCACACCGGGGCTTCTGTGGAGCTGATTGACGACCACACGCTCCACTCCATTGATGATAAATGAAGTGTGCTCCGTCATTAAAGGGATCTCACGGATAAAAATGCTTTGTTCTTTAATATCCTTGATACCGGTTTTTTCGCCATTTTTTGCATCTTTTTCCCACAAAATCAAGCGCACTTTAATTTTGAGCGGGATAGAGTAGGTAATGCCTCTCTCCATCGCCTCTCTAACGGTGTATTTAGCTTTGCCAAACTCACAACCTGCATACTCTAAAGTAATGCGGTTTTGTGCATCTTGGATAGGGAAAATAGATTTAAAAACCTTTTCAATCCCACTCTCTTTGCCATCTTTAGAATACAAGAAAGAATCATAGCTGTCTCGTTGCAATAACAATAAATTAGGAACTTCTAAATCTGTCGGAGTTTTTGTAAAATCAGCTCTCAAGCGGTTTTTTAGGGGAATTTTTTTTGACATATTTTAAGCCTTTTATCAAAAATTTTGAGTTTCTTAATGCATTTAATCGTATTGAGTAAGCATTGCAAAAGGATCTTTAAACTTTACAATCATCCATGATGAAAGAAATACCAAAACCCATCTGCAATGCCAACCACTTTAGACCACACGCTCACAAACCAAATCATGGAGCAAAATCTACCACACTAGGGCAAAGAAAGGCACAAAGACCTTTCAACTTTTTTTACTTAATTTCAACCTTAGCACCTACTTCTTCAAGTTTCTTCTTGATAGTTTCAGCTTCTTCTTTATTCACGCCCTCTTTAAGCACATGAGGGGTTTTTTCAGTAGCGTCTTTAGCTTCTTTCAAGCCAAGTCCGGTAATTTCACGAACCACTTTAATCACTTTAATTTTTTCAGCACCGCTATCAGCCAAGATCACATTGAAATCGGTTTTTTCTTCGCTCTCAGCCACTGCACCACCAGCCACAGCCGCACCGGCTACAACCGTTGGAGTCGCACTCACGCCAAATTTTTCCTCAAACATTTTAACCAATTCAGAAAGCTCTAAAACGCTCAATGAACCAATATACTCTAACACTTCTTCTTTTGAAATTGCCATAATTCAATCCTTCAAATTTTTTAATTAAAGCCACAATAGGGGCTCTTAGTTTTCTTCTTTTGCTTTACGCAAATTGTCTAAACCGGTCACAAAATAGCGTGCCGGAGCCGTCCAAACAGAAAGCAACATTCCCATAAGCTCTTCTTTGCTTGGAAGTTTTGAAACCGCTTCCACATGAGCTACGCTAACGCTTTCTTTATCAAACAAGCCCGCTTTTAACACAAAGTGATTTTTGTGATCTTTTTGGAAGTCAAACACGAGCTTAGAAAGAGCGATTTGATCATCGCCCCACAAAAACACATTGGTTTCTTTCAAATCCAAATGAGAATAACCCACTTCTTTCATTGCAATATGGGCAAGCGTGTTTTTAATCACTTGCACCTTAATGCCTTGAGTACGAGCCTTATTCCTTAAAGCTTCCAACTTGCTCACGCTAAGACCCTTATAATCGCAAATTAAAAGAGCTTTAGCACCATCAAATTGCGATTTCAAGCTAACGACTAGCTCTACTTTATGCTGTTTTTGCATCTTTTCCTCCTTTCTAGACTAGACCTCTGCAAGATTATCTTTTTAAAAAAGAAATTTTAAGCCTTTTAGCTCTTACGATCTTCAGCCTAAGATTAAAAACTCTTAAAGCTATTTAATATCCATCAATTCCTGTGCGTCCAAACTCACTGAAGGCGACATGGTGAGTGAAAGAGCGGCGTTTCGAATATACTTGCCTTTCGCGCTATTAGGCTTTAAGCGGTTGATCGTTTTCACAAGCTCAAGCATGTTTTCTTTGATTTTTTCTTCAGGAAAACTCACCTTCCCAATAGGGGCATGGATATTGCCCTTTTTATCCACTTTGAAATTCACTTGACCGCTTTTAGCATTAGTAACCGCCTTAGCAATATCCATCGTAACGGTTCCGGTTTTAGGGTTTGGCATCAAACCTTTAGGACCTAAAATCCTACCCACTTTACCAACAACCGCCATCATATCAGGCGTTGCGATCACCATGTCAAAATCAATGCGACCATTTTTGATTTCTTCAGCCAAATCGTCTCCGCCAACAACATCAGCCCCAGCGTTCTTAGCTTCATCTTGCTTAATGTCTTTTGCAAAAACGGCTACTCTCACTTTTTTCCCAGTCCCATGGGGAAGCACCACCGCACCACGCACCATTTGGTCAGCATGCCTTGGATCAACCCCTAGCCTTAACGCCACTTCAACGGTTTCATCAAATTTCGCTGAAGCGAGAGATTTAACTGCCCCAACGCCTTGCTCTACGCCATACACTTTATCGTTTTGGATTTTGGAGAAAAGTTTTTCCAATCTTTTAAATACTTTTTTTGCCACGATTCTAATCCTTAAAAATTTCTTTCAATTCCAATAAAACCAATAAGATCAATCCACAATCTCTACACCCATGCTCCTAGCGCTACCCATAACGATTTTTTTAGCCGCTTCCATGGTGCTCGTGTTTAAATCTTCCATTTTTAGTTGTGCGATTTCTTCCACTTGCTTGTGGGTGAGCTTTGCAACCTTATTTTTAAGCGGATTGTCCGAACCTTTTTCAACCCCAGAAGCTTTTTTGATCAAATCCGTTACTGGAGGCTTTTTAGTGATAAAAGTGAAACTCTTATCTTGATAAACCGTGATAATCACCGGAATATTAAAACTCCCCATGTCTTTAGTTCTTTCATTGAAAGCTTTGCAAAATTCCATGATATTGACCCCTCTTTGACCTAGTGCTGGTCCTACAGGAGGTGAAGGGTTTGCTTTACCGGCAGGGATTTGAAGTTTGATTTCTCCGACTACTTTTTTAGCCATATTGTCTCCTTAAAAGTCATATAATTTTTTCTACTTGCGAATGCAAAATCTCTATTGGAGTGTTCCTACCAAAAATAGAAATATTGAGTTTGAGTTTGCGGTGCTCCACATCATACTCTTCCACTGTGGCAGTGAAGTTCGCAAAAGGACCTTCCACCACGCGCACCACTTCCCCTTGCTCAAAAAAGATTTTTGGCTTGGGGGCTGCACGGTTGTTCATTTTTTCTAAAATATGCCCAATGTCCGCTTCACTCAATGGGGTTGGTTTTTTGTTTTCTCCAATAAAACGGCTCACTCTTGGCAAAGATTGTATCTTATGCCACAAAACCGTATCTAAATCCACCTTAATAAAAACATACCCAGGATAAAGGCTACGCTCCGTTACCTTTGTCTTGCTTTTTTTAGAAACCTCTATAATATCCTCAGTAGGCACAATAATTTCCTGTATCCTATCTTTTAGATCGTGGTCACTCGCTAAATTTTCAATCGCTTTCTTAACAGACTGCTCACTCCCTGAATAAGTTTGTATGGCATACCAATCCATTATCATTCTCCTTGATCTAAAGCCACCAACTTATAAAACACTAGAGACAAAAGCCCCTAGAGAAAAATCTAACAAAGCTAAAAACAGCGTGACAGCACTCACCACCACCAAAACAGAAACAAGTGCGTTGCGTATCTGCTCTTTAATAGGAAATATTACTTTAGAAAGCTCTTCTCTAGTCAATTTGTATTGCATGAACCATTTATTCATCGTCTCTTTTCGCCCCTACTTAATGCACAAAGCATTTAAAATGAACTTTCGATTCTATCCAAAATAGCTTAAACTAAAATTAAAAAACTTAAAAAATCTGTTGGAACAAAAAATGATGGATGAAGAATGGCAGGTCAGGAGGGACTCGAACCCCCAACAATCGGTTTTGGAGACCGGTGCTCTACCATTGGAGCTACTGACCTAACCTCCCCTCCCTTTAAAATCGCAACACCAAAGAAAGAACTAGCTCTTCAATTTGATTTCTTTATGAATAGTATGCTTGTTTTCTCTTGGACAGAACTTGTTAAGCTCCAGCTTTTCAGTGTTAGTTTTAGCATTCTTAGTTGTGCTGTAATTGATGTCTTCACAATCAGAACACTTCAATCCTATTTTAACTTTCATAACGACCCTTTTTTATGGTAACTCTTTTTGCTAATATTATTCAATAATATTGCTCACAACACCAGCACCAACGGTTCTACCGCCTTCACGGATCGCAAATTTTGTCCCTAACTCTAACGCAATAGAGTTGATCAATTCTACGGTGATTTTCACATTATCGCCAGGCATAACCATTTCTACGCCTTCAGGAAGGGTGATCGATCCAGTCACATCAGTCGTGCGCACATAGAATTGCGGACGATAGTTAGTGAAGAATGGAGTGTGCCTCCCACCTTCTTCTTTAGAAAGGACATAAATTTCCCCTTCAAATTTCTTGTGCGGAGTGATGGAACCTGGCTTACACAAAACCATACCACGCTCTACTTCTTCTTTTTTAGTTCCTCTCAAAAGCACGCCCACATTATCGCCTGCTTCACCTTTGTCTAGTTCTTTTCTAAACATTTCCACGCCGGTTACGGTTGTTTTTTGTGTGGCTCTGATACCAACGATTTCCACTTCATCGCCTACTTTCACCATGCCTCTTTCAATCCTACCTGTAACCACAGTTCCCCTACCTGCAATAGAAAACACATCTTCAACCGGCATTAAGAAACTTTTTTCAGTGTCCCTCACCGGAGTAGGGATATACGCATCCACTTCAGCCATGAGTTTGAGCACTTTTTCGCCCCATTCACCTACGCTACCCGCTTTTGCTTCTTCTAACGCTTTCAAAGCTGAACCCGCTACAATAGGAGTATCATCACCAGGGAATTCATACGCACTCAATAACTCACGCACTTCCACTTCTACAAGCTCTAACAATTCTTGGTCATCTACCATGTCTTGTTTGTTTAAGAAAACAACGATGTGAGGGACGCCTACTTGACGAGACAATAAGATATGCTCTCTAGTTTGAGGCATAGGACCATCAGCTGCAGAAACAACTAAAATCGCTCCATCCATTTGTGCCGCACCTGTAATCATGTTTTTCACATAGTCGGCGTGCCCTGGGCAATCCACATGTGCATAGTGCCTATTTTCAGTCTCATATTCAATATGAGAAGTAGCAATAGTGATCCCTCTTTCTTTTTCTTCAGGGGCGTTATCAATATTGTCATAGTCTTTCATTTCTGCAAGACCTTTCAAAGAAAGCACCGCTGAGATCGCTGCACTCAAAGTTGTTTTACCATGGTCTACATGCCCAATGGTCCCAATATTAACATGTGGCTTAGTTCTGTTAAACTTTTCTTTTGCCATTTGTATTTCTCCTTAATTTTTGAAATGGATTTTCGAATTATACTAAACAAAATCCTTATATGCCTGAATATTGTCAATGTTACCACAAATTTTAAGACATTTTTGTCTTATCGCCATTCAAGAGATTATAAAACTGGAGCCTATAAGCGGAATTGAACCGCCGACCTCTTCCTTACCAAGGAAGTGCTCTACCCCTGAGCTATACAGGCGTCTCAAAAATCAAGACATTGCCCTAAAACTGGAGCGGGAAACGGGGCTCGAACCCGCGACCCTCAGCTTGGAAGGCTGATGCTCTAGCCAACTGAGCTATTCCCGCACCTAAAAACAAACGATGGTGGTGAGACGTGGATTCGAACCACGGAAGACATAGTCAGCAGATTTACAGTCTGCCCTCGTTGGCCACTTGAGTATCTCACCAAAAAATTTGCAAAATAACATTTTAACTGGAGCTGGCTAAGGGACTTGAACCCCCGACCTGCTGCTTACAAGGCAGCTGCTCTACCAACTGAGCTAAGCCAGCAATAAATTAAATAAATCAAAGACTTGGGATTATAGCAGTTTTATGCTTAACTTGTCAAGAAATAGGGCTAAAAGGATCAATCATTTTTATAATAACGCAAGGCATGGTTAAAATTTTAGCTATAATCTAACTTAATGTGGCTTAACATAGTTCAAAAAGCTTATTGCATAATAAAAATTAATGGACACTTAAATTATGGCGAAAAAAAAACATAAAATTCCTACTTTTAAATACTTTTTGCGTTCTTTAAAGCAAATCTATATGCTCATCACTTTCAAGGAAAAAATGGTTTTTTTCCTGCTTGTGTTGATGGCTGTTTTCTCTTCTTTTGTGGAAGTGATGTCTCTTACACTCCTTATGCCTTTTATCACTCTCGCTTCTGATCCTAGCAGAGCTTTAGATGATAAAGATTGGAAAATGGTCTATGATTTTTTCCATTTTTCATCTCCCATTCGTCTTATGTATTTCTTTAGTTTTTGCTTGGTAGGGATTTATTTGTTTAGGATGTTTTATGGGGTGTCTTTCACCTATTTAAAAGGGCGTTTTTCAAATAAAAAAACTTATCAAATCAAGCAACAGCTTTTTTTGCAACACATTAAAAGCAACTACCTCTCCCACCTTAACCATAATTTGGATTCCTTAAGGGATATTATCAACAATAAAGCAGAAGGCATGTTTGCGAGCTTTAACGCTTTTTTAAGCTTATTGACCGAAATAACCGTGATTATTTTTTTCTACTCTACGCTCATATTGACTAACTGGAAAATAACGCTTGTTTTTACCCTAATTCTCGCTTTACAAATTTTTCTTATTGTCAAAAAAGTCACCGTCCTTATCAAAAAAAAAGGTGAAATGGCCGCCAAATCCAAAGCGCAAACGCTCAAAGTCTTTTCCAAATTTTTCAGCAATTTCAAGATCACTAAACTCAAAGACAATCATGAAGAAGCCCACAAACTCTTTGGGGAAAATAGCCGTAAAGCTCATGATATTGAGATTATTTACTCCACCTTGCAGGTAGTCCCCAAGTATTCAATAGAAACCGTGGGTTTTAGTTTGTTGATTTTAGCGGTCGCTTACATTTTATTCAAATACGGCGAAGCTAAAATGGTGCTCCCTACTATTTCTATGTATGCTTTAGCCCTTTATCGCATACTCCCTTCTGTAACTGGCGTGATCAACTATTACAATGAAATCGCTTACAACCAGCTTGCGACAAATGTTGTTTTCAAAAGCCTTTCTAAGACCATTATTGAAGAGGATTTAGCCCCTTTAAACTTTAATGACAAAGTCACTCTCCAAAACATTTCCTTCGCCTATAAATCAAAACACCCAGTTTTAAAAAATTTTAACCTCACCATTCAAAAAGGTCAAAAAATCGCTCTTATAGGCCATAGTGGGTGCGGAAAATCCACACTAGCAGATATTATTATGGGGATTACCTACCCTAAAAGTGGGGAAATTTTCATTGACAACACCCTTTTAACCAAAGAAAATATACGATCATGGCGTAAAAAAATAGGCTATATCCCCCAAAATATTTACCTTTTTGATGGCACTGTGGGGGATAATATCGCTTTTGGGAGCGCTATAGATGAAAAACGCTTGATTAAAGTGTGTAAAATGGCTCACATTTATGATTTTTTACGCGAGCATGAGGGGCTTAAAACCCAGGTGGGTGAAGGGGGCACTAAGCTTAGCGGTGGTCAAAAACAACGCATAGGCATCGCAAGAGCCTTATACGATAACCCTGAAATTTTGGTTTTAGATGAAGCCACTTCGGCCCTAGACAATGAAACTGAGGGTAAAATCATGGATGAAATCTATCAAATCGCCAAAAATAAAACCCTAATTGTTATCGCCCACCGCTTAAGCACGATTGAACGCTGTGAAGTCATCATTGATATGAGCAAGCACAAAGAACA
Source organism: Helicobacter acinonychis (assembly GCF_900461455.1). Taxonomy (NCBI): domain Bacteria; kingdom Pseudomonadati; phylum Campylobacterota; class Epsilonproteobacteria; order Campylobacterales; family Helicobacteraceae; genus Helicobacter; species Helicobacter acinonychis. Next base: position 1,489,751 of record NZ_UGIA01000001.1, on the reverse strand, counting down.
ACTTGGCTGATTAGCTTCACTCTTTTATAAGGTTTTGCAAATCAAACCCCTTAAAGCTCTCTAAATACTTCCCTTGGTAGCCATTTTGACCCACTAAATTTTTCAAAACCTTGCTGTTATAACCTAAAAACGCCACTTCATTAGCTTTAGCGCTTTCATAGTCATTGATGCTATCGCCTATCATTAGCATGCGGCTTGGGTTATAGGCGTATTCTTGAATGATATTATCAATGATTTTAGGTTTATGGGGCGGACTCCCTTCAATACTCTTAAAATACTCAACAATCCCTAAAAACTCACACAACACTTGTAATTCACTATGCAAGGCCGCTGAAGCGATATGAAAAGTATAATTTTGATAGTGCTTATCAATAAACGCCATCACTTCACTATTCAAATGCCCCCTATCAAAAAGCTTTTGCTCTATAATAGCGCCAAACTCTAGGGCTAATCGTTCCACTTCTTCTTGAGTAATAGAGGTTTTTAAAATCTCGTTATAAAAGTATTGGATCTTTTCATTCCTTGAAATCCCCCCACTTTGATAATGATAAACTTCAAATTGATTCAAACTCTCTTTATCATCGTTTCCATGCTTTTGGAACAACGCCTTAAATCCTTCATATTTTAAATGCATGCTATCAAAAATCACGCCATCAAAATCCCATAGAACCACTTCAAGCGCCATTAACTTTCCCTTTCTTATAGGTTTATTTGGTTTCATTTTATCTTATTTAAGCGATTATTTTTGTCATCATTGGAATATTTGGATTTGTTTTGGGTATTGGTAATAAAAAATGATCACAAGGTATTTTTTAAATTTGACAACACTCTATTAGAACAGAACTTTTTAAAACAAAAAAAGAAGCAGATTAGAAAAGATCATTGGTAATGGTGCCGAAGGTCGGACTCGAACCGACACGAGATTGCTCCCACCAGATTTTGAGTCTAGCGTGTCTACCAATTCCACCACTTCGGCGTATCATAAAGCAAGAGTGAGATTATACCCACCTATTCCTTAAAAAAACTTAATGGTGCACTGGGCGAGACTCGAACTCGCACGAGATTGCTCCCACCACCCCCTCAAGATGGCGTGTCTACCAATTCCACCACCAATGCTAAAAATTTAAAAAAAATTTAAAATGAGAAGATATTATAGCTAAATCATGCTTTTTAAGCAATAACTTAGCTCACCAAAACCCTTAACTCAAGAATGGGTTACTATAAATAGCGATAATAGCAAAGACTAAAGTATAAATCACTTGCGCTTCAATCATCGCCATAGCCACAAACATGGTTGTGAGCAATTTACCGCCCACTCCTGGGTTTCTCGCTGTGCCTGTAATGGTCGCTGCGGCTGCATTCCCCATACCGATCGCCCCACCAAAAGCGGCAATCCCTAGACCAATCATCGCTCCTAAGATAGAATAAGATTTAATCATATCCATCCCATCCATTCCACCATCATAAGCAAAAGCAACGCCCACTAAAGCTAGAAAAAATAACGCTAAAAATTTCATTCTCGCACTCCGTTTCAAAGATTAAGCTTGATTTTTATTTCGAATCGTTCCTCTACTTTCAAAAACACAAGCAGAAATTCATTTTAATACAAACTAGCTTAAAATCTCTTTTAAAAACGCTTTTTTAAATTTTAAGCCAAATCCAAGGCGATTTTACCCTTATTGAAGCTAATCACCCTACACCGAATGCTATCGCCTTCTTTTAAAGCCACTTGACACCTCTCCATGTGTTGCTTTCTCAACAAGCCTTCACCCCCCTTAGGTAGGCTCAAAAACGCCCCAAAATCCACGATTCGTTTCACTTGAGCTTCTAGCACCTCATCAATAGCGTATTGCTCTAATTCTTGATCTAAAGAATGCAAATAATTTAAAATAAATTCTTTAGTTTTTAAAACACGCTCTTTATTCCCCATGATTTTCACTTCACCGCTCGGTTTATTCAAATCAATTTTAACTTCAAACTTTTCTACTATTTCTCTAATCACACGCCCCCCTTGACCGATAATTTCTATAATTTTATCCGGTGCGACATTAAAAATTTCAGTTGTGGGCAAATGAGAAAAATTGATCACAATCTTTTCTTTCGCTTCATGCATGATTTTTAAAATATGTTCTCGCACCCTTTTAGCCTGGAGTAAGGTTTGGTATAAGATTTCTAATTGAATACCGCTCATTTTGGTATCCATTTGCATGGCTGTAATGCCTTCTAAATTCCCAGCAATCTTAAAGTCCATATCGCCTTCTGCATCTTCTAATCCGCTAATATCGCTTAAAATGGCGTAATCTTGCCCTTCACTCACCATGCCCATAGCCACCCCAGCGACTAAATCATGGATTTCTACACCGCTTGCATAAAGGGCTAAAGAGCCTGCACACACGCTCGCCATTGAGCTTGATCCATTGCTTTCTAAAATCTCAGAAACCAATCGTATCACCTGATCTTTATTTTTAATGCTTGTTTCTAAGGCTCTTTTGGCCAAATTCCCATGCCCTAATTCACGCCTTGAAGTTGCGCCAATAGAACTCGCTTCACCCACGCAAAAAGGAGGGAAATTATAATGGAACATGAAGCGTTCTTTTATAGGGGCTTTATGCTCCAAACTTTCATGGGTTTGAGCGTCATTATCCGTGCCTAAAACCCCTACGACCAAGCTTTGAGTCTGCCCCCTAGTGAATAAAATAGAGCTATGCGCCATAGGGAGCAAATTGCTCTCTATAGAAATGGGTCTAACTTCTTCTAACGCGCGTTTGTCTGGGCGGATTTTATCCCTAATAATCATGCGCCTAATCTCGGTTTTTTTCACTTTTTCTAAAGACAATTCAATTTCTTCTAAATTAAATTCTGAGTGGGCTTCACTGATTTTTCTGGCAATTTCATTGAAAACATTTTCTCGCTCGCTCAAAGCAGAGCTTTCAATACCCTTAATGATTTCATTAAAATACTGATTTTTTAATAAATCTAATAGCCTTTCATTAAAGACTATTCCTTGGCTCTCTTTAAAAAGAAGCGCGTTTTGATGGGGCGTGAAAGTTTCTTCATAAAGCGTGCAAGTTTCTTTTAAACTTTTTTGGGCTAATTCTAAAGCTTCTAGCATTAAAGGCTCTTCTAAAGCGTTTAATTTTTGCCCCAAAGAGCGCATTTCTATCATGTTCAAACTCTCTTTAGTGCCGGACACGAATAAGTCCAAACTGGATTGATTCAAAAGGCTTGTGCTTGGGTTGATAATAAATTCGTTATCAATCCTAGCGATCCTACAAGCGCTCACGCTTTTAAAAGGAGCTGCATGGGCTAAAAAAAGAGCGGCTGAAGCGGCATTTAAAGCAGAGACTTGCAAGTCATTTTCAATATCATGACTTAAAACCATTAAAGTGATTTGCGTGGGGTAGCGGTAGTCTTTAGGGAATAAAGGGCGTAAAGTCCTATCTATGAGCCTGGAAGTTAAGATTTCAAAATCTTGCGCTCTGCCTTCTCGTTTAACAAAACCGCCAGGAATCTTACCGGCAGCATAAGATTTTTCTAAAAACTGCACCACTAAAGGCAAAAAATCTTCGCTCACAAGCTCTCTTTCTACGCACACGCTCGCTAAAATGATGGTTTTTCCTAATCGGTATAAAAGAGAGCTAGTGGCTTGCTTGGCCACTTGTTTGAGGGCGAATTCTTCGGTTTTGTTAATAGAATTGATGGTGATAAAATCCATATTTAATGTTCCTTTTTTAAATTGGGTGCGTTGTTAGTGCCCAAGTATTTTTCAATTTCTTCATTGCTCAATCGCTTGAGTTCTTTATAATGATGCTCAATAGAGACAAAACATTCAGGGCGATACACGCTAATCACCCCATCGCACAAATTTTCTAAACCTTGAGCGGTATTTTGTGCAAGAATGGGGGTTAAAATATAAATGTCTTGGCATTCTTTTTTCAAGCAAGTTTGCACGCCTAAACCTGCTCTAAACCCAGTTTCAATCCCTCTGTCTATGATAAAAATATTTTTATCTTTTAAGCTTTTGATCGCATTGCCTTTGCGATACTGATAAATGCGAGATAAAATGTCTTCTTCATAGACTCTTTGGGCTTCCCCATAAACATAATCTAAAGCGATGTCAAAGGAATTGATCAAACTTTCATTCATCGCAATATCCATGCTTTCACTCACTAAAGCGATCTCGCATTTTGGGTTTAAAGGAGCCAGGATAGGTTCTAAAAAAAGTATATCATAAGTCGCTCCAAATTTTTGTGCTAAAGCGTGGGCTAAATACAGAGCGTTAAAACTCAAAGCGAGCAAAACAGAGTCTTTTAAATCAATGTGGTGCATGTGGATTTCATGGATTAGTTTATTTAAGGCATCTTCTTCATTGATAAAACGCATGCTCTCAATGTCAGTGATATAGCTAAGATCGGTATTCAAATCTATTCCTTTTCTTACTTACGCTGCAAGGAGCGGTAAGTCACATTGGTTTTGGTGATCGGTGAAAAATCTAATTCTAGCTTAACATAGTTATTTTCAAACACCCTTACAGGTTGGTTGGGATCGCCGGTAAGAATGGGGCGTCGTTGATTGACGAATTGAAACCCAATCCCAAAACAACGGATCTTTTTATAAAGCCCTACATTCCAGCTTAAAACCACATTGTTTGTAATATCATAACCCACATCCGCGCTCATGGAAAAATAACCAAAATCGTTGCTAAAACCCGCTTTCAAATAATTCGCAGAATTTTCCACAATCCTTTTAAAACCGCTACTAAAAATGTTGTTTAAGAAATAAGAGATATTAAAACTTAAAAATTTGCGCTGGTAATTGGCATTCACAGAGATTTCTTCCAAGCGGTTTTGATAAAACGAATAAAAGACATTCCCAAAGATATTCAATCCCCTTAAGGGCGAAAACCCAATCTTGCTTTCTAATGGCATTCTAAAGGGCGAGACTTTATCATCAATATTCACAAGTTGCGATATTTTAAAATACAACAACTCCTGCCCACCTAATCCGTAGAGATATTGCGTGAGATTTAGATTCAAAGTTTTATTACTCGTGTTAGTGGGTAAAATACTGCTTGGATTCCATACAGAGTCATATAAACGCCCTTGATAATTATAATCCCTTAACAAAGGCGAAGTGTAGCTGTTTAAGGCTTGCGAACTTAAAGCATACATGTTTTGAGAAAACAAGCCGTTTTTAAAAGTGTAATAAGGAAAATTGAAAATAGCTTCAAACTGGATCGTGTGGAAAAGTTTGTTGTATTCTTTAGCTAGATCCGTATTCACATATAAAGAAAGATCTGAAGAGACAAAATTCCCAAATTCCCTTGATTCGTTAGGGATAATAGGCACATAAGATCTTTTCGTTTGCATCAAAGCCACATTGGATAATTCTAAATTATTCCAAAGCCCCAAAGACAAATATTTTTTAAACAAAGAAAATTGCAAACCCACTGGGACATTCAAAGCGTTTTGCACATAGCCATAGCCAATCTCTCTTACGGTGTTTTTAAACTGATAATCCACCGAATACAACAAATTCCTAAAATACAAGTGGTTTAAATATTTGTGGTATTGCAAGTTAGGGGCAGACTGGAAAGTGCGGTTGTTGTTGATTTGATTTAAGTTCAGAAAATACATGATATTCAAGCCGTAATAATTATTTTCTGTTTGCAAATAATAATTCGCCCTAGACATGTGCGTGGCGTCTGTGATGCGCTTATTAACCTTTTCAAAACGCACATAATCCAAATCGTTCATGTATAAAAAGTCAATGTAATGCCCGTTATCCACATTGGAATTAAGGTGGAAGTATTTTTGCAAAGTGTCCCTGCTGGCACTTAAAAATTCAAAACCATAGATGTTTTGATTCCTCAGATCATAGCGTTTGACATATCGATCGTAATTCCTAAAATAGCGTGCATTGAATAAAAACCTATCGTCTTTAGAGTTAATGTAGCGTGCTTCAAAATTCACGCCAAAACCCCTTTTATAGCGCACTTGTGGGGTAAGGGTCATATCCCATGAATTCTGTGGGGCTATAAAAAAAGGCTGCAAATAAATAAACCCGTCTAAATTGGAAGTGCCAAATTCAGGGTATAAAAAGCCGGTGGTGCGTTTGTTGCTCGTGGACATGAAAATATAAGGCAAATACAACACAGGAATATCGCCGATGTAAATCTTAGGGTTCCACATGGACAAAAACGATTTTTTCATGTTAAATGAACCTGAAGTCGCGCTAACATGCCAAATAGGGGTATCAATACTACACCCTGAAGCGTTCATGTTTTTGATTTTATAAGTTTGATCTTTCCCACTAGCCATATCCGCGCTCACCCAAATCCCGCTCACGCTATCTTGGACATAAAAGGGGAAAATGATTTCATATTTTTCATTCAAACTCAATTTCACATAATCGGTTTTTATGAGCAAACCCTCGCCCTTATAAACCTTAATATTGCCCTCTAACAGCGCTTCTTTAGTCTTAGTGTCATAACGCACCTTGTCCGCTAGAATATACACATCATAATTCAACAAGATCGCATTCCCTGAAGCGGTTATCACATTGTCTTTAGCGCTCACTTTATCCGCAAGGATTTCAAAAATCTTATGGTTTTGTTTGTCAAATCGTTGCATAGCGATTTCTTTAGCCTCTAAAACGCTCAATAAAAAAAACACCACCGCATAAAACAAACGAATCATGATTAAAACAACACCAAAAGACTTTTGCTTTTTTCTTCATGCCATGCCCTATGATAGGGATTTTTGAAAATCACAAACCATAAGAAAGGGCATAGAAAAACCACAATTTTTAACCCTAAACGCTTGCATAACATAGCCCTGCTAGGGCAATCCGCTAAATAAATATCAATGATTTTAATCCTAAAAACAAGTTTAGCCAAACTCATCTTACACAAACACACAAAAAAGATTTCATAAACGCCATACAAGATAATAAAACTAAGCGCCACAAACACGCTGTAATAAATAGGGTTAGTCAGCCAATATAAAGAATGCAAAAAATCGCACGTGCCTAAAAGATCGCTCAATAAAAACGCCACTAACAAACTATCGGTTAAAAACGCTAAAGCACGCCAATAAAAGGGGCATAGACGCATTTTTTCATGCATAAGGAGTGTTTCTATGATTTCTGTTTCTTCTTTTTCTAAATTTGGGGATCGCATTCAAAACAAACAAGACAAATTTCCATTTGTCTCAAACTTTTAAGAATATTCTTTCAAATCCAACGCCTTAAAGCCAATATCCTTGCGATAAAACATGCCTTCAAAATGCACCTTTTGAGCGATCTCATACGCATGGTTTCTAGCTTCTAATAAGGATTTCCCTTTACCAATGGCAAACGCCACCCTCCCTCCACTGCTTTCAAACACGCCATTATCCTGATTGACTTCCCCTAAAATCAAATGACCCTTTTTTTCATCAACCGGATCAATATAAAGGGTTTGTTTGGGCGAAGAGCTAGTGGGGTAATTCCTAGAAACAAGCGCCACACTCATCACAAATTCTTTAGAAAACACCAATTCAAGAGAGTTTAATTCCCCTTTGGTCGTAGCTAAAAACAAATCTAAAAGCGGATTTTCTACAAGGGGTAAAATCGTCTGGCATTCCATGTCTTCAAAACGCGTGCTAAAATCCAATAAATACGGCTCTAAAACGCCCTCTTCTTCTACAACCATGATTTCAGCGAGTAAAACCCCTTTAAAAGGCGTACGATTGGCTTGAAGTTTTTTTAAAGTGGGTTTAAAAATCTGATCTTTAATCTTTTCTTCTAAATGATCAAAGAAAAAGTTTGCAGGAGCGAACGCCCCCATGCCACTAGTATTGACACCATTATCCCCCTCTAATAAGCGTTTGTAGTTTTGACAAAAGGGCAACAAAATAAAATCGTCATTGGCCACTAGTGCACTGACAGAAAGCTCAAAGCCCTCTAAAAAACGCTCTATGATCACAGGTTCATTGCTGTGTTTGAAAGCGCTTTCAAGGACTTTTAGCGCTTCTTCTTGATGGTTGATAACGCTTGCATGCTGGCTTGACGCTTTAACCACTAAGGGGAAAGAGGCATTTTGGAGATAATTTAACGCTTCTTTGAGATCGCTTGTTTCAAAATAAGATGCACTTTTAATACCGCACTCTTTAGCGAAAGCTTTCATATAGCCTTTAGAAGTTTCTAGCTTAGCGACCTCTTTAGAAGCCCCAAACACTAAAATACTCGCTTTTTCTAGCATTTCTGTAAGCCCTAAAATTAAAGGCTCTTCTTCTGAAATGATGGCTAAATGGATTTGTTTTTTAAGGGCTAATTCCACGACATGCTCGTAATGTTCGCATTCCAAATTTTCACCTAAATCTTGAGTGCCACCATTACCCAAACAAAAATACAAAGCATTCACTCGTTCGTCTTGCTGAAGCCTTTGCGCTAAAGCATACTCTCGCCCCTTATTCCCCACAATTAAAACATTATAGCTGTTGTTGTCTTTCATGTCTTCCCTAAAATGTGGTTGTTTTAAACCCAGATGACCGCTACTTTTACATGTGCATAAGTTCAATAACCTACACCAATAAGGCTAGGAGAATCTTATTAGGGGCAGATTTAAAAAATGCCATCACACAAAAACCACTACCTTAGCCTAACTTATTTTTTCAACGAACTTGCCATCAATAAGAAACGCAAATCATCCAGGCGACGCTAACAATTATACTTAAATTTTAAAGAAATTCCATGCAAAACTATTCAAGCGATTTAGCGCTAACTTATTTATTTCAATTTTTCTTTATACGCCACTTCCAAACTGCTATACCCTTTTTTTAATTCTCCCACATTCCCAAAAGCCACCACTTTGGCTTCTTTTAAAAAAATTGCGCAGTCTAAATACTTTTCCACATCCACCACCAAATGCGTAGAGACTAATAAGCTCGCATTCTGGCTCAATTCATTAGCGATTAACTCAAAAATCTCTTCTCTTGCAATAGGGTCAATCCCAGCCACCGGCTCATCAAAAAGATACAAAGAAGCATTTCGTGATAAGGTTAAAATCAGCTGTAACTTTTCTCTCATGCCTTTTGAAAGGGCTTTGAACTCTCTTTTTAAAGGCACGCTGAAGCGTTTTAATAAATCTAAAGCTTTTAATTCATCAAAATCGCTAAAAAAATCCTTATAAAAAGCGATCGCTTTTAAGGGCGTTATTTTAGGGTCTAAAAAATCGCCATCGCTTAAAAACGCCACGCTTTTTTTCGTCTCTATGCCAATATTTTTTCCTAAAATTTTCACTTTTCCCTGATAGTTTAAATTCAATCCGGCTAAAATTTTTAATAAAGTGGTTTTGCCTGCCCCATTAGGGCCTAAAAGCCCTATAAATTGCTGTTTGGGTAGTTTCAAATGGATATTGTCTAACGCTTTTAAACTCCCATAGGTTTTAGTCAAATTTTCTATTTCTACTAGCATTTTAATTCCCCGAATTTGCGCACTCTTTTATAAAAATCGCTAATGATGTTTTCTAAATCTTTAGGGGTGAAATCAGGCCATAAAATCGGTGTGAAAAACAATTCCGCATAGCTAGACTGCCACAATAAAAAATTAGACAAGCGCATTTCCCCCCCTGTTCTTAACAATAAATCCACTTCCGGTAAATCATGCGTGTCTAAACGATTGGAGATTTCATTTTCCAAGCTTTCTAAAGACTCTATATTATCAGGTGGATTCTCTAGTAAGCTTTTAAAAGCCCTTGAAAGCTCGTTTTTAGAGCCATAATTAAGGGCTAAAACTTGCGTAAAATCCTTAAAATACCTAGTATCGCTTTCAAGTTGTAAGATCGTGTCTCTCAATTCTTTAGAAAAGCCCTCTAAATCCCCTATCGCTCTGAAGCGTATATTATTATTCAAGTAAGTGGATCGCTCATCTTTAAGGTATTTTTTAAGCATTTTCATTAAAAAATCCACTTCACTTTTGGGGCGTTTCCAATTTTCCGTAGAAAAAGCGTATAGCGTCAAGCATTCTAATTTATAGTTAGCACACCATATCGTAATGTCTTTAAGGGTTTTTACGCCCTTTTTATGCCCATAAGCCCTAGCTTTATTCTTTAATCTAGCCCACCTGCCATTACCATCCATAATAATGGCAAGATGTTTGAGAGTGTTATCCAATGCCTTTACCTTTTAAAGAAAATCTTTAAAATTATACACCATTTAAAGCGTGCAAGCATCCACTAAATAAGCGATATGTTGCCAAGAAAATTGGGTTTTTTCACTCAAGCCAATCTCGCAAGTGCTAGAAGTTGAAAAACCCCTTTTAAGATTATAAGATTGATAAAATGTTTTAAAGCCATTCAAAGCACTCTCGTTTAGTTCAGGGGTAAAAAAGCCCTTATTCCCCGCAAAAGCGCAACAACCCGTCTCTTTATGGATAACAATCTCACCCAAAGTGCATTTTTTAGCCAAATTCAATAACAACTCTTCTTTATTTTCTAGCTTTAAAGCACACATCGTGTATAAGCCTATGTCTTCATTAATGGGGTTAAATTTTAATTTTGGGCTTAAAACTTCTTCAATATAAACGCTCAAATCATAGACTTTTAAATTCTTATAAGCTTTCATTTGTTTGAAAAAATGCGTCGAACATGCACTATGGTCCAAAACGATCGGTATTTTGCCATTATCGCTTAATTTTAAAAAAATCGCATGGTTTTTTTCATTGTTTTGCTCAGTCAATTGGGTGTAATTGATAAAAGCTTTCCCGCAACAAAGTGCATTCAATTCATTAGGATACATTACAGAAACTTTGGCTTTTTGGCATAAGGATTCAAACACTTCTTGAACGCTTCGTTTATCCGCCATTCTTGTTGATGGAGCGAACGAGCGGTTGATACAGGTGCTGAAATAAATGACTTTTTCTCCGCTCTTAAGCGTTTTATTTTCTAATGCATAGGCGTTGTTTTTAGGCATGTAATGAAAGGCTTTAGGAAAAGGCTTGATGAATTTTTTAATCTTTTTAGTCAGGCTTACTAAATTATTAGAGCCTATGAGGTTTTGAACCACGACAGCGCTTTTTAAAGAAAAACGAGCCGTGCTTGTGGTTGTTTGCATGTGATTAAGAATCTTTGAAGCAATCTTTTCACCTTTAGGGTTTGTTTGATAATGATTTAAGGCGATGCTTCCAGTATCAATTCCTAAAGGGCATAAAGTAGAGCACATATGACACACCGCACAAGTTGTGTGTGCTAAATATTCAGACTCTTTTAAAAGCTCATCTAATAAAGCTTGCTCTTCATTATAGCCTTGATTTGCTCTTTCTTTTAAACGCTCTATCTCTCTGTGAATGACGATGCGTTGTCGTGGCGTTAAAGACAAGTCTTTACTAGGGCAAATCCTTTCACAAAACCCGCATTCCATACACATGTCCAAATGCTCTTCAATAGGGTAAATGCTTTTTAAATTTTTAGTGTGGATTTCTTTATCATCAGTAATGATCACATCAGGGTTCAAAATACCCTTAGGATCAAACAACGCTTTGATTTGCTTATGGATTTTATAAGCTTTTTCTCCCCATTCCATTTCTACAAAAGGGGCTACCATCCTGCCTGTGCCATGTTCGGCTTTAATAGAGCCAGAACTTTTGCTCACCATTAAAAACATGTCATAAGCCAGTTTTTCAAACGCTTTCCTTTCGGTTTCATTTTCTAAAATCGGCGTAACGACAAAATGCAAATTCCCACTTAACGCATGCCCAAAAATAATGCTATTATCCTTAAAGCCATGTTTTTTTAAAAGCCCTTCAATCGCTTTTGTCCCTTCTACAAAATCCTCTTGACTAAAGCACACATCTTCAATGATTACAGAACTTTGGCTTTTTCTTTGAGATGCTGCGATGGGGAAAATGCCTTTTCTGATCTTCCACCACGATTGATAAATGCTAGGATCATTACTAATCTGAGTGTCTAAAACGACAGGGATGGTATTCAAGGCGTCTAAAATCGTTTGCATGTTGTTTTCTAAAATGGCTATTTCATCGCTCTCGCTTTGAATGAGTAAGCATGCGTTAGGCTCTTTGATTTCTAAAATCACGCTAGGCATGCCCTCCAAGTTTTTCACGCTCTTTAAGGATGCATAATCCATAAGCTCTGCTGAAGAAATCATTTCAGGTTGTTTGGTTTTTAAGGCGGCTAAAATTTGCGCGGCTTTGGTGCATTGCTCTAAATTTTCATAAAACAATAACGCGCAAGTTTTATAAGCGTAGTCTTTCACGCATTCTAATTCCACGCTTGAAATAAAGCCTAAAGTCCCCTCAGAGCCTATGAATAAATGGCTAACGATTTCAATAGGATCTTCAAAATCAATCAAAGCGTTTAAACTATAACCGGTGGTGTTTTTGATCTCGTATTTTTTCTTAATGAGAGCGTGCAATACTCGGTCTTTTAAAATTTCTTTTCTTAAGTTTAAAACCCCTTCAATCAAATTTTTGTGCGTGTTTTTGAAACTCTCAACGCTCTCTTGATTGGCCGTGTCTAAAAGCGTGCCATCCATTAAAATGACTCTTAAGGATTTTAGGGTTTTATAGCTATTTTGCTCCACCCCACAACACATCCCACTAGCGTTATTAGCGACAATCCCCCCTATCATAGCGGTGTTTATCGTAGCAGGATCGGGGCCTATTTTTTTACGATAAGGTTTTAATAAAGCGTTCGCATTGCTCCCTATCACCCCGCATGCTAGCTTAATGCTTTTAGCGTTATCTAAAATGTGAGCGTCTTTAAAAAAATGCGTAGCCACCACTAGCACCCCATCGCAACTCGCCTGCCCTGATAAGGAGCTCCCAGCCGCTCTAAAAGTCAAAGTAACGCTGTGTTTTTGAGCTAAAATGCAAAGTTTTTGAACTTCTTCTTCATTTTTCACCCAAACGACTATTTTAGGGATATAACGATAGCATGACGCATCAATGCCATAAGCCAAACGGCGTAAGTAGTCCTTAAAAATCCGTTCGCTTAAAAATTTGCTCGCTTCAATAAAAAAAGCATGGTAATTTTCTTCCACAACCGCTCCCTAAACATTCCTATTTATCAAATCATTGTAACATAACCTTACTTTAAAAATTAAGGATAAACATGCTTGAAGATTATGCAATCAGTTTAGAAGAAGTCAATTTTAATGATTTTATCGTGGTGGATGTGCGCGAGTTAGACGAATATGAAGAATTGCATTTGCCTAATGTTACGCTCATTAGCGTCAATGACGAAGAAAAGCTCGCTGATTTTTTATCCCAACACAAAGATAAAAAAGTATTGCTCCATTGCAGAGCTGGGGTTAGGGCTTTAAATGCGGCTAAAAGCATGCATGCCTTAGGCTATACGCCCTATTATTTAGAGGGCAATGTCTATGACTTTGAAAAATACGGCTTTAGAATGATCTATGACGACACTTCTTTGAGCGATAAAAAAAACTAGGCGTGAGGGAGATTGTGTGGGTGCATTCTCAAAGGATTGCCCCTTATAAAACTCTCATTTTAAATGGATTGCACTACTATCCTTTAGAATTAAATGTGAACCCTTTTAACGCCCTTATTTTTACCTCTAAAAATGCGGTGTTTTCCTTGCTAGAAACTTTAAAACATAGCCCTAAACTCAAAATTTTACAAAATATCCCTGCTTACGCTTTGAGTGAACCCACTGCCAAAACTTTACAAGATCACCATTTTAAAATCGCCTTTATAGGGAAAAAAGCTCATGGAAAAGAGTTTGCTAAAGAAATCATTCCTTTATTGAAAGGAAAAAGCGTTTTGTATTTAAGGGCGAAAGACATTGCTTCTTCTTTAGACACTATCCTTTTAGAGCATGGGATTAATCTTAAACAAGCCGTTGTTTATGAAAACAAACTCAAACATTTGACTTTAAGCGAACAAAATGCCCTAAAACCCAAAGAAAATAGCATTCTTATTTTTACAGCCATAAGCCATGCAAAAGCCTTTTTGCACTATTTTGGATTTTTAAAAACTCACACCGCTATCAGTATCGGCAACACGACTGCTCAATACTTGCAAGAGCGAGGTATTCAAAGCTATATTGCTAAAAAACCTTCTCTAGAAGCGTGTTTGGATTTAGCTTTAAGTTTGAAAGTTGATTAAAAACATCTTATTATAATGCTCTCAATTATTTTTTAAAGGATGATGCATGAATCTTGTCTTTTTATGGGCCGCTTTAGGGGGGGCTTTAGGGAGCTCGTTAAGGTATTTTGTGGGCAAGATGATGCCTAGCAAATTTTTAATGTTTGAAAGTTTTCCTTTAGGGACTTTTAGCGTGAATCTAATAGGGTGTTTTGTCATCGGCCTTATGGGGCATTTGGCTGCTAAAAAAGTTTTTGGTGATGATTTTGGGATCTTTTTTGTCACTGGGGTTTTAGGGGGATTTACGACTTTTTCTTCTTATGGGCTAGACACTTTAAAACTCTTGCAAAAATCCCAATACATTGAAGCTATTTCTTATGTTTTAGGCACTAATATTTTAGGGCTTATTGGGGTAGCTATCGGCTGGTTTTTGGCTAAAAATTTTGTTTAGTGCTCTTTAATTTCTTAAAAATCAAGCGTTAGTTTTTAGCAAAAATCTCCGTAAAAATTCTTTTAGGCTAAAAGGCTAAAGAATTAAGATTATCTCTTATTCTCTAGTGGGGAAATTCTCTAACAATTTCACAAATTCTTTAAAAATATAATGGCTCTCTTTAGGACCGGGGCTACTTTCTGGGTGGTGCTGGACAGAGATGATGGGGGCGTTTTTATAGTGCACGCCTTCAATGGTGTTGTCAAAAAGGTTGCGGTGTGTGATAGTAGCGATTTTTTCAATTGCTTCAGGGACACAATAGTTGTGGTTTTGTGCAGTGATTTCAACGGCGTTTGTTTCTAGGTTTTTGACAGGGTGGTTGCTCCCATGGTGGCCAAATTTGAGCTTGTAGGTAGGGTAGCCTTGCGCGATAGAGAGCAGTTGATGCCCTAAACAAATGCCAAACATAGGGATTTTAGCGCCAATGAGTTGTTTGATTTCTCCAATTTCTTGTTGCAAACTCAAAGGATCGCCTGGCCCATTAGAGAGGAAAATCCCATGGATTTCTTTTTTTTCATAAGCTTTGATAAGCTCGTTAGCTTTGGTGTGGTGCGGATAAATAAGGGCTTTTAACCCCACATTTTGAAGCTCATTTAAAATATTGCCCTTAGCCC
This sequence comes from Helicobacter acinonychis, assembly GCF_900461455.1. Lineage (NCBI taxonomy): Bacteria > Pseudomonadati > Campylobacterota > Epsilonproteobacteria > Campylobacterales > Helicobacteraceae > Helicobacter > Helicobacter acinonychis. The sequence continues at coordinate 1,474,544 of NZ_UGIA01000001.1, read as the reverse complement.
CAAAGTCTAGCACAGCGATAGTTTTATGAGAGTTTTTTTCATCAAAAGGCTTGTAATCTAAGGTTTTGAAATCAAAAGTAGCGCGCTGATGGGTTATTATTTTTGGTGTAGAAACGCTAGCCACTAAAGGGGTGTGAGAAATTCTAGGGGCGTTTTTTAGAATCTCTTCAAGCTTGTTTTTATCATGCTCTATCGTGGAAGCGACCATCATCAAGCACCCATGATGGCGTAAAGTTTTAATCAAACTCCTAGTATCAACCCCACAAATCCCTAAAACGCCACGCTCTTTCAAATAAGCGCTCAAGCTAAAATCCGCCCTTGAGTTAGAAAAAAATTCGTTGTAATGGCGCACTAAAATCCCTGCACTTGAAAAAAAGGATTCATCATCTTTAGAATTAGCACCCACGACCCCAATTTCTGGCATGCTAAAAATCACAAATTGCCCTTTATAGCTAGGATCGCTAATGACTTCTTGATAGCCACTCATGGAAGTGTTAAAAACAAGCTCCCCCACTTGCGTACCGCTAGCCCCAAAACTTTGCACTTGTAAAAAAAGCCCATTTTCTAAATAGAGAGAGACCATTACAAAAAGCCTTTGCGTCTTAATTCTTCTTCATAAAGCCTTTCAAACACGAGTTCGTATTCATCGCTCCCTACGGGTAATTTGCGTTTGTAATGCTTGATTTTTTCATGCACTTCATTTTCAATGCTTTCATACGCCTTAGAATAGGTGTCAATGGATTTGTAAATCAAGTTTCTTATCAAATTTTCAGACACGCTAAACATGATCAAATCTTCATCTAAGATTTTATTCAAAATTTGGTGCGATAAATCGTTGCACCTTTCTTCCCAAAACAAATGAAAGCCTTCTTTTTGAGCGATTTGCCTTTTAATCATCCAAAAAAGCTGCCTTTCATCCATTCGCATGAATTCTATTTCGTCCGTGTTTTCTTCTAAAAGCTCCCTGGCTTGCTCATCTATGGCGTTTTCTTTTTTAACGCTTTTTTCCAAAATTTCTTCTATCAAGGTACACAATGATTCCCTAGGAGCTTTTAATTCTAGTAATTCTGAATGGGTAAAGTCGTTGGCAATCTTATGGCTTACATGCGTTATATGGGTTAGTTTGAGTCTCATGATTTTTCTCGCGTATTTTATTTATTTTTAGAGTGTATTTTATCACTCTTTAGATAAAATGCTTTTTAAAGATAAAATGCTTTTTAAAGCATGGGTTTAATGGCGCACCAAACTATAGGATTGTAGAATTTTATCAGCGTAGATGATTTCAATATCTGGGCGTTTTTTAGAAATTTTAGTGTTAATAAGCCTCAATCTCCCCCCCTTTTTAATGCCATAAAACTGAAGCCTTAAAGCGAGTTGTTTGTCATTAGTGCGGATTTGACGGATACCCCTTAATTGCAAAGCCGTAGCGACTTCTTTAGCTAAAAAATGCCGGTTTAATAACTTTTCATTGGCACCAGAAATTTTACTCCCCCACAAAAAGAGCGTTTCAGTGAGCATTAAAAGATACAGACTAAAAACACGCAAATAATACTGCCCCCTAAATTCCTTTAAACGCACCCTAAGGCTATTTAAAACGCTTTTAATGAATAAGGGCAAACCGATTAAGGCTAGAGGGGCGAAAGTTTTCAAATCTATCTCTTGACGCATGCTCAAAAGCAAAGGGAAAAGCCAACCGCTCGCGCTCATAAAGGCCAATAACGATGGCTTTTTATCAAAAAGGGCTTTATAGAGCGTATAAGGGTAGTAGAGGAACAATAAGGGTGAATACAAAAGCATGAGCTCTAAGCAAGTGTCTATAAAATACCCCCTAGGCAAGCCCTTAAAATTACCATTAAAAAGAGCGATATTCACACCCAAACAAACCAAAGCAAAGATCACGCTTTTAAAATAACGCCTTTTTAAAGTATAAATAAAAACCCCTAGCAAAAGTGCAACGAACGCGCCGTCTAAAAACGCACAAGCGCTAATGGTCAAATAGGGGATTTTTTGGGTTTTGACATACAAATAGCCAATCAAAAGCCCAAGGTTTAACACCAACACGCTTTTAGCCAATAAGATCGCAAAGAGATTCACTCCAGGCAATAAAGCGTAAGTCAAAACCACATAAAGGGCGTCTTTAGGCTTTTTTAAAGTCTTTCGCCCTATGAGATAGAATAAAAACATGTTGATAATGTGAGAGAGTAAAAAAGGCAATCTTAACGCCAAATCGTTTTGACCCAAGATTTCCGTGCTTTTTTGAGCGATTTTAACAAACCAAGCGTTGCTATAAAAAAAGTCTCTCGCCTCCTTGTAACTGATAGAAATTTCCCCAATCATCCATAGCCCTAAAGCCAGGACTAAAAAAACCATGATAATAAAAATCAAATCGCTTAAATCAAAACTCCTTGTTTTTTTCTCCGGATAAATAAAATAGCGAAAGTATAACAGTGCACTTTGTAGGGGGCTTAGTTGCATGATTTAAAATTTTTTAATTCTTTTAAAAGGGCGGGCAAGGCGATGAGTAAGCCTGAAAATAAAATCAAAGCCACCCCTAAAGAACTTTTAAGATCCAAAAATTTATCGCCTAAATACAGCCCAAACAAGAGTCCCCAAACAATGCGGGTATATTCAATAGGAGCAATGATCCCAGCAGGAGCGTTCATGTAAGCATAGGTTAGGAAATACTGCCCTAAAGTTCCGCTAATCCCTATTAAAGAAATCCACAAAATATCCTCTTTTCTGGGCATGTGAATGCCTGTGGATAAAAAAGGAATGTCAATAAACATGCCCACTAGCCCAAGCACGCTCATGCCAAAGGCGAACGCTAAAATCACGGCTTGCTTGTCGTAATACTCTCTCAAATCCCTTAAAGTGATATACGCCAAAGACACAAAGATTCCGCTCAATATACCCATAATAATTTCAACCGGTCCTACATTTTCCACACTAGGATTTGAAATGAGAACCACGCCCACTAGCCCAATGCATGCTGAAATTAACGCGCTTCTTTTGAGCTTTTCTTTCAAAAGGAAAGGAGAAAGAAGCACCGTGTAAATAGGCGCGCATTGCGAGAAAGCCGTTGCGGTAGCGAGCGAAATTTTTTCAATATTATAAAAAAACGCTAACATCGCTAAACCCCCTATAACAACCCTAAAAGCGAGTTTTTTAAAACCGCCTTGTTTGTAACTCTTTAAGCGGTAGGGCTTAAAAGGATAAACGAGTAAGAGTAAAAGCGTCATGGTAATGGAGCGGTAAAACACATTTTCCATGGGGGAAAAGTAGTCAGCTGTGACTTTAACAAACGCGCTCATGATCCCAAAGCATAAATTCGCCAAGAGTATCATTGAAACGCCAAATAAAATGGTATTACGCATGCCTTCTCCACCAACAAAATTTTTAAGGTAGTTTAACCTAAGATTTATAATTAGGACTTAAGTTTTGAAGCTCCAATATCGCTTGAATGGATCCAAAATATTTTATCTTACCCTAAAACCCATGCCATGATCTCACCTCATTATGGAATGGATTTTGCTTAATATTATCGTAAAATTCAATTCTAGGAAATCTGCATGGCCGTTTCTTCTATCAACCAATTTGATTCTAATCTCTATGGGCTTTTAAATTCAAAAAGCACTCCTAAAGAAGATTTAGCCCCTATTGAAGGCGTAGAAAAAGTAGAACGAGAAAAAAAGGACGCTCTCATAGAAAACCTCCCCTTTAACCCTAACAAGCGAGAGACTTATGGCTTTTTGGTTTTAGAATTGATGAGCGATAGAGAGTATGACGCTTTTTTAAGGGCGACGGCGGGAATGAATGAGAGTCAAAAACGCCTTGCGGCTCAATCGCTTTATAGCTTGACGGATTTTTATAATGGGAAATTCTCTAAAGAAGTGGAAAGCACTCCTAAACAACCGGTGAATGGCTTGCACAAGAAAGCCCTACAAACTTTTAACGCCACCAACCATAGCGATTTTTTGCAACGCTATCAAAACGCTTACAACAACGCTTCAACGATGGATGTGGTTCTTTAAGCGTTAGGGTTAAAATAGAGTATTGGTTATTAAAAAATACTCAAAAGTGTTTTTTGTAATAGCTAATATTCATTAAGATCAGAGCCAAAAATTTTATCTAATCTGTCTCTTCTAGGCTCTCAAACACTTTAATGAGATCAATATGCTCATCAATATCATGCACTCTTAAAATGCTCGCTCCATTTTGTAACGCCATTAAATGCAAGCTTAAAGTGCCAGCGAGTCGGTTTTGAACTTCACGCCCGGTGATAAGCCCGATCGTGTTTTTACGGCTCGCTCCCACCAATAAGGGTTTTTTGAATTTGAGGAAGTGGCTTAAATGCTTGATTAAGGCTAAATTATGCTCTTTTAATTTAGCGAATCCAAACCCAATATCTAAAACAATATCTTGAAGTGCATATTTTTCTAAAACCTCTAGCTTGTCTTTAAAGAAACGATCCATTTCGTCAAATAGATTATGGTAAAACACATTTTCTTGCATGTCTTTGGGGGTTTTTTGAGAGTGCATTAAAATGCAAGTAGGTTTGTAGTCTCTTGCGACTTCTAGCATTTCAGCGCTACTAAAACCGCTCACATCATTAAGGATAGAAAAATGATGCTCCAAAGCCATTTGGGCGGTTTTGGCATGGTAGGTGTCTATGCTAAATTGTGCAAGTTGGTAGAGTTTTTGGGATTTGATTTCCAATAAAACTTCTTTTAAGCGCTCTTGCTCTATTTTTGGATCAATGATTTCACTCTGTGGTCTTGAACTGGCTGCACCTATATCAATGAGTGTGATGCCCTTTTCTAGTAATTGATAGATTTCTTCAAGCGCTTTTTTGCTACTAAAACGGCTCTTTTCATAGAAGCTATCCGGCGTAAGGTTTAAAACCGCCATGATCTGTGGGGCGTTAGGTTTAGGGGCTTTGAGATGGCTTTTCAATTCTTGCGCTAAATGTTTAAGCCCAAAGGGTTGGGAATAGCACTTTATAATCAAACGCTCTAATTGATTAGCGCTCACGATCAACACCCCATCATAAAAAGGCTCTTTAGCCAAAATACAATCTTTTGGCGTGGCAAAATCGCCTCCAACACTTATGGCTTCTTGCTTTAAAATCAACGCAGCACTCAAGGGCAAATGTTTGATTTCAAAGACAAAGCTAACGCCTTTTTGGTGCATGCGGTTTTGCACGATCTTTTCTGGACCTATTTTTTGAAGGGCGTTTTTTAACGCATCAGAATTAAGGCGTTTTAAAGTCATCACACCCTCTTTTTAGACAAAAGGCTTAAAAGTAAGGGCAAAAGATTATAGCTAAGCTTATAATAAGAGCTATTGGCCTTGATCGCTAAATCAAAAGCTTGCAATTCTTGCTCGTTTAAATAGATCTGGTGTCTGTTGATGCTCTCTAGCAGGCTTTCAATTTTTTCCCTTTGATTTTCTCTAGAATCAAAATTTTCTTTGTCTAATTCCCTTAAAAACGCATAAATATCTTTTAAATCCAACTTGGATAAATCAAAATTTAAAGGTTTTAGAGGGATTTTTTGGCGCCTATCTTCTTTGATTAAGCGGGATTTAATGGTAGCTAAGACATGGTTTGGGCTTTTAGCAAACATGATAAAACAAACATTATTTGGGGGTTCTTCTAATATTTTTAAGAGCGCGTTTTGGGCTTCTATACCATAACTAGGGGCAGCGATTAAAAAGGCGTTCAATGTGCTGTGTTTGAGATTGGCTTTTGAAATCACTTCTTTGGCATGCTCTATTTTAAAGTCCTTGTTAAAAGTTTTGATCACCTTTTTGTCTTTTTCAAGGATTTCTGTGTAGAATTTAGTGTGGCGTTCAAAAAGGCTTGCAACTTCTTCTAAGCTTTCTTCAAGATTGTCCGTATAAATAAGGCGGTTGAAATTTTTCATAAAGTAACCTTATTGTATAGCACGCTAAAAAGCGCGTTTTCAAAGAGTTTGAAGAGTTGCAATAATTTATAATCTAACAAACTATCATGCTCTTTTAAAAGCAAGCAGTCTTCTTTAAGCTCTTCAAAAAGCCATAAAAAACTAGGGATTTTACTTAGTAGTATCGTTTTTAAGCCTTCATTTTCAATTTTGCCAATATGCCAAAACATGGGGTTTTGATAAGTGAGCTCTATGGTGGCTAGAGAGAGGTTTGCGTCATTTTTGGGGTAGAAAGAAGAAGCGTTAAAATCAATGACAGACAATAAAGGACGCTCTTTTAAATCTTTAGGGTTTAAGTTAGAAAGAATGTAGTTTAAAAACCAGTGCCTAGAAGAATCCACGCTCACTAACAGCGAACCGCCATTAAGCACATGCGAAATGGCTTGCGCCATGAGTTTTGCATAGCTTGAACGCTCTAATTCTAACCACCCACTTTGTTGGGCAATAAACTCACCCTGATCGCGCACAAATTCCCTGATCCAATCATAGAAATCTTTCATTTGTCTAATTCATACACCGCATGCAAAGTTCTAACGGCTAATTCCGCGTATTTAATATCAATTAAAACAGAAATTTTAATTTCGCTTGTAGAAATCATCATGATATTGATATTGTCTTTTGCTAGGGCTTTAAAAGCGGTGCTCGCCACCCCAGAATGCGATTTCATGCCCACGCCCACTATGGAAACTTTAGCGATATTTTCATCATAATCAATGGAGTCAATCTGCGATAAAAAAGGCTTTAGGGCGTATTTGGTCTCTTCTATTTGGGTTTTAACGATAGTGAAATCCAAATCCGTTTTGCCGTCTCTGCCGATCGTTTGGACTATCATATCCACATTGATGCGATACTCCGCTAAAGCACCAAAGATTTCTGCGGCAATGCCAGGCCTGTCTTCCACGCCCTCCATGCTCACACGAGCTTGATTTTTATCCAGTGCGATCCCACTCACAATAGGGGTTTCCATGCGTTCTCCTTTAAAGTCTTTTTCAGCCACAATGAGCGTGCCTTCGCTATGATTAAACGAGTTGCGAGTCACTAATTTCACGCTGAGTTTTTTAGCTAATTCCACTGATCGGTTTAACAAAACTTTAGCCCCCATAGAAGCCAATTCAAGCATTTCATCATAGCTGATTTGCGCGATTTTTTGAGCCTTTTCTTCAATGCGCGGATCGGTGGTATAAACGCCATCCACATCGGTATAAATTTCACACAAATCCGCTTTTAAAGCCCCAGCTAAAGCGACCGCACTCAAATCGCTCCCCCCACGCCCTAAAGTCGTCGTTTCGCCATGAGTATCAGCACCTTGAAACCCAGCGATCACCACAATGTAGTTTTTTTCCAAAAGTTCTCTAATGCGTTTGTTATCAATGGATTGGATCACAGCGCTTTGAAAATGCGAGTTGGTTAGAATGCCCGCTTCTTTCCCGCTCAATGAAATGGCTTTATACCCATATCTCTCTAACGCCATGCTCAAAGCCGCACTTGAAATCAATTCCCCCACGCTTACGATCCTATCCATTTCTCGCTTGCTAGGGTTATGGCTAAAATTCTTGCCAAATTCTAAAAGCCGGTCCGTTTCGCCGCTCATCGCAGAAACGATTACCACCACCTGATGCCCTAACTTAACGCTTTCTAAAACCCTTTGGGCGACATTGTGGATCCTTTCCACACTGCCCATGCTCGTGCCGCCATATTTTTGAACGATTAACACCCCAAATACCCCTCTCTTCTAAAATAAGCGATGACTTGGCGATACACTTGACGCTTAAAGGGAACAATTTTTTTAAGCAAATCCTTTAAATGAATGAACTGATAAGTCCTAAATTCTGGCGTGTGTTTGTTTAAATCAATGCTATTCGCATGCTTTAGGCGCACTAAAAAATAGCGTTGTTTTTGCCCATCAAAGGAATAGAAGTTATGTTCCATGTTGCTTGGGAAATCATAGGCGATCCATCTAGGGTATTGCGCTAAAACCTCTATTTCATTGGTGCCAATTTCTTCTAACAATTCCCTATAAAGCGCTTCTAAAGGGGTCTCGCCCTCGTCAATGCCCCCTTGGGGGAATTGCCAAGCCCCTTCAATATCCACACGCTCAGCGATAAAAACTTCGCATGTATTAGGGTAGTTTGGCGACATAATAATAGCCGCAACATTAGGACGATATTTCTTATGCAACATAGGTCTTGGTTTCAGCTCTTTCTTGTTTGATTAAGATCGTATTATAGTGTATGCTAGCTTTAAGTAGGGTTAAGAATGCAATGAAAAACAAGAATAAGAAAAAATAGTTTGAAACCAATCAAAATAGTGCCAAAAGCACTATTGAAATCAAGAGAGTTTATTTGAGAGTGGGGATGTATTTAGCTAAAGCCTTGATGTCTTCATCGCTCAATTTCTTAGCTTGCGCGTTCATGATAGGGCTTTTTTTCTTACCGGTTTTAAAGTCCATAAGCCATTCTATAATTTCTTTTTCGCTCAAAGTGTTAACAACTAAACTCTTACCTAAAGCCTTCTTTTCAAATTTAACCCCATGACAAGCGGCACAACCTTTTGCAAGAGCTTCAACATCGGTTGCCATTAAAGTGTTTGCGGATGCCAAAACGCCCAAAGCCAAAATAAACTTTTTCATAGTTCATCTCCTTATTTATCAAAATAATCCTAAAATGATACAATTCCAAGTTTAAGCTTTGCTTAAAATAAAGTAAAAATGAGAGAAATAAATATGATTTTATACATTCATATTCCTTTTTGCAACAACAAATGCGGTTATTGTGCTTTCAATTCCTATGAAAACAAACACGAATTGAAAGAAGAATACATTCAAGCGTTGTGCCTGGATTTAAAGCATGCCCTAAAACAAACCCATGAAAAAATTGAGAGCGTCTTTATTGGTGGCGGCACGCCTAACACCTTAAGCGTAAAGTCTTTTGAAAGAATTTTTGAAAGCATCCATCAAAATGCGAGCTTGAGCGCAGATTGTGAAATCACCACTGAAGCTAATCCTGAATTGATTTCTAAAGCGTGGTGTCAAGGCTTAAAAGATTTAGGGATCAACCGCTTGAGTTTAGGGGTGCAAAGTTTTAGGGAAGATAAATTATTGTTTTTAGAGCGCCAACATTCCAAAAGTATCGCCCCTGTGATAGAGGTTATTTTTAAAAGCGGGATTGAAAATATCAGCATTGATTTGATTTATAACACCCCATTAGATAATGAAAAATCTTTAAAAGAAGAATTGAAACTCGCCAAAGAACTCCCCATCAACCATTTGAGCGCTTATGCTTTAAGCGTTGAAAAGAACACGAATTTAGAAAAAAACGCCAAAAAACCCTCATGCGTGGATTTTGACAATGTGGTGAAAGAAACTTTAGAGGGCTTTTCTTTCAAGCAATACGAAGTGTCCAATTACGCTAGAAATTACCAAGTCAAACACAATTTAGCTTATTGGGAGGCTAAAGATTATTTAGGGTGTGGGGCTGGAGCTGTGGGTTGCGTGGCGAATGAGCGCTTTTATGCAAAAAAACTCATAGAAAATTATATTAAAGACCCCCTACAACGCCAAGTTGAGCCACTTAGTGGAAAAGACAAGCGATTAGAAAAGCTGTTTTTGGGCTTAAGGTGCATTTTAGGGGTTGAGATTAGCTTGTTAGATGCCCATAAAGTGGAGCTTTTGATTAAAGGAAATAAGGCTTTTATTAAAAATAACCGCTTGGTAGCGAGCGATTTTTTCATGGCTGATGAAATGGCTTTGTGGTTATTGTAGTTGCAGATTTTGCTTTCACAAAGTGTTAGCAAAATGCTAGAAAGCATGCTTAATCCTAGCGTTCTTAATCACAAAATACGCCGTAGGGATAATAAAAAGCGTTAAAACAACGCTGCTTATCATACCCCCTAGCATGGGCGCAGCAATGGATTTCATGATTTCACTACCTGTGCCATGGCTATACATGATAGGAATGAGTGAAGCTAAAATGCTAAAAAAGGTCATAAGTTTAGGTCTTACCCTAAGCACCGCCCCATGCATGATAGCTTCTTTTAAGGTGGCATTATTTTGCTCTTTTAAGGGGGTTTTAATGAATTTTTGAAACGCATCTTCTAAATAGATAATCATCACAATAGCCGTTTCACTCGCTACCCCTAAAAGGGCTAAAAAGCCCACTAACGTTGCCACGCTCATGTTAAAGCCCATGAGATTCATAAAGATCAACCCTCCCAAGAACGCAAAAGGCAAAGTGAAAAAGCATAGCAAGGAATTAGTGAAATCCTTTAAAGCAAAGACAATTAAAATAAAAATGATAAAAACGCTCACCGGCACGATGTATTGTAAGGTTTTAAACGCCTCTTCTAAATACTGGCTTTCGCCGCTAAATTCATAATAATATCCGCTAGGCAATTTGATTTTTTCTAACGCTTTTGTGGCTAGTTGTCTGTAAGTATCAGAGCTTATACCATTTTGTGGCACAATATAAATAAAATTCACATTCAAACCCTTTTCGCTTTTTAACACCGCCGGCGAGTTGTCGTAATACACATGGGCTAATTCTCTTAAGGGCATGTAATTGTAAGCGGTTTTGATATAGAGGTTTTTTAATTTTTCAATAGTGTTTCTTTCTGTATCTTCTAATCGCAAAGAGATAGGATAGCTTTCTACACCCTTAATCATGGTAGTGAGCGTGGCTCCGCCTAGAGCGAATTTAATCGCATCTAGAACGGTGTTTTTGTTGATACCATAACGAGCCAGATTTTCATCATTCAAATCCAGCGTGATATAGTAGCCATTGTTGGAACGCTCTGCAAAAACGGACAAACTCTCTTTTAGGGTTTTGAGCTGTTGCTCCATAAAGATCGATAATTCCTGCAATTTATCCGTATCATTGCCATAGAGCTTGATGCCTAAGGGCGTCCTGATACCCGTTAAAAGCATGTCCGTTCTCCCACGAATGGGGTAAGTCCATGAATTGGTCAAGCCTTTTAATCGTAAAGTTTTTTCTAATTTGTCTCTAACTTCTTTATAACTAAGCTTTTCTTTCCATTCATTTTGTGGCTTTAATTCAATGTAGGTTTCTAACATTCCTAAACCGGCAGCATCGGTGCTTGTGTTAGCGTGCCCCACTTTACCAAAAACTTGTTTGACAAAATCTAATTGCTTGATAGCGGTATTACTTTTTTTCAAATATTCTAAAGCTGTATCAATACCCACGCCATTAAGTGTTACAGGCATATACATTATTACCCCTTCATTGATTTTGGGGATAAATTCCCAGTTAAGTTTTTTATACGATACATACAAGCTCCCTAAACCCACAACGCTCGCTATTAAAAAAGCGTATCTAAACTTAAGCACAACCTTCAAACTCGCACCATAAATTTTAATGAAAAAGGCGTTAATGGGGTTTTTAGACTCTTCTAAGATCCGCCCCTTAATGAGCCATACCATTAAAATAGGGACTATGGTGATAGAGAGTATCGCCCCTACAAGCATGGCAAAGGTTTTCGTGTAAGCTAAAGGGGCAAAAAGCTTTTCTTCTTGACCAGTGAGTGCAAAAATAGGCAAGAAAGAAACCACAATAATCATTAAAGCAAAAAATATCGCCCCTCCCACATGCTTAACCCCTTGCATAATGCCATTAACCCTTTGAGTATTGTCTTTCATGTCAATATGTTGCAAATGCTTGTGAGCGTTCTCTACCATCACAATCGCCGCATCCACCATCGCCCCTATAGCGATCGCAATGCCCCCTAAACTCATGATACTCGCTTCAATATTGAAATAACGCATAAGCAAGAAACTAATACACACGCTTAAAGGAAGAGTGATAATAACGACTAATGCACTTCTAAAATGCAACAAGAAAATCGCAATAATAACTAAAACGATCGCGCTTTCTTCTATGAGCGTGTGGATCAAATTGTCAATGCCTTTTTCAATCAATTCGCTCCTGTCATACACGCTTGTGATTTTCACATCAGGGTTACTCGCTTGTAAGGTAGCGATTTTTTCTTTAATGGCTTTGAGGACTTTATAGGTGTCAGCGTGATAGCGCACCATCACAATGCCCCCCACCACTTCCTTATTGCCATTGAGGTTAGCGGCTCCTCTGCGTGGTTTTGGCACCAGTCTCACGCTAGCTATATCTTTCATTTTTAAAGGAATAGCCCCTTCTTTTTTAAGGACAATTTCTTCTAAATCTTTCAAAGATTGGATATACCCATGCGAACGAACAATTTTTTCAAACCCATTTTCTAAAATAATGCCCCCACCGGTATCGTTATTGGAATTTTTAATCGCATTAGCGATTTGCTCTAAACTCAGGTTATAGCGGATTAGAGAATCGTTGTTAAGCGTGATTTCATAATCCTTCACAAAGCCCCCCACGCTCGCAACCTCACTCACCCCATCAACCCCTAAAAGCGCATAGCGGTAATAAAAATCTTGCAAGACCTTCAAATCGCTTAAATTCTCGCTGTCGCTAGATAGAGCGTATTGATACGCCCAACCAATAGAAGTGGAATCGCTCCCTATTTCCACTTTAGCGTCTTTAGGGAGATTATTCACTCTGTTTAATTGCTCTAAAACCCTATCTCTAGCCCAATACAGATTGACGCCGTCTTTAAAAATGATGTAAATCAAACCGCTTTCATAGCTAGAAATCCCCCTGACCGTGTCAATATCAGCGATGCTCATAAAAGTAGAGACTAGCGGGTAAGTAACCTGCTCTTGCACGATTTTAGGGCTTTGATTGGGGTAAGTGATTTGCACGACCACTTGCACGGGGCTTAAATCCGGCAAAGCGTCCAAACGGATGCTTTTTATCGCCCACAAAGAGGCTAAGAAAATGAGTAGAGTGATTAAAGTGGTAAGGAGTTTGTTTTTAACGCTTAAATCAATGATTTTTTCTACCATCTTTAATAATCCCCATTGTTTTGAGCGTCAGCATCTAGCACGAATAAAGCGTTATTAGCGACTTCTTCACCCACCTCTAAACCCTCTAAAATTGCATAACTCCCATCGCTTAAGCGAGTGGCTTTAATCTCTAGGGGGCTTAAGCCAAAATCATCTTTTTTAAACACGATAGCTTTCCCCCCCTTAATCAAAACCGCTTCTTTAGGCAAGATCTTCATTTTTTTGGGTTTTTGAAAGATTTCTACTTGAGCGAACATGTTAGGGTAATAAAGCCGTTTAAGATTAGGCACATTGAAGCGCGCTTCTAGCATTTTATCTTGGGGGTTTATGATAGGGTTGATATTTTCAAGCGTGATTTCTTGCTTTTCTTTAATCCCCTCTACAAACAAGATCGCTTTATGCGTGTTTTTTAAAAACTCTAAATCTTCTTGATTGACTTTAGCCACCGCCCACAATTGGCTTAAATCTATGATTTGAAAAAGCTCTTGCCCTTTTTTAATAAAGCTCCCTTCATTTAAATCTGGGCTTTTTTTAAAAATAACGCCGTTGAAACGAGAATAAATATCCATGGTGTTTTGGACTTTATGAACGCTGATGATCTTTTCAATGCTAGAGCTTTCTAACCCTAATAGTTTTAATTTTTCTTTGATCGCTCCCACTTGTTGGTTGAATTTCAATGATGATAGTAACTCGCTTTGGACGCTCACTAATTCAGGGGAATACACGCTCAATAGTCTATCGCCCTTTTTAATGGGAGTATAAGTTTTATTCGCATAAAGCTTTTCTACATAGCCATCAAAACGCAGGGTTTGAGAAAAAATGAGCGCTTCATTAGGTTGTAAAAGCGCGTAATAGCGTCGGCTTTGGGCGAATTCTTTTTCTATGACCTTAATGGTAGAAAAATTAAAATGGGTTTGGCTTTTCACTTCTTTTATTTCTTGAGCGTTAGTGCATAAGGGGCTAAAGATAAGAGCCAATCCTAAGAATAAAAGCCGTTTCATTCTAATCCTTTAAGGTTTTGTAAGGACAAATAAGCGCTATTTAGAGCGCTTAAGGTTTCAAGCTGGGTGATTTGAATGTTGATTTTGTCGTTAAAGGCGTTGTAATAAGCGTTGTAATCGCCGCTAGATTTCAAATCAAGTGCATAAATTTGCGCGATTTTTTCATTTTGCCCTACAATTTTATCAAGGGCTTCTAGGTTTTTTTGTAAGGTTTCTAACTTTTTAAGGAGTTTTAGGGCCAGGTGGTGCGTTTTGTTTTTGGTGTTTTCCACTTCGCTTTTAAACACTAAACTTTCTTTTTTCTTTTGCTCCACTAATTTGGCTTGCTTGCCATAAAGAGGTAAGGGGATAGACAAAGCGATGCTAAACATGTCATAGTTATAGTATTGTTTGGAGCGGAAATAATACACTCCAGTAACATTCACATCTTCTAAAAAGCTTTTTTTAGCTAGAGTGATGTCTTTTTGCGATTTTTCTTCATCAAGTCTAGCGATTGCAATATCGTAATTGGTGGCGCTAATTTGATGGAGCTCTTGCTCATTGTTGAATTCAACATTTTTAGGGGCAATGCTCAAAAGCTCGTTTTCTTTAAAAGTCAATTCACCCATGGAATAATGGCTGCCAGACAAGGCTTCTTCTAAATTGTTTTTTTTGATTTCTAATTGCGATTTTAAAATTTCTAGTTTGGCGATCGCTATTAAATTGGGCGAACTAGAATGGTTGGCTGTATAAAGAGTGTTTTCTAAATTATGGATCGCTGTGTTTAAAAGCTCTATTTCTTTTTGATTTTTATAATTTTCAATGCCGCTTATCATTAAATTAATCACTAATTGTTGCTTGGTTTTTTTAAGCTCTAATATTTTTTTTTGTTTTTCTAAGTCAATCATTTTAGATTGCGTGAGTCTTTTACCATTTAAATCCACTTTTTGAGACAAACCCAAGCTCATGTTTTGCATTAAGGTGCTATCCAGCCTGAAAAAGTCGCTCACATTAGCGTTGTTATAGCCTAAATACAAAATAGGGTTATCCCATTTGCTAGTAACTTTAGCTTGAGAATTTAAGGCGTCAATTTGCTCTTGCAAAGCTTGTATTTTTTGATTTTTAGAAAGGTATTTAGCTGCAAAAGATTGGATCTCTAAGTCTTTAGCAAAACCCAAACCAACAAGCAATAAAAAAGCTCTTAAAAGGCGTGTAAACACGCCCCCTTTATAGAATACGCCCATAAAAGATAGCAAGTGCATGCCCTTATAAATCCAAGCTTGTTTTAGCGCGATAAACTTTGCCCTCTTTGGATTTAATATCCACTCTCACCTGCCATGTCCCATTCATAGAAAGATTGGTTTTAGCTTCATAAATGCCGTTTTTTTCGCTCGTTTGCACCATTTCTTTCATCGCTGGCATGCTAGGCATTTCAGGCATCATAAACTGCACCCTAACGATAGCTTTTTCTAAAGCTTTACCTTTTAGGGTAGGGCTAAGAATAAAAGTGTTATCGCCTTTAATGGGGTTACCCACGGATTTGATTTTCACTTCCAAATCATTGGCTTTTAGGGTTTGCTCCCATGCGTTTAAACTCATAACCCCCAACACGCCTGTTAACAATAAAGCGCCTAATTTTTTCATCGTTTTGACCTTTAAAATAAGATAACAAGAAAATCCTTGTTGCGAGTGTATAATAACCCTCTTTTGTGTAAAAATTGTGGAAATTAGAATAAAAATGGTTGATCCCTTGAGTGGTTTGCGGTTTTGAGAAGGAAAAACATGAAAATCAGAGCGTTATTTAAACCCACTGTTATTTTGGGACGCGTCATTATAGGGGTGCAAATTGGGGGGTCTGAATTGATCTTATGATGCGTGTTTAATCTGGGGGTGGATTTAAGGGGGTTTGTTGCAGGATTTCATCACGCCCCATAAGTAGCTTTATGGGGCAAACTCCAATTTAAGAAGGGTTTATCATGCGAGTCAAACATGATAAAAACTCTTGGCTAGCATTATACATTAAAATCTCTTTTAAGGGGTTTAAAGCAGTCTTTTTTATAAAAAAGGGATTTACTGGCCAAAGTTCCCTTAAGCTTTCAAGCTTAGGGGTTTCCTTTTCAAGTGGGTTTGTCTTTGACTTTTTGGGGCGTTAGCCGTTTAGCTTAAAATGACTCCCTTAAAAACCCATATTCATAGACTTTAGGCTGTATTTCTTTGGCTAAATCTTTTAAAGCGTCTTGCAAATGAGCGTAAAGCTGTTTGTAACACTCATCTTTAGCTTTAGCGGGTAAGTTTAATTTGCCTTGCGCGTTACGACCTTGAAAAAATTCTTTAATATCATAAAGGCTTGCATTAGCGTTATAAGGGGTGTTAGTGAAATCTTGGGCGTGGTAGTAGCGATAGATCTCTCTTCCGGCATCAAACACCTTTAAAGCGCTCGGGCTAAATTCTAGAGGTTTGTTTTCTTTTTTAGTGCTCAAAAAGAGGGTTTCGCCCTCCTCATTTTTCTTGCCTTTTAAAAAGTCCAATAAAGCGTGGCTGGTGTATCTTTCCTTAGGATCAACTTCTTTTTCGCTAAAGGGGATAAAATGGTTAATTTCCACTATTTTGGCATGGGTTTTACTAGCATTAAGACTGATTTTATTTTGCGAATGAAAAAGCATGAACGCCAAACAATTGTTTTTAAACTCGCTGTCATTTTGCCATGCATTATCATAAGGGGCGTAAAATTGATCTCTGTCATTCTGCCATGTGTGTTCGAACACATGGCGGATAGTTAAATACAAAAAAATAGGGATAACATTTTGTGTAGTGATGGGAGTAAATAATACCCTATCCACATCATTTGGTGTGAGCGTTAGGGTAAGAAAACATCCTGTGCTATTTTGAAAGTCTGCCCCTATCATGCGTAAAAAAGCTATAGGTTCATTTTTCTTATCATAAAATGGGCGTAAAAAATGGATAATGGGCTTAAGATTTTCATCATCTGCAAAATAATATTTATACCCTAAAAATCCACCAAACGAGTCAAACGCTTCTAAATTAATTGCACTGGTTGGTTTGAGGGGAGCTTTGGCAGTATCCCACACTAAAAAGCCAATAGGGAATTGCCCCTTCACGTTATCAAAGCTATCCGCAGGCACCATAAACCCTTTTAAAAACTTTGCCTTAAAGGCTTCTCTGAATTTTTTAAAATTGCTGGAGTTAAGGTATTTGAGCGTTGAAAAACTCGCCATGACAGAGCCGTTCAACTCTTTGTAAATGCGCATGAAAAATGCGCATGAAAAATTGGGCGAAAAGCTCACGACCTGCACTGCCTAATTCACTTTTATTCTTTGTGAAAAAAGTTGTTACAGCAACTTTAGGCTTATTGCTTCCTGTGCCACTTCTTGTGGCTGTTGTAGAAGCTTCTGCATAAGGTGGGTTGATATAAATAATGAGCTTTTTTCGTTTCTCTTTATCTTTTAAGATTTCTTGCAAACTTTTTGGCACTTTAGCGCTCAAAAAATCATCGTTTAAAAAATCAAATTGGAAAACATGGTTTTCCAGCAGGTTTAGTTGGTTGGTGGCGGCTAATTCTTTGACAATCGCTACATCATTACTATCCAAAGTGGATAGATACAAATTCGCTTTATTCAATAAACCCCTAAGCAAATTCCCAGTCCCCCCAGTGCAATCCCAAATGATATAATCGTCTTGATAATCTTGCCCCAAACTCATAGCTAAGCATTCTTGGCTTTTTTCTACCCAAATTTTAGGGGTGAAAAATGCCCCCTTCCTTTCTCTCACATCGCTTGGCACCAATAAATCGCGCCGCTCTAAAATAAAAGTTTGAAACTCTAATTTAGGAGGCCTTTCATAAACGCTCCAAAATTCTTTGTGGGCTTGCTGGCCGTCTGTGAAATCAACCCTCATCAAATCCATTACGCCTAAATCATTCAAGCCCCTTTTCAATTCATAATGGCTAGAGCTTAAAATCGTTTGCAATTTCTCAATAATGGTTTTATCGCCATCGCTAAGCAAGTCCGCTAAATAATAGTCTGCATCTAAAATGCCCTTGGCTTTGGCTAATTCCCAATTGGGCATGTTAATGGTGTGTTTGACAGCATAAAGCCACTTTTGATAGATCGTAACAAAATTGTTTTTATCAATTTGGATTTTATTTAAATGGCTGGAGTTTAAAATGTTTTTGATAAATTCTTTGCATTCTTCGCTTTGGGTTTTAAAGTCAAAAACAAATTTATTGGGTTTACACATGGCTTTAAACGCATCTAAAGCATGTTTAAAGCCCTCTGTGTTGTGGTTGCTTGGGGTGATAGAAAAGTCTATATCGCTTCTGTAAAGAAAGCTTGTGATCGCGTTATCAAAGGCGATAAATTCCATTCTAATAGCACTAAAAGTGCACAAGTAAGGTGGGGTGTATTGGGTATTGAGCTTATACTTGCCTATGGTTAAAAAGAGTTGCGTGAAGGCTTTGTCTAAATCGTCAAAATCGCCCCTTTTGGCTTCGCCCCATAAAACAGGTAAGATGGTGTTAGTGTGCTTATAGCTTAACATGAAATCTATCTTATCCCCACTATAAAGGAATTTCTTATCCTTAAAGAATTCGGTTTTGATCCTTTCTTTTAGGGTTTCTTCATTGAGGTTGATGAGATCTAAAAGCATTCAAAACACCACCGTTTTGTTTTCATGCACAAAGACTCTGTCTTCTAAAACCAGTTTTAACGCCCTAGCCAAAACCAGTTTTTCTATATCCTTACCCACCAAACGCATTTTTTCCACGCTGTAATTGTGGTTGATGGGTAAAGTGTCTTGTAAAATAATAGGCCCTGCATCAAGGCTTTCATTCACAAAATGTGCCGTAGCCCCAATGACTTTCACGCCTCTTTCAAAGGCTTGCTGGTAAGGGTTAGCCCCAATGAATGCGGGTAAAAAACTATGATGGATATTTAGGATCTGGTTTTCATAACGCTTTGTAAAATCATGGCTTAAAATGCGCATGTATTTGGCTAAAACGAGCAAGTCTATGCTTGTTTGATGCTCTGATTCCAAATTTTTGATGATCGCTAAAACTTCTTTTTCATGCAAAATTTGGTTAGCGCAAGGTGCATAAAAATAAGGGATATCAAATTTTTCCACTAAAGGGCGTAAAATCTCGTAATTGGCGATAACGCCTAAAATTTGAGCGTTTAATTCCCCCCCATACACCCTTAAAAGCAGATCCCCTAAACAATGGCTCTCTTTAGTGGCGAGTAAAACAATGTTTTTTTTGCGCATTAAAATGACTTCAATCAACAGCGCTTTAAAATTTTCTAAAGCTTTAAAAAGAGCGGTTTTTAAGACCCACTCTTCTTGTTCTTTAATTTCAGTGTTCAAGGGCTTAATTTCTTTTTGGATTTTTAAGCGCATGAAAAAGCGTTGTTTTAAAGGATCAACAAATTCATCGTTTTTGACAATATTATAGCCCTTGTTAGCGATGGTGGTGCTAATCGCACTCACCAGGCCTTTAGCGTCTTTGGCTTGGAATTTTAAAATGAATTCTAACATCTTACCTCATCAATAATTGATACCCAAGCGCTTGCGTGATGATATTTGTCGCTGATTGCGTGGCTTTTTCAATAAAACGCTCCATAGGGCTTTTTTCTAGCCAATAAGCTTTTTTGACCTTACTCAATTCCATTAAACGATTTTGGGCTTGTTTGATCGTGCTAATCTTATCAATAAGCTTTAAACTTAAAGCCTTTTGAGCGCTAAAAACTTTCCCTTCAGCAAAATTTTTATAATCCTTGGGGTTTAAGTTTCTCGCTTTAGCGACATCATTCACAAACATTTGGTATTGCTCATTGACTAAATTTTGTAAAAAATCCTTTTCGTTAGGTTTCCACGCCCTAGTGAAAGTGCCTATTTCTTTATATTCGCCTGCATGCACGCCTTGAGTGGCTACACCGACTTTATTGAGCAAGTTTTCCACATTCGCACCTGAAAAAATCACCCCAATAGAGCCAATCAAGCTCGCTTTAGAGGCATAAACTTCACTCGCTTGCATGCCCGCATAATAACTCCCGCTCGCCATAACCCCCCTAGCATACGCTAGAACAGGTATTTTTTGCTTCAAATCAGCAATTTTTTCGCTCAATTCCACGCTCGCTGACACAGCCCCACCAGGGGAGTCAATCAAAAGCAAAACGCCCTTAATGCTAGGGGTTTTTAAAATCTTATCCACTTCTTTGTTAAAATATTCCGTGCTAAAAATCGCCCCATTCAAATAGAGTTTGGCGAGATTAGGCGGAGTGCTTGGGGCACTTTCTTTAGCACTAAAAAAGACTAACACAATCAACAATAACACAAACGACTTGAAATATTTCGTAATAAAATCTAAAGGCATGATCACTAAAGCCTTAAAGATTTTTTGAATGAAACTCCACATGCAATTTTCCTAAACTTAAAATTTGACTATAAGAGTGTATTATACTTCAAATGTTTTAAGGATTAAATCATGGCGTGTAAATTTTGTCCTAAGATAAGAAAAACGGATTGGATTTTTATTTTAGTGGCGGCTTTGGGTTTTTATTTGGCCAATAAGCTAGGGTATATGCCCAAATTCACCCCCACTTCAAAGACTTCACATTCTGTTGAAAAGCCTAGCACCGAAGAAGAAAGGAAAAAACGCTTCATTGAGCTGCAAAAAGCATGCTTACTCAATAAAGATAAAAAGGCATGCGAAGAGATTTTTTAACCTCCAAACGCCCCCTACAACCCCAAAATTTAGGCACTCTTAAGCTAAACCTAAAGTCTAGTATAGTCAAAAGATTTTATTGCTTTTAATCTATAATAAAGGATACAAAATGAAAACTTATCAAAAAAATTATTGGGTGCGATCTGTTTAGCTTTGTATTTAGTCGGCTGTGGGAATGGTGGCGGCGGTGAATCGCCGGTTGAAATGAGCGTGAATAACAAGGGAGAGTTTCAGATCAGCTCTAAAGCAGATAGCATTACTATTCAAGGTGTAAAGCTTAATAGGGGGAATTGTGCTGTCAATTTTGTTCTAGTAACAGAGGCAGTTCAAATGGGTGTTTAAGTCAAATTGCTCCAATTTCTATACAGGGTTTTAAAGATATGGCAAGCGTTTATAAAGAATTTGACGAAAAAGAAAGGTTAGCAAACATGGAAAATAAAATTTCTCGATTAGAGCAAAAAGGTGTGACGATGGAATCTCAAACCCTTAAGTTTGGAGAAAAATAGAGAGCTTTTCTCAAGGGTGTGATATTAAAGAAGCAGAAATACAAACCGGCAAAGGCGCTTGGACTTTGAGCTTTGATAGATAAATATCAAACAACACGGAAAACACCCCCATAGGCAGAGAAAAAATCCTTGTAGAAGAGCTTAAAATTTTGCAAGGCATTACCAACAGAATGGCGCAAAACTCTTTGGAATGCAAAAAATGGACTCTCGTTCTTGCAACGGGTGTTTTGTCTCTTAATACCATAAACCCTTCATCCACGATAGAAAGTCTTTCTTATGGGTATCTTTTGGTTCTCAGATGCGTATTATCTTAGATTTGAAAGAATGTTTAGAGAGCAACATAAATGGCTGGTAGAAAACAGACCCACAACCACTCAAAGAATGTTTGAAGCGCTTCCCAAAAATGATTTGTTAAAAAAAGACTCTCGCAGATTCAATCACCTATATATTATGTTCTCGATCAAAAGCATGGCAATTTATTGGGTATTATTTTTATCTTTAGCGGGCTTAATTTTTTATAAAATCTTTCATGCATTTTACTCTAAATTCTAGCCTTACTTCAAACGATTCTTTTCCAAAGCATTTTGAATTGCAACAGAGGGAGAGAGATAATTGTAACGCACTAAAATTTCGGTGATTTCTTTAAAAATAGGGGCTGCAATCTTGCTGGCATAATATTCTTCCTTGCCATGCGAGCCTAAGATAACCACGCCAATGGTAAAAGCTTGCTTTTCATCTTCAGCAAACCCAAAAAAAGAGCTGTTGTAGGACTCCGTGCTATAACTCCCGTTTTTTGCCACCCTAGCGGTGCCTGTTTTACCCCCTATGTATAGCCCTTCAAATTGAGCGTTTTTGCCTGTGCCATAACGCACCACTTTAATTAAGGTTTCTTTCATTTTTCTAGCGCTTTTTGGGCTAATGACTTGAAAAGTTGGTTTGGGGCTAGGGATGTAAATATCGCCATTAGGGGCGGTTTCTCGTTGCACTAAATAGGGGGTGGTTAATTTACCTTCATTAGAAAACACCGCATAAGCCCTTAAAAGCTGCAAAAAAGTCGCATTCAACCCATAGCCATAAGAGACGCTGCCTTTTAACACTTCGCGCTTGAAAGCGGACAAAGGAGGGATCTTTCCTGTGGCTTCTAAAGATAAGTCGATACCAGTTTTTTGAGAAAATCCATAGCCTAAAAGCCCATTATAGAAATCCTCTGGGTTGAGATTTTTGCTGATTTTTATCATGCCTACATTACTAGATTGGATCAAAACATCTTCAACAAGGGCTTTTTTACTAGGGATAAAATCGTCTTTAATGGTGTATTTTCCTAGTTGGTGATAACCACGATTCAAATCAATGCGCTCTTTGGGGTTGATCAATTTTTTATCTAGTAGCAAGGAATAAACAATGGGTTTGATGGTGCTGCCTGGCTCAAAAACCTTTTCAGCAACGCTCAAATTCAAGTTTTCATAATCGCTGGCTTTAATCGCATTCGGATCAAAACGATTGCTTGAAGCTAAAGATAAAATTTCCCCACTTTTAGGGTTGATAATACCCACTAGGATTTCTTTAGCCTTGAGTTTGTCTTTGGTTTTGTCTAGCAAGGTTTCAATTTCTCTTTGAAGCTTTAAAGGAATGCTTAAATACACTTCATAGCCATCAAGGCGCTCTAATTCGGTGTAAGAGTGGTTTTGAATGAAATTAAAACCCACATCTCTTTTGCCTGTCCTTACGCCATTTTGTTGGGCTTTAAGCAAGTGGTTTTGAGATTTTTCAACGCCTTTTTTACCGGTAGTGAGAGTGAGTTTGTCTTCTTCTTTTTTTTGCACATAGCCAATGATAGGCTCTAAGCTATTTTGATAAGGATAATACCTAGAAACGCCACTCACTTCAATATTTAACCCTTGCTTTTGCCATACTTTATCGTGCGCGTCTTTGAAATTTTGAAAAACCCCAAAGGCTAAAAATTTCCTGTTCAAGTCTTTAAGATTGGCAGCCGTGTTGGGCGTGAGATCATAAGCTAGAATCGTGTAGCCTTTCGTGTTGATCGCATCTTTTAAGGATTTTTTAGGGATATTGCTATAAATAGAAAGGAAATCAATGAAAAAATCTTCTTTATTTGGGTTTAAAAACCTCGTGTCAAAGCCCAGTTTGAAAAGGGTTTGTGAAGTGGCTAGGCTGTAGTTATCTTGACTATAAATAGCCCCCCTAGTAGCAATGTCTTGCTTGCTTGCCATCAGAGTGGGCATGTTGGATCGCGGAGAAAAAGCCTTGAAAAACGCCACTATCAAAAAAAACAAAAAAAGCAATAAAAAAACTAAACCAGTAGAAGCACACTTGTATCTTTGGGTTTGTAAAAATTGCTCTAGGTTGAAGTGAGAATCAATATCTTTATTATCCATGAGTGCTTACTTAGAAATGGCGTGGCGTTGGAGTTTCACAACGCATGGGAGTGTGAATTTTGATGACAAGATCCATTAAAATTGGGTGTAGCAAAAAAAGATCGCTCTTCCAAAGAAAAAGACCAAGCGATCATTTTAAAAAACGCTACTTGAGAGATTAGATCTGCGTTCTTAAAAGCTCTTTGTAAGCACTAATAGCTTTGTTACGCACCTCAAGCATGAGCTTCATGCTCGTTTCAGCCTTCCCTATGGCGATAGCTGCTTGGTGCAAATCTTTGATTTGCCCTGTCGCCATGTCTGCTAAAGCTTTATCAGATTGCTCTTGAGTGTTGTTAAGCTCACTGATGGATTGTTTTAAGAGTTTAGAAAACTCCCCACCTTTTTGTTCTTTAAAGGTGCTACCTGATTCTTCTCTTTGAGTCCTATTGTCTGTGTTAAGCTCAGAGAAAGGACTCAATAAGCTTTTATCATTGTGTATGGCTTGCATAGAACCTCCTTAAGCTCTTTTTTAAAAATTTAACTTTATCAAATATTTTATTCATTTTTGTATTCTACTAATCTTTGGCTAATGCTACCTAAATTGCTCTAAATCATTCATGTTTGTAACATGCCGATTGCATTTTGTGCCATGTTTTTAGCGCTTTGAAAGGCGGCAACATTAGCCTGATAGGCTCTCGTTGCTTCCACTAAGTCCGCCATTTCAACCACCGCGTTCACATTGGGGTAAGCCACATAGCCTTGTGCGTTAGCGTCAGGGTGGCTTGGGTCGTATTTCATCAAAGGCTCGCTATCATCGCGCACAATCTTATCCACAACCACGCTTGTGATAGGGATTAAGGGGTTATCATCGCCTTCATCTAAGGGGTCTTCATAGGGGATAATTTGGTTGTTTTGAGCGATTTTTTGATTCAAAACTTCATTGAAATCAAAAGCCTTAAACACCGCTTCTTGCCTCCTATAAGGACCTCCTTCGCTCGTGCGCGTGGTGTTAGCGTTAGCGATATTAGAAGAAATCAAATTAGCTCTCAAGCGTTGAGCAGACAAGCCATAACCACTAATATCAAAAGAAGATAAAAACATGCTTTTCCCTTAACTATAAATTCTTACTAGAGTCAATGGCGTAATTCACGATACCTCGATACTTTTTTAAGGCTGAACTCAAGGCCAAATACATGGTAGAATTTTTACCCATCTCGCTCGTTTCAATGTCTAAATCCACGCTGTTGCCATCATTTTTAGCCAAATGCCCATCTCTAAAAAAAAGGCTTGCCCCATCATTTGCATTATTTTCAAAGTCTAAATGCTTGGGGTTAGTGTGGGCTAAAGGCAAAATCTTACTAGATTGGTTTTCAAAAATTTCTGCTTTTTTCTTCGCTAAAACGCTTTCAAAATCCAAATCCTTTGGTCTGTAAAAAGGGGTATCCACATTGGCGATGTTAGAAGCGATCATATCTTGCCTTAAAGCCCTATAATCTAGTGCTCTATAAACCAATCCAAACGCTTTAGAAAAATCCATATAAAAACCCTTTTTTTTAAACCCTTTAGACTCTTGAATATGCAAAAATTATTCCAAAACTCGCTTATTGCCCCTAAAGAGTGCAATTGATTAAAATCAAGCCTTAGCGATAAGCCAATTTGCACCCATTATAGTGTAAAATACCTCTAAAATACCTTAAGATAACACCCATTTAAACCTAAAATAAGGAAATCCTAATGACTACAGAGAAAAGCCTGTTTTTTTGCACTTCGCTATTGATTTTTTTAGGGGTATTGATGAGCTATTCGCTCTCAACTTACACCACAGTAGTGTTGTATCACTATGGGGAATTCCATTTTTTTATACGCCAGCTTATAAGCGCAATCATGGGGATTGTTGTCATGTGGGGGTTGTCTAGGGTCGATCCTAAAAAATGGTTTAGCCCTTTAGGGTTTTCGCTCCTTTTTATCCCACCATTACTCATCGTTGCCATGCCTATTTTGCCTGAAAGCCTTTCTAGTAGTGCAGGGGGAGCGAAGCGCTGGATCCGTTTGGGGTTTTTCTCTCTAGCGCCTTTGGAGTTTTTAAAGATTGGTTTTACCTTTTTTCTTGCATGGAGTTTGTCTCGCACCTTTGTAGCCAAAAAAAGGATCAATGTTAAAGAAGAGCTCATCACTTTTGTGCCTTATTCGTTTGTGTTTATGGCATTAGCGCTTGGGGTGGGGGTTTTGCAAAATGATTTGGGGCAGATCGTTCTTTTAGGGGCGGTTTTAGTCGTGTTGTTAGTCTTTTCTGGGGGGAGCACGCATTTGGTTGGTTTGATTGTTTCAGGGGCGTTTGCAATTAGCGTTTTAGCGATTGTTACGAGCGCTCATAGGATTTTACGCCTAAAATTATGGTGGTCCAATTTGCAAAATTCGCTTTTCACGCTTTTGCCGGATAAATTGGCTAACGCTCTTAAAATGAGCGATTTGCCCGAATCTTATCAAATCTTTCATGCGGGCAATGCCATGCATAATGGGGGGCTATTGGGTCAAGGGCTTGGGCTAGGGCAAATCAAGCTTGGGTTTTTAAGCGAAGTGCATACGGATATGGTTTTAGCTGGGATCGCTGAAGAATGGGGGTTTTTAGGGTTATGCATTTGTTTTATTTTGTTTTCTATTTTGATGGTTTTGATTTTTAGGATCGCCAATCGCTTGAAAGAGCCAAAATACGCGTTGTTTTGCGTGGGCGTGGCACTACTTTTAGGGTTTTCTTTGGTGATTAATGCTTTTGGGGTGGGCGGAATCTTTCCGGTTAAAGGTCTTGCGGTGCCGTTTTTAAGCTATGGAGGGAGTTCGCTTTTAGCGAATTGTATCGCCATAGGGATGGTTTTAAGCCTAGCGCGATACACCAAGAGCTAAAAAATATTAGCTCTTTTTTAAAAATTAATGCCACAAAAAGGGTTCAATTTCTGCATCATTCAAACCAAAAACCACTTTATAGTAATCTTTGATCATTGCATTAATATCCACGCCTTTAAACGCTTCAGGGTGGGCTTTTAAAGCGATAAACAAGCTAATGAGTGGGGCTCTTGGCCCACCAATATCCATTGTGGGGAGTTTATAAACTTGCTTGTTTTTGACAGCTTTGATGGTAGCGAATTTGGGGTTATTTAGAATATCTTCAGCATTAAGCGTGCTTATCCACCAGATGAAAATGATTTCAGGGTTTTCTTTAATAATCTTTTCTATATTGATTTCAGCGCGCCCATACTTGACATATTTAGAGCCAAGATTATCCACGCCCCCTTTTTCTAAAAGATCCGTATCCAAGGCTTTATGGCCGCTAACTTTATTGGGTTTGTCAAAAAATTCCACGCCCTTTTTCTTTTTGACATTCTTCAAACGCTCAGCAATAAAGTCCAAAGTTTCTTGCATTTTGGCGAATTTTTTAGAAGCGTCAATCTCTAAGATTTTGGCTTGCGTTTCAATAGATTGCATGGCTTCTTTAATGCTCTTTTCTTGGAAAGAAAGGATTGAAATCCCAAATTGTTTCGCATGCTCTACCGCTTTTGGGTTACCCACAAAGGTTACGACCACATTGGGGCTAATCTTTTTTAAAAGCTCCACATTCAATGCCGCCACATGATCGCTACTCATCACTTTAATGCGTTTGCGATCTTCATCTTTGAGAGTGGCTTTAACGATATCAGATTTAAAAGCGTAATCCGAAATACCTACAACCCTATCCCAAATATTCAGCATAGCAGGCACTTCTGCGTAACTACCCAAATAAACGATTTTAGAAATAGGAAGCTGTATGGTTTGCTCCCCAAAATAATCTTTGACTTTCATTTCTTTAGCGTTAGCCACGCCCAATAATGATGAAACAAGAAGCGCACCTAAAGAACAAGAAATTAAGGCTTTTTTCAAACTAAACATAACAATCCTTTCGTGTGAGTGTGATTTTATGAAATGATTATAACACTATAAAGGAAATAAAAGCAGTAAAAATGAAACTATTTTTCACAAAATCCTAAAATGTTAAAAAAAATATTTTTTCATTAACTTTTTAAGAATATACTCCCTATATGTTTCCGCAAGGGAAGTGGAAAACAGTCAAATTAAATCTGTTTAGATTTAACGAAATTTTTTAAACACTTAAGGAGTTACAGTATGTTAGTTACAAAACTTGCCCCCGATTTTAAAGCACCCGCTGTTTTAGGAAACAATGAGGTTGATGAGCACTTTGAACTTTCTAAAAATTTGGGTAAGAGTGGTGCGATCCTTTTCTTTTGGCCAAAAGATTTTACTTTTGTGTGCCCTACAGAAATCATTGCGTTTGACAAAAGAGTGAAAGACTTCCAAGAAAAAGGCTTTAATGTCATTGGTGTGTCTATTGATAGCGAGCAAGTGCATTTTGCATGGAAAAACACCCCTGTAGAAAAAGGCGGTATTGGTCAAGTGTCTTTCCCTATGGTGGCTGATATTACTAAAAGCATTTCTAGAGACTATGATGTGTTGTTTGAAGAGGCGATCGCTTTGAGAGGAGCTTTTTTGATTGACAAAAACATGAAAGTAAGGCATGCCGTGATCAATGACTTACCATTAGGTAGGAATGCCGATGAAATGCTTCGCATGGTAGATGCTCTCTTACACTTTGAAGAACATGGTGAAGTGTGCCCAGCAGGTTGGAGAAAAGGTGATAAAGGTATGAAACCTACCCATAAAGGTGTTGCAGAATATCTTAAAGAAAATTCTGTTAAGCTTTAATAACTTAACTCTTTTAGCCAAGAAGAATTTTATTGTTCTTGGTTGAATCCTTTTCTTTTTATTCTTTGCTAGTTTCCAAAATTTTCGTATCGTTTTATCTTTTTATAACTTTTGATTAATTTTTTAATAAAGGGTTTTTATGAATATATTCAAGCGTATTACTTGCGTAACGGCTATTATTTTAAGTTTTTTTAACCTCTTAGACGCCAAACACCACAAGAAAAAAAATGAGATCACTCGTGAGCTTAAAGTAGGCGCTACCCCTGTTCCGCATGCTCAAATCTTGCAATCTGTAGTAGGGGATTTAAAAGAGCAAGGAATTGATTTGGTGATCGTGCCTTTTACCGATTATGTATTGCCTAATTTAGCGCTCAATGATGGCTCTATAGACGCAAATTTTTTCCAACACCGCCCTTATTTGGATAGGTTTAATTTGGATAGAAAAATGCACCTTATTGGTTTAGCCAATGTCCATGTGGAGCCTTTAAGATTTTATTCTCAAAAAATTACGGACATTAAAAACCTTAAAAAAGACTCGGTGATTGCTGTGCCTAATGATCCGAGTAATCAAGGTAGGGCGTTGATTTTATTGCACAAACAAAGGCTTATCGTTCTCAAAGACCCAAGCAATTTATACGCCACTGAGTTTGATATTGTCAAAAATCCTTATAACATTAAAATCAAGCCTTTGGAAGCTGCCTTGTTGCCTAAAGTTTTAAGGGATGTGGATGGGGCTATTATCAATGGGAATTACGCTTTGCAAGCTAATCTCACCGGTGCGTTATTTTCAGAAGATAAGGACTCG
Source organism: Helicobacter acinonychis (assembly GCF_900461455.1). Taxonomy (NCBI): domain Bacteria; kingdom Pseudomonadati; phylum Campylobacterota; class Epsilonproteobacteria; order Campylobacterales; family Helicobacteraceae; genus Helicobacter; species Helicobacter acinonychis. Next base: position 1,445,526 of record NZ_UGIA01000001.1, on the reverse strand, counting down.
CCTTACGCTAATCTTGTAGCCGCTCGTGAGGATAACGCACAAGATGAAGCCATAAAAGCGTTGATCCAAGCCTTACAAAGCGAAAAGACTAGGAAATTTATTTTGGATACCTATAAGGGAGCAATTATCCCAGCTTTTTAAGACCATTAAGCAAAACCCATCTTTAAGGCAGGTGGTGTTTGTTGGGCTCAACAAAAAGCACCGTTTTAATTTGACTATATAAAAAGCTTGCAACCTCAAGCGATAGAAATGTTAAAGATAGCCAAGCTCATAGAGTTTGTTGCTCATTTTCACTAACAAGCTCCCTAGTTTTGACCCTCCTTCCCCATGCTCTACTAAAATAGTGATAGCGTATTTGGGTTTTTCATAAGGCAAGAACGCCGTGATCCATGCATGGGATCGATGGAAATATTCCATATCCTTTTCCTTAATACGATCGACGATGTTTTGAGCGATCTCTACGACTTGTGCGGTGCCGGTTTTGCACGCTAAAGTGACTTTAGAACCTCTTGTAGAATGATAAGCGGTGCCGTCTTTATGGTTACACACTTCATACATGCCCACGCGCAAGGCTTGGAGCTTCTTTTTTTGAAAGCTATTCAAGGGATCTTTAAGGGGCGTTTTGTTATTGATAGCAAAATGAGGCGTTGCCAGTTTGCCTGTGGCAATGAGTCCCGTGTAGGCGAGCACTTGTAAGGGCGTGGTTAAAAAAGAGCCTTGCCCAATAGCGGTAATGAGCGTGTCCCCAACATGCCAGTCTTGATTGAAGCGCTTGAGTTTCCATAAATTATCCGGCACAATCCCCACAAATTCGCTCGGCAAATCAACGCCTGTTTTTTCCCCAAAGCCCATTTCCCTTAAAGTTTTAGAAAGTTTTTCTATGGAGATTTCAAGCCCAAACCTATAAAAATACACATCCACCGACTCTCTAATGGCTTTATACAAATTAGAATTGCCATGCCCTGTTTTTTTCCAATCTCTGAATTTGCGCTTACCCACTTCAATGAAAGGGGGGGTGGGTATGGTGGTGTTTTCTGTGATATTGAGATTTTCTAAAAAACTCAAGCCCACGCCCATTTTAACCACAGATCCTGGCGGATACAAAGCGTTAGCGAAGCGGTTTAGTAAGGGGTTATAAATATCATCTTGAAGTTTTTGCCATTTGTCTTGGCTGATTCCGCCCACAAAATCATTCAAATTGTATTCAGGGTAACTCCCTGCAACGAGCAATTCCCCATTTTCTGCGTTCATCACCAAAATAGCCCCCCTTTTGTTCTCAAAGAGCTTGTCCGCTTCTTCTTGCAAGCGTTTGTCTAAACTTAATTGCAAGTGGTTATTGGTGCTTGGTGGCATGACTTCTAAAGTGGCTAATTCTTGATTGAGAGCATTGACTTGCATGATTTTATAGCCCACCTTGCCTTGTAAAAGTTTGTTATATTCTTTTTCAATGCCCGTTTTGCCCACAATTTGGCTGTATTGATTCTCTTCATCGTCTTTTAAATCTTGCAAACTTGCCATTCCTACATAGCCTAAAACATGAGAAGCTAAAGCATTATTGGGGTAGTAGCGCTTGTCTAAAGGGTGCACAAAAATGCCTTGAGTTTGAATGAGTTTGGTATAAAGGGATTGCATGGTGGCATAGGGAATGAAACCAACCACTTTAATGAGGTTATGGTTATAAAGTGAATTTTCTTTTTGGTAGTTGTTTAGAAGCGTTTCTTTGGAAAAATTAGGGAAAAATTTTTGGATGATTTCAATTTTTTCCAAAAGCTCTTTTTGCTTCAATCTGCTAGGCAAAAACACGCCAAAAACCAATTCATTAAGGGCTAAAAATTCATGGTTTCTGTCTATAATATCGCCCCTTGTAGGGATTAGAAATTCTTTTTTGGTCATGTTTCGTTCGGCGAGTTTTTCATAATATGTTTGATTTTTAACGCTTAAAATGAATAAATTTAAGGCTAGTAACCCCCAAACCGCCATAAAACCAAAAAGCAAAAGGTTATAACGAATATTTTTCATACAGACCCCACAAAACGCCCTCTATGAGCACAAAAAGAGCGAGAAAACCTATCGTTTCTAAACTCAAAGATACCGAAAAAAAGCGCGATAAATAGAGATAATAAATAAAAAACACATGCAAAGATTTGAATAAAAAGCCATCATTAAAAAACTTTAACGAGTTTTTATAAATGATTTGATGGTAGATTAAAAACAGCAAAGCCAAAACGCCTAAAGTCTTTAAATGCATGCTTTCAAACCAAAACAAGCAACCAAACACGCTCAAACTTGACAATAAATGATCGTATTTTTTAATATAAAATAAGAATAAAAACCCAAGCATGGGGGGTAAAAAAGGCATCAAGTCCCTTAAAAGGCTATAAAAGTAAAAGCCAAAAACCCCTAAACATAAGAATAAAAAAGAATCTTGTTTTAAAGAGAGCATGGCGTTGTGGCTTATAGGGGGTTAGTGAGCAAGTATTTTAAAAGGGTTTGGCGCACTATTTCAAGGGTTGGGTATTTTGAAGAAAGGGCGTTAAAGTGGGTTGTGTTGATTAAAAAAGGTTTAGGGGCGTTTAAAAAAAGGCGGTGTTGCTCGTTTTTATTCAACTTGTCAAATTTCGTAAAAAGAGAAAGGTAAGCTTGATCGGACCTTAAAAGGGTTTGAATATTTTCTTTGGCGTTTTTATCAATTTCTAAATTCAAATGGCGTGCATCTATTAAATGGATAAAAAGCTTGATTGAAGTCCTCACACTCAACAATTCCCATAAAAACCCCTCCCATTCTTTTTTCAAGCTTTTAGAAACTTTGGCATAGCCAAACCCAGGCAAATCAATCACGCTAAAAGTGGTCGTTAAGGCGTTTTTTTTATCTTCCCAAGTGGTGGAAAAGAAATTCGCTAAACGGGTTTTTCCAGGCGTTGATGAGCTTTTAGCCAGATTTTTTCCTAATAAAGTGTTAATGAATGAGCTTTTGCCCACATTGCTACGCCCTAAAACCACCATTTCAGAAGTCAGGCTCGCAGGGCATTGTGAAAGTTGACTTGAAGAAGTGATGAAATGGGCGTCTTTAATAATAATCATGGTTTTTCTTTGGTGCTTTTCTTTCTTTGCTTCGCCTTACGATTTTCTTCGTTAATTTCCTCCATGTCAAACACGAATTTAGCGGGCCGTTTCGCACTCCCTAGCACATCAGCATAGCCTTTAGTTTTATTTAAAATGATTTCATCGCCGGTAATGACATTGGATTTCCCCACTTCTCTAACCACTGCATTTTGCAATAATTTGTATTCCCCATTCAATGCATTGTAGATGAGCTTATCAGCACTCCCACTGATTTCACGATGATCTTCTGTAAAAATATTAAAGCGCGTGTTCCCTATGGCTTCATAACGCTCTGGCTTTCGTTTATCGTTTAAAAACACGATCACTTTATTGGCGAACAGCCTATCTTTACCCTTTTTGATCTGCACATTGCCTTGAATGACGGCGGTTTTTGTTTTGTCATTCGCTACAAATTGATTGCCCGTAATCTCCAAAAGCTCTTTTTCTTTTTTCAAACTTTTATTATCTGTTTTTTGTGCACTCATCATGCTCAAAATCCCAAGACAACACATAAGAAAACACCACCAACGCATTAAAACCCTCCTTTGAAAGCGGGGAATTTTTTCTTTCCTTTTTGGCTTTGCTTGATTTCATCTAAAAATAAGTTAGCTTGAATGCTTTGCGCTTCAATAATGGCTAAAGCATGCGAATAAGAAATATCAAGCCCTTCAATTTTACTATTCTTTGAAGTGAGAATGAAACGACCCTTGCCTTTAAAATTTTGCTCCTTATGGTCATAAATCCCTGTTTCACTCCAAAAACTAGAATCATCGCTTCTTGTGTAAGTTACCCCATTAGGGAAGAAATACAAATCCTGCTGCCGTTTGGCTTTAGGAGACTCAACGCTTTCAATCATGTCTTCATCATAACGGCTGATTTTAGAATCAAAAAAGATTTCATAATCATCGTATTGCAAGGCTTTTTTACCCTCTATGGAAAGATCAAGGATTTTATCGTTGATTTGAAACGCTTTAAAATTTTCTAATTCAATTTTAGGGATATTTTCTTTAGAAACCACGCTAGTAGGTTGGGAGCGTAAAAAGAAAAAAACTAACCCTATCGTAATGAAAGATAAAACAATAAAAAAGTTTAAAACGCTATTAGAGGTAAAGCTTAAGCGCTTCATCTTGTAGGCCTTCTAATTCTAAAAGATAATCAATCGCTTCCCTAACAGCCCCCCTACCCCCCAAATTTTGCAACACTCTATAAGCCTTGCTTTTAATGATAGGGTGCGCATCAAAAGGGGCAAAACTCAAAGCGCATGCCTTAAACATGCCCAAATCGTTATAGTCATCGCCCACGCATGCGATTTCGTTTGCATCCAATTGCAAGTCTTTTTTGAGCCGCTCTATAACTGCACTTTTATTTTCAACACCCATAAAAACGAGCTGAACGCCTAAACTCTCCATGCGTTTTTTGACCATTATTGAAGTTCTTCCTGTAATAATAGCGATTTTTTTGCCTAATTTTTGCCACAGCATCATGCCAAGCCCATCTTTGACATTAAAAGCCTTGAGCTCGTGAAAATTTTCATCAAAATACAACGACCCATCCGTGAGCGTACCATCCACATCTAAAAGCAATAATTTAATCATTCTCTCGTTAATACCGCATTTTGATTGTATTGTTTCATAAAATCTCTAGCCTCTTCTTCGCTTTGAAACCCTTGGATTAAAACCTTATACAACCCCTCTTTAAAAGCAACCTTAACACTGTAATTCCTGCTCTCTATTTGCAATTTATCCACTAAAGTCTTGGCTCCCATTTGGTTTCTAAAAGCCCCCATTTGTAAGGAAAATTTCCCTCCGCTCACGCTTTTTTCACTCTCGCCAACTCTAAATTCTTTGTGCAAAATCTTTGAAGAATTGGCGTTAAACGATTGCTCATATTGTTTGGAGATAACCCCGCTAAAACCCAAAATAATAAGGCGGACGCTGGCCGTACCTTTTTTAACCATATCAATATCCCTAGCGGCCGCATTAGACAAATCAATGATGCGATCACTCACAAAAGGACCTCTATCGTTAATGCGCACAATGGTGCTTAAATTATTTTCAACATTAATGACTTTGACAATGGTGTTCATGGGTAAAGTCTTGTGCGCAGCGGTGTGGGCGTACATATTATAAATTTCCCCATTACTCGTCTTTTTGGCATGGAAATTGGGACCATACCAGCTCGCAATACCATCAAATTTTTCGCCTAAATCCACTTTAGTGGGGTAATACCACTTGTCTCCCACTTGATAAGGGCGCATGGTAGCTCTTTGGATCGCACTAGAATCACGCATGCCATTATTTAGGTTTTGGGTTTTTGCACTAGTGTCTTGCACATTGGTGTGATGTTTGAAATGGCGTTCAAAAAAATTGCGTTTATAGGTGGCTTTTTTGGTCACGGGGTCATAGTCTTTAGCGTTTTCATAAGCACGCAAGCCTTCATGCTTGTAAGATAAATTTTTGACCCCATCGTTTTTAGTCGTGCAAGCACTAATTAAAAGGACAAGCCCTAAAAAACAAATTTTTTTCAACGCCCACCCCATTAAAATTCCCTTATAGCGATGAGTTTTTTATTGGCAGGGATGAGCAAGCGTTGGCGGGTAAAGATATTGGAATCTTTAAGATTGTTGGCTAATTGGATGCTTGAAATGCTGACATGGTAGCGTTTAGCAATAGAAAATAGGGTTTCTTTAGGCAAGACGACATGGGTGATAAAAGGGCTTTTGGTTTGAGCACTTTTATGCTGCTTAAACTGGTGTTGTTTGAAAAGAGCGAGTTTTTCATAAGGGATATAGATGGTGTAAGTGGGATCTTTAGAGGGCAAAACATTGTAGCGGAATTGGTGGTTGTAAGATTTTAGGGTCTCTAAACTCAAGTTTAAACTTTTGGCGACTTGGACTAAAGAGATATGCCTTTTAAACGGAACGCCAACCAAACTCACCCTCGCCCCACGATTGAGCAAATACTCTTTGTTTTTGAGATTGTCTAGGTTGTTGAATTTTAACGCTAGGCTTAAAATGGAGCGGATATAATCCCTCGTTTCTTTGGGGAGGTATTTTTTATCCTCATCAAGCAAGATCTTAATATCCGAAGTGCCGGCGGCTTTAATGGCGTTTTGAACCTTTCGTAAGCCGTAATTATACGCCATAGCGACCAAATACCACTCTCCAGTTTGCTTGTATAACTGTTTTAAATAAACGATAGCCGCTTTGGTGCTTTTAATGGGATCTCTTCTTTCGTCAATGTAATGATTGACTTTAAGGTGCAATTCTTTCGCCGTGCTTGGCATGAACTGCCAAATCCCCACTGCTCTTTTCCTGCTATAAGCCCTTGTTGAAAAGTGAGACTCTGCCATCGCTAAAAACAAGAATTCCTGTGGGACGCTCGCTTCTCTTAACATGTTTTTTATGATGGGGATAAATTGGTAATTCGCATCAAACCTTTTGACCAACCTCCGCCATTCCTCTTCTTCATTCATTTTTTTTAAAACGCTTGGCATTTGGGATAAAAAGCTCGCATTAACCCCAAAAGCTTCTAACGCTTTGGTGTCAATACTAGATTCAAAAGCGATCTTAGCTTGGCTCAAAGAAGCCAATAAAAGCCAATGAGTCATTAAAAAAAACAGCCATTTTGTATTAAAATATTTCATTCTTTTTTAAAATCCTAATAATTTGATAAGTTTAATAATGGCTCTAATTATACCAAACTTGAATAATACTTTTTTAAATACAACTTTACTTTTAAGGGAAGTTAAAGAGCGTTTGGGCGTTATGCGTGCTTAAAGAAGCGAGCTCTTCAGTCTCTATATTAATTATTTCGGCAATTTTTTGAGCGATTAAAGGGATATAAGTAGGGCTATTTCTAGTGCCTCTAAAAGGGTGTGGGGTCAAATAAGGCGAATCCGTTTCTAAAAGAAGCCTGTTTTTAGGGATTTTAGGGAGGATTTCTACCAACCTTTTAGCATTCTTAAAAGTGCTAACCCCCCCTATCCCATAATAAAAACGATCGCTCAATTCCAAAAGCATGCCATCAGCATTAAAACAATGCAACACCCCAAAAGCTTTAGGATAATTTTTTAAAAGATTCAAACTATCAAAACTCGCTTCTCTAATGTGGACAATCAAAGGCTTCTTGTGTTTGACAGAAAATTCAATTTGTTTTGTAAAAATTTCTTTTTGTTTGTTTTTGTAATTTTCTCTTTCATTCAATTTAGGCAAGCGGTAGTAATCCAATCCGCATTCGCCTATCGCCACGCATTTTTCATGCCCAACAAACGCTTCAAACAAGCTTTCATCAAAGCTATCCGCATCATAAGGATGAGCACCTATGGCAAAAAACACGCCTTCATGTTTTTCGCTAATCTCTATTGCTTTATTCAAATCTTTCATGTCCGCACCTGGAATCACGCATTTAGAAACGCCTTTTTCTAAGCTTTCTTTTAACACTTCTTCTAAATCGTTTTCATAATCCTTGTGGTCTAGATGGCAGTGCGTATCAATAAACATGCTTATCCTATGGTTTTATTTAATATGTTATAATAACTGAGCATTTTAACATAAGGAAAATAACAACCAATTATGTTTAGTGGGTTAATCCATAAAATAGCTAAAGTGAAAAGTTTTAAAAACAATGTTTTAAGTATAGAAAGCGATCTTAGTCCCAAGCTTGGCGATAGCATTGCGATTAATGGGGCGTGTTTGACCGCCATAGAAAGTTCAAAAACGCATTTTAGCGTGGAATTGAGCCAAAAAACCCAAAACAGCGTGGCGTTAGAAAATTACAAGGATTTAGTCCATATTGAGCCGGCCCTAAAAGCGAACGCTAGGTTAGATGGGCATTTTGTGCAAGGGCATATTGATGCGATAGGGGTAGTTGAAAAAATCATTCACAACGCTAACCAAGTGGATTTTTTTATCAGCGCTTCTAAAGAAACGCTTTTATTGTGTGTTGAGCAAGGCTCTATTGCGATTGATGGGGTGAGTTTGACCTTGAGCAAGGTGGAAGAAAAAGGGTTTTGGCTAACGATCATTTCTTACACTTTAGAAAACACCCTTTTTAAGACTTATAAACTCAAAAGGCGCGTGAATATTGAAACCGATTTGTTAGTCCGTAGCGTTGCGTCTATTTTAAAAAAAACAAGAGGGTTTGAAAAAAATGTTTCTTGGAATGAAGCCGACGCCTTGACTTTAGGGTATTAGATGAATAAAACCATAAAAGCCGCCGCTCTAGCTTATAACATGGGGCAAGATCATGCCCCAAAAGTGATCGCAAGTGGGGTGGGCGAAGTGGCAAAAAGGATCATTCAAAAAGCTAAAGAATACGATATAGCGCTCTTTTCTAACCCCATGCTAGTGGATTCGCTTTTAAAGGTGGAATTAGACAGCGTGATACCTGAAGAATTGTATGAAAGCGTGGTGCAAGTGTTTTTGTGGCTCAATAGCGTAGAAAATGATGCACAAATGTCTAAGTGAGTTAAAATCAAACGATGGTAGTAGAATTAAAAAATATTGAAAAGATTTATGAAAATGGGTTTCATGCTTTAAAGGGCGTGGATTTAGAGTTAAAAAAAGGCGATATTTTAGGTGTGATAGGCTATTCAGGGGCAGGGAAATCCACGCTCATTCGCTTGATTAATTGTTTGGAGCGCCCCAGTTCTGGCGAAGTGTTAGTCAATGGGGTTAATTTATTGCAATTAAAGCCTAAAGAATTGCAAAAAGCGCGCCAAAAAATAGGCATGATTTTCCAGCATTTCAATTTATTGAGCGCTAAAAATGTGTTTGAAAATGTTGCTTTCGCCCTAGAAATCGCCCAATGGGAAAAAAATAAGATTAAATCTAGGGTGCATGAATTATTGGAATTAGTGGGGCTAGAAGATAAAATGCATTTTTATCCTAAACAGCTAAGCGGTGGGCAAAAACAGCGCGTGGCTATTGCTAGGAGTTTAGCGAATTACCCTAATTTGTTGCTTTGCGATGAAGCCACATCAGCCCTTGATTCTAAAACCACGCATTCTATTTTAACGCTTTTAAGAGATATTCAAAAAAAGCTTGATTTGAGCGTTGTTTTCATCACGCACGAAATTGAAGTGGTTAAAGAGCTGTGCAATCAAATGTGTGTGATAAGCAACGGCAAAATTGTAGAAAGAGGTTTGGTGGAAGAAATTTTTGCTAACCCTAAACATGCCGTCACTAAAGAATTGATTGGTATTAAAAACGAGCATGCAGATAAGAAATCGCAGAATGTTTATCGTATCGTGTTTTTAGGGGAGCATTTAGATGAGCCGATCATTTCTAATTTAATCAGGCGTTTTAAAATAGATGTGAGCATTATTTCGGGCAATATTGAAGAGCTTACGACCAAAGATATAGGGTATTTAGTGGTGCGGTTTTTAGGTAGCATTGCGGAAACGCAAAGGGCTTTAGAGTATTTAAACGCTTTAGGCTTGCAAGTGGAAAAATTAAAGGATTAAAATGATTGCTCAAATGCTAATTCAAGCCACGCTAGAAACGCTTTATATGGTGTTTGTGGCGAGTTTTTTGGCTGTTGTTTTTGGCTTGCCTTTAGGGGTTTTATTGTTAGTGAGTAAAAAAGGGCATTTGTTAAACAAGCCCCTTTTGCATAAAATTTTAGACACTTCTATCAACATGACTCGCTCTTTCCCTTTTATCATTTTGATTATTTTGCTTTTGCCTTTATCGCGCTTTTTGATTGGCACAAGCATTGGCTCAAGTGCGAGCATTATCCCACTAGCCATTTCAGCCATTCCTTTTGTCGCAAAGCTTTTTGAAAATTCTTTGATGGAAGTAGAGCATGGCAAGATTGAAACCACTTTAAGCTTGGGAGCGTCTCATTTAGGAGTTATTAAAATGATGCTTTTAGAGAGCCTACCCTCTTTAGTGAATAATATCACTATTACTTTAATTTCTTTAATAGGTTATTCAGCTATGGCAGGAGCTTTAGGAGCTGGTGGATTAGGGGATTTAGCCATTAGGATTGGTTATCAAAGTTATAGGGGCGATGTGCTTTTTTATGCGGTAGTCGTCATTATCGTTTTAGTGCAAATCATTCAAAGCGCTGGGGATTATTTGGTAAAACGCTTGAGAAGGCATAAGTATTAGGGTTTTGGCTCTCTTAACCCTTTTTTAATCATTTTTAATCACAAAATAACCAACGCCCCAAAAGTCAAGGACAAACCCACTTATAAGGAAACCCTAAGCTTAAGGGAACACTCTTGAACTCAGCGTTTCATCAAAAACACTATTTTAAACCAAGAAATTGAAATTTCAAGGTATAATACTTTCCAAGAGCGTTTATCGTGCACTTTAGACATGATGGCTCCTTTTGAGAACAGATTTGCCCCATATTGCGACTATGGGGCGTGATGAAATCCTACAACAAACCCGCTTTAAAGCCCTTAGATCAAACCATAAATCCCTCTAACTACGATATAATCTCAAAATTTATTGACTTAAGGGGCATGTTTGGCATTATCATTTCATCTAAAGTTTTTAAAGCCCCTAACTTGTCTGCAAGCCAGTTTGCTTTATAGCCTTATTTTTGGTGCGTTGTATCATTTCCCCTTATTCGTGTATGCTTATACAGAAAGCCATCAAATAAGTCTTATAGCAATTATCGCTATCGCGCTTTTTTGCGTTAATGGCGCTCTTTTTTTGGCGTTAGGTTTGATCTCTTCTTCTTTAATGCGTTGGAGCGCGATTGTTTTTAGTTTGCTCAATTCCATCGCTTTCTATTTCATTAGCGTTTATAAGGTGTTTTTAAATAAAAGCATGATGGGTAATGCCTTAAACACCAACACGCATGAAGCTTTAGGTTTTTTAAGCGTTAAATTATTCATTTTTATCGTTATTTTTGGGGTGTTGCCTGGCTATATCATCTATAAAATCCCCCTTAAAGCCTCTTCTAAAAAAGCGTGCTTTTTAGCCCTTTTAATATTGGTTTGCATCTTTATCGCTAACGCTTTGATCAACGCTAAAACCTGGCTATGGTTTGACAAGCATGCGAAATTTATAGGAGGTTTAATCCTACCCTTTGCTTATAGCGTGAATGTTTTTAGAGCGAGCGCTCTTAAACTTTTCGCCCCCACTATCAAGCCGCTCCCTCTTTTTTCCCCCAACCATTCTCATACATTTGTAGTGCTTGTCATAGGCGAAAGCGCTAGGAAGCATAATTACGCCCTTTATGGCTATGAAAAACCCACCACCCCAAAATTAAGCAAACGATTAGCCGATAATGAACTCACTCTTTTTAACGCCACTTCTTGTGCCACTTACACGACAGCGAGTTTAGAATGCATTTTAGATTCTTCTTTTAAAAATAGCTTTAGCACCTATGAAAACTTACCCACTTACTTGACTAAAGCCGGTATCAAAGTCTTTTGGTATAGTGCTAATGATGGCGAAAAGAATGTTAAGGTTACGAGCTACCTTAAAAACTATGAATTGATTCAAAAATGCCCTAATTGTGAAGCTATCGCCCCTTATGATGAATCCTTGCTCTATAATGTGCCTAACCTTTTAAAAGAGCACTCTAACGAAAATGTCTTACTCATCTTGCACCTTGCCGGATCGCATGGCCCAAACTATGACAAAAAAGCACCTTTAAATTTTATGGTGTTTAAGCCTTATTGCTCAAGTGCTGACTTGTCTTCTTGCTCCAAAGAAAGTTTGATTAACGCCTATGACAACACCATTGTTTATAACGACTATGTGTTAGACAAGCTCATTAGCATGCTTGAAAACGCCAAACAACCTGCCTTAATGATTTATTTGAGCGATCATGGCGAGAGTTTGGGCGAAGGAGCGTTCTATTTGCATGGCACTCCTAAAAGCATCGCCCCTAAAGAGCAATACGAGATCCCCTTTATCGTTTATGCTAACGATCTTTTTAAGAAAGAGCATTCCATCATCCAAACCCAAACCCCAATCAGCCAAAATACCATTTTCCATAGCATTTTAGGGGTGTTTGAAGATTTTAAAACCCCTAGCATTGTTTATCGCCCTTCTTTAGATTTATTTAAGCGCAAAAAAAGAGTAAAATAACACGCATGAAAAAGTTCTCATTCAAACAAAAATTTTGTGAAAGCTTACCCAAAAGCTTTTCTAAAACTCTGTTGTCGTTCAGCTTGGGCTTGATTTTATTAGGTATTTTTGTCCCTTTCCCTAAAATCCCTAAACATCAAAGCGTGCCTTTAGTGTTTCATTTCACCGAGCATTATGCACGCTTCCTCCCTACGATTTTATCTGTGGCGATCCCTTTAATCAAAAGAGATGTGATAGGGCTTTTTCAAGTCGCTAACGCCTCTATCGCTACGACCCTTCTCACGCACACCACCAAAAGGGTCTTAAATAATGTAACAATCAATCATCGGCGTTTGGGCGAGCGCCCTTATGGGGGTAATTTCAACATGCCAAGCGGCCATTCGTCTATGGTGGGTTTAGCGGTAGTGTTTTTAATGCGCCGTTATTCTTTTAAAAAATATTTATGGCTCTTGCCTTTAATCCCTTTAACCATGCTCACTCGCATTTATTTAGACATGCACACCATTGGCGCAGTGTTTGCTGGGCTTGGTATTGGGGTGCTGTGCGTGAGTCTTTTCACAAGTTGGAAAAAATCCTAAAAAGCCCTAATTCCTGTTTTTATAATCTTCATAAGAAAAGTTTTTAAGGATTTTGAAACCTTGTTCGTCTATTTTAGCTAGGCTTGGGAGCGGAATGCCGTTAAACGAATTGTTTTTAACGATCGTATAATGGAGCATGTCTTTAAATAAGATTTTATCGCCCCTTTTTAAAGGCGTATCAAAACTAAAGCTCCCCATAAAATCCCCCGCCAAACAAGTAGGACCGCCCAAAAAGTAAGAAAACGCCCCTTGATTTTCGCCCTTTTCAACTTCAATAAGCTCTCCATCGTTTTCTATGGAGATTTTAAGAATGCTAGGGCGATAAGGCATCTCTAAGCAATCGGGCATGTGAGCGCTAAAAGAAGTGTCTAAAATCGCAATTTCTTGGTCGTTTTTAATGATGTCTATCACGCTTGCGAGCAAAAACCCGCATTGCCACCCTATGGCTTCCCCAGGCTCTAAAATCACTTCTATGTTGCAGTAGCGTTCTTTAAAATCTTTGATCGTTTGAATGAGCAAATCCACATCATAATCGCTTCTAGTGATATGATGCCCTCCACCAAAATTCACCCACTCCATGCCCTCTAAATAAGGCTTGAAATGCCTTTCTACATGCTCTAAAGTCCTACACAAAGCATCAGCATTTTGCTCACAATGCGTATGGAAATGCAACCCATTCACCCCTTCTAAACCATGCTCTTTGACCCCTTTTTCAAATTCGCTAGGCACAATCCCTAACCGGCTTGCTTTAGAGCATGGGTTATAAATCGCTGGGGTTACTTCACTATAAAGGGGGTTGATCCTTAAACCCATTTTAATGGGGCTTAAGCCTAAGTTTTCTAATTGTTTGTTTTTCTCTAAAATCCTGTCTTTGTAGGTGGTATATTGATAAAAAGAGTTAAAAATAATGCTTGTGGCTAGGGGTAAAATGGCATTGATTTCAGCCTCCTTAAAGGCTGGGCTATAAACGCAAATTTCTTTCTGACTCTCTCGCCCCCCAAATTCTTCAAAAGCGAGCTTGGCTTCATAAAGACCGCTCGCACAACACCCATTCAATTTTTTCCTTAAAATTCCAAACTCGCGCCAAAACGCATACCCTTTTAAAGCGAGCAAAATTTTTGCCCCACTTTGTTGGTGCACAATCTCTAAGATGTTGGCGTTTTTTTCTAAGCGTTCGCTCTCTAGCACATAGCAAGGGGTGGGGATAGCACTGTATTGTTTCATGCTAATTCCAAAAATTGCTTAACCACTCGCTGTATGTCTTTGGGGTTAGATTTAGAGATGAAATCATCCGCCTTTAAACTCCTAGCCATGTCTTCATTAGAGCTACCGCTCATAGAAGAATTGACCACGATAGGGATTTTTGAAGTCAAAGGGTTGTTTTTAACCTGCTTGATCACTTCAAAACCGCTCGCTTCTGGCATTTCTAAATCGGTGATAATAAGACCAATGTTACTGATATTTGTTGTTGGGCTGAATAAATGCTCCAATAAGGTTTTGCCATTAATAAAGTCTATGTGCTTGACCCCTAATTTGTCTAAAATCATTTGCATGGTTTTTAAAACGCTTGGGGAGTCATCAGCAAGGAGAACGCACTGGTTAGAATGGATTTTAGAGAGCATTTCTAAATCGCTGTGTTTTTCTTCTTCAATCCAAGGGAACACATCTATAAGCATTTTTTCAATATCCACCACTTGCACCAAACGCCCATCAAAATAGCGCGTGCGGCTCACGAGCTTGTTATTGCCTGTAGATCCCCCTAATCCAGAGCTTTGCTCCATTTCAGTCCATTTCTTGCTTAAGATCCTATCCGCTTCATAGATCCTAACCCCTATAGTCCAACGGGAAAATTCACAAATCATAATGATGTCGTCTTCGCCCTTGTCTTTTTCTATTTTATAAGGGCGTAAATCCTTGTTTTTGTTTTGGCTGTCATAATAAAACCATTTTTTCATATCAATCAAAGGAATAGTGAGCTCTCTTATAATGATTAGCCCTTCAACTAGCGAATTGTTTTCGTGGCTAATGATAGTGAGATTGCCATGGTATTTCACCACTTCACGGATCTTAAAGACATTGACCGCATACAAATCCTTGTTTTTACCCAACCTAAAACACAACAATTGCAACTCGTTATTTTTATGCAAGCTCGTAACTTGATCAATGTTCGCTAAACTATCAGCCATGACTTCCCCTTAAGTTTTTATTAGTGGATTATATCGTTTTTTGCACCTGCACTTGAAAGCTAAATGTTACTTTAGGGTTTCTTTTTATATTTTTTAAGTTTATTCCAACTGCTTTAAAATAAACCCGTTTTTAAAACTGCGCACATATAAAATATTATGGCGGTTAGAACAAAAGACTTTTGGGGCTGCCACAAACCCTGAAAGCAATTCTTTAGCGTCAATGACTTCAGGGCTTTCAAGCGATTTTTTGCAAGGTTTTAAAGAAAACGAAAACGCCTCGGTGGAGTCGGCTTTGACTTTATAATGTTCAAAAGCCTTGTTGTCGATACGCATAACATAGAATTTATGTGCAAAAATGCTCGTGTTTCTCGTGTCTGCAAAGGTGCTTATGCCTGAATACAATGAAGTGATTAACCCCCCAAAAAACCCTAAATAATAATTTGCAATCGCTTGCAAACCCACCTTAAGAGTGGCAGATAAAATGGCTCTGGTGATGATATAGGGCAATTGCTTCCTAAACTCGCTCGCAACCACTGCATCTATTAAAGATAGCGTTTCAAAGGGTGTCGTTTTATTTTTCTCTTCAAGGGTGAAATTACGATAAAACGCTTCCCCTTTTTCCAACTTTGGGAAAGCCAGACTCGCATTATAAACCGAATCAATCATGACAATAGGCACATCGATTTTGAATTCGCTTTTTTGCGGCTCTTTGCCATCTTCAATGATGATCCAAGTGAAATGGCTTTTATTAGGGTTTTTAAAATAGAGCAAGTCTTTAGCCACAAAAGAGCTTTGAGTGATTCCATAAGCTTCGTTAAGATAGCCTAGCCCCTTATTTTTATCCCCATCTAAAGCGTAAAACAACCCTGAAAGATAGGAAACTGCCGGATTGATTAAGCCCTGATAGGCGTGGTATTTGTCTAAATTGGAGTAGGTATTACTTAAAAGCTCGCCCACTTTTTCCCTAGAGCGTTCCATATTGACATTGTGTTTTTTGCTAGTGTCCATTTCTTTGATGGCTTTTTGGACTTCTTTATAATAAAATTCTTTAGCCCTGCGTTGGCGCTCGTTCGCGCGATTGAATTGCACCCTAGCGTTCGCACTGTCGTTTAAAAGCATGTAATCTATGGCTTTATAGTAGTTGATCAAAACGCTTTCATAGATATTCCCACCATAAGCACGCACATTATCATTAATAATGGTAGCGCCCACATAACTAACCCCCTTTAAAAAAGCGTTCTGCGTCTTATCAAAGCGATCTTCAGCCTTGTCTAGCACCTCTAAAGAAGTCTTATAATCCCCTGCATACAAAGCACTCAAGCCATTTTGCAAATCCCATAAAAGAGCGTTCTTTTTTTTCTTGGTGAATTGTTTGGAAAATTCATAAGCTTGTTTAGGGCTTTCTTCATAATAGAGCGTGTTAAAATGGGCTAAATTCGCACGATAACCAATGCAACCGCTTAAGCATAAACCTACAATAACCCCCATCAATAAAGTGAATGATTTCAATATAGCCCTTTTTGGAATTTGCATGCATGAATTTGAGTGTATCATAACATTTTTATGAAAACATAAGCTTTTTATGGCTAAAATGTTCCCTAAGCTCTTATTTAGACCTATGCAATAGGATTTTAGGGTAACGCTTCAGGGTAGGAATACAGCAGAGTCCCCTAATTTCTTGTGTGCCTTAGCCATCTGAATAGGAGTGTTTCAATTAAAACTAACTCTTCAAAAGTTTTTCACGCCATTCTTTAGGATAGTCTTTTTGTAGCGCTTTCACTTTATTGACATGACTAGAGTCTGAATTAAAGATTTTCAAATAACGCCCCAAGCTCTCCAAACTCACATCAATCATGTTAGAACTCCCATTACCTAAATTTTTGACTAAAACCTGTCTGGCATACAAAGGGGTGTTTTCTAAAAAAGAAATTTCAGTTTCGCTCAAAGGCACATTGAAATGATTTTTCAATTCTCTAGCGTTTTTTTGCGGATACAAAATAAGAGTCCCCATGTTGCTTAAAAAACTATGGGCGTTTTTGACCCCACTCAGTTGGTAAATATCTTGCAAGGCTAACACCACCACGCCATTAGCTTTTCTGGCTTGCGTGATTAAAGCGTTAATTTTAGTGTTCAATAAATCGTTTTCCACATAGGATTTAAACTCGTCTAAAAAAACCAAAAAACCGCTATCGTTTTTCCTGGATTCTTCTAAGATTTTATAAAACAAATAATAGGCTAAAAGCCCTAAATCTTTAGGGTTTTGAGTGATTGTGTCTAGATTGATCACATTTAAAAAAGCGTTGGAATTGAATGCGTCATTCAGGGCGTTAAAAAGGGGGTTATTCAAATACGGCTCTAAACTCAAACCCAATTGGTTAGATGAGGTTCTTTTAAGCGTTTCTTTAAAATCTAGCAAACTAAAGGCTTTAGGGTATAAAGTCTCATAAAGGCTCTTAATCGCACTAGAAATCGCATTCATGTCTTCTAGGGCTTCTTTATTCCTTGAAGGCGTAAGATCAAACATGCTCAAAAAGAAAGATTGCAAAAACTCTAAATTTTGCAAATTAGGCTCTAAACAAAAGGGGTTGATGCTAAAAGATTTGCCGTCATGGTAATACCCTTTAAAAAACTCTGTGAAAGAATACAGCCCTTGCATCCTATCAAAGGCTAAAAGGCGCATGTTTTGGTATTTCAAAGCGCTCATCATCAAAAAGCTCATCAGCGTGCTTTTACCGCTCCCAGTAGCCCCTATGATTAGCGTATGCCCATTCACTCTAGGGATTTCTTTAGCGTTTTTGTGGCCCACTTCTTGGTTGTGGAAATTGAATAAAAAAGGGGAATAATCCAAATTTTTAAACACACTCAAAGGGCTATTCCCCCATGAATTAGCCTTAAAACCTAAATTTTGCCTTTCAAAGACCATTAAACACGCTAAGGCTTTAGAGGTTAAAAAACGCAAGCGGTGGTTTAAATGGATGCATTCAGGGAAAAAAGAAAAATACCCTCCCTTCAAGCCAAAAGTTTCTATAACACCCACTAAGTTTTCTTTAAATAAAAGCCCTAAAATTAAGCTTGTTTGAGCGTCTAATCTCCCTAAACTAGGGGCTTTAATAAGAATGTTTAAAGCGAATTTTTGCATGGATAATCGTTTGGTTTTGACCAGTTCTTGGTATTCTAATAATTCGTTTTTAACGAGACCAGACATGCTAAACTTAGCCCTTTCTTTTAAAAAACTCAGCGTTTTATGCACACTCATAGGCTCTATGGAAAAGATAATATCTAATGGTGTCTCTTGGTATAAGAGTGCCCCAATCGCTATGGAGGTGATGCGTTCGCTCTCATAGGCTTTAATGCCAATCAAGCGGTTGTAAATTTTTTGATTGAAGCTTTCTTGAATGAAATAATCTTTTTCAAAAGTAACAGAACTAGCGATATAGCTATCGCTCAAATACCCTCCTACTAAAGGCTTTAAAGGCAGTTCAAACCCATTGATGTATTCTGCGTAAAAATTCAAAACTTCTTTAGAGTTTAAGAGTTTGGGGGCATAATTTTTGAGTTGGATTTCTAAACTTCTTAAAGTTTCTTGTAAAAAATGCACTTTATAAGAGAGAATATCCTTAAAATTTTCTCTATTAGCGTGCATTAAGGATTTTTTCTTATGCTCTAAAACGCCTTGCAAGGAATGCGTGCTTTCTAAAACTAAAAAATACTGATTCTCATACACTTCTTTGTTTTCAAACTGGTTTAAAATCGCTTGCAAGTGTTGGGAATTGGCTTGAATATTTTGTTGATAATCAATTTTACGCCTTTTAACCACGATTCGCGCCACGACTTTTTCTAAAGAATCCAACGCCATTTGGCGATCCGTGAAAAGATCTTGCAATTGCTCCACGCTCAAATGGGTATAACTAACCCCCTCTAACCGGAGGACGCCAACGAGATTTTCATTTTTAGTGAGTAAAAAATGCTCATCATACAAGCCTAGGATATTGTTTTCTTCGCTCATAGAATAGCTTTTAGGCAAAACCCCTAAAAAATAGTTTGAAATTTTTTGTTTGATAGCGCTTACAAGCTTTTCTAGCATTCTATGCTCTATAACTTTTGGTTTTAGTTTTTATTCTGCTTTTAGCAATAATAATATCTGCAATATCTTCATCAAAAAATTCTAGCACGCTAAAGAGCGCTAAAAACCCCAAATACAATAAAAAAGCGCTCAACAAATCAATCCAAGGAAGCAAGATAAAAGGCACAAAAATAGAAATCAAATAAGATTTAGCGTTCAGCCACAAAAATTTTTCTTTGACCGAAATTTCACGCAAATTCTTCACGCTCGCTGATAAAATAATCATTAAAAAATTCCCATAAACCAATTCGCTAAACTAGGGGCTTTAAAGAATAGAAAAATCCCAAACACCACGCCAAGGATCGTGAATAAAATCTCTTTCCACCGGTCTAAATTCCTCCACACATAAATAGCGATCCCTATGAAAATCACCATTAAAATCCCCTTAGCAATAGGGCTTTTGAGCTGGGCTTCTAGGGCGTTAAAAAACCCCTCTAAGCCTTCAGCGAACAAGCTTGAAACACACATGCCTATTAAAAAAATGATTTTTAAAAAATGAGCGGACATCACAACCCTTTAAATGAATCTTAATAATGGTTTAAATTATCCCTAAAAAACCATTAAAACTCTCTAAAAGGGGGCTAAAAGGGGTGGCTTTTCTTTAAAAGGGGTAAAAAAGCAAAAGATGATAAAACCCTATTACTCTACGATTTGATAGACATAAGAAAGGTTGGCATGCTCTTTGGTTTGCAAGGCATTTTCTTCTAACAAGCTTTGAATCTTTTCAAAGCTGTATTGCAAGTGGTTGTAAGCAATGATTACCACCTCATCGCCTTTTTGCAAAAAATGCTCCTGTGCAAAAGGCATATAAGGGGTAGCCCCAATCGCCACCACGATTTTAGTGGGGAAATGATGGCACTCTAAAAAAGGTCTTAAAGCTTCTAAAGAGTCGCTGTCTTGTTGGTAGTTTAATCTGTCTTTGATCCAATCTAAAAGCTTTTGGTAAAAAAACTCGTATTTGAGCAATTTGCTGTTTTCCCCATAAATGTGCCAAACATTATTGTATTTTAAAAACGATGCGATAGAAAAGTTGTTACACACCCCTCCATAAACAAACCTATCAATGGGTAATTTTTGCCCAATACCTTTAGAAGCTGATGAAAAATTCTTTTTTTGTGAGAGTTTTTTGGCGTCTAGATTGCGCACAGAAGTGTCGTTAAACGCCATGAAGAAATTAGGCACAAGCTTTGAGACGAAATTTTTTTCATCGTATTTGACATCGCATTCCAAGGCGATTTCTGGTTCTGCTTGCACTTTTAAATTCAAATCATTGGGCAAAATAATCTTATGGTTATCAATGCAACAACGCCCCAAATAGCAATTTTCATATGGGATATAAAAAGGGAATAACCCTTTAGGGGCGTCCTTTTCTTCGCTTTTCATGTTAATAAAACTATGACTCTCCCCTGCCTGCTCCAAATGCCCTGCAAAATTCCCCACCACACCAAAACCTAAAAACTCCTGCATGCAAACCTCCTAAAAAACAGCTTAACGCTGATTAGAACTTTTTATTAATAGTATAAAAAGAAAACCCTTAAAACTCTTAAAAATCTCTTTTTAAGTGAATAAATACTCCCTAGCGCTCTCTTTATCCAAAGGGTGAAGCTCGCGTTTTTCATTCCCTATTTGAATGAGATAAGCTTGTTCTGTTGAAGTTTTAGCATACCCTAAAGCGATACGACCAGCTAATTCTTTATCTTCTTTACTCGCATTTTTATCCACCAAACTCAAAGGACCTTTACAACCTAACAATTCAATTTTATCCATTAAGGGGTGCTGAATGTCTAGTTTATGATTTTCCTCTTCATTCCTTGCCACCACCAAGCGGGCGTTATTGGGTAAGACAAAATAGCGCCCGATTTTGACAATCACGCTGTCTTCAAACACCATTTCTCTGTATTCTTTTAAATTCTTAATCTTATTACTCACTTGAATATCCGTAAGCAAGCACCCCCCACCCGGCTTTTCGTAATATTTCAAACCATAATCTTTAACCATTTGTAATTGCCTAGCACGCCCCCTACCATTCACATCTAAAAGCTTTTCTCTATCAACCCAACCCTTTTTTTCCATAAAAGTAGGCTCTAAGAGTTTAGCGCTCATGGGTCTTAGTAACAATTCATCTAAAAATTGCGCTTTTTCATTACTTTCTTGCGTTCTGTCTAAAATCCCATCAAAACGCACCTCTTCGCCCACCGCTCTAACCAATTTTCTCACCTGATCTAATGCTTCTTTTCTTTGAGATTTAGGGCGTTGCCCTAACACTTCCCCGCTCAAAACAAAATCTGCGTTTAGTTCAAGCATTTTATAAAACGCGTTTCTAAACATGTTGGCATGGCAGTCTATACAAGGGTTGAAATATTTCCCATAGCCGTATTTTGGCTTGAACAACACATCGTTAAAAAATTGCTCTCTAATATCACACACTAAGAGTTTAGCCCCGATTTGTGCGGTGGCGTTTTCAAAATACTCTCTTTTATCCTTATTCCCCCCAAACCCTATATTAAAGTGTAAGGCGGTTACTTCAATGCCTTGATCAATGAGTAATTTCATGGATAACAAACTATCTAGCCCCCCACTAAATAAGGCTAAAGCTTTAATCTTTTTCATATGGCGACTAATTCTCCTTGTTTTAATTTAATGATGGCTTGGCGGACCTTTTTTAAAGCGATCATTTTTTCGCTAAAAGAAAGCGGGCTTTTAGGGATTTCTTTGAGTTGCCGTTCAAAATAGCGTAAAATCAACAAACGCAATTCCTTTTCAAACCCCCCTTTTTTTAGGGGTAAATTCGCATCTAATAATAACGCAACTAATTTAGGGTCATCTAATTTTTCTTGACACAAAGCGTCAAATTCTTGTTTTTTATGCAAGAATACCCCACTATGGATATAACCCACCGCCAAATCTAATAAACTCCTGTCTTCTAAAAGATAGCGGATCACCAATTTTTCTAAAAATTCCAAACTGAGCGTGTTAGAAACATGCACAAACTTTTGAGAATAATTAGATTTTTCTGTTTTTGAATAAAAAGGTTGGAAAGATGAGCGCTCTTTGATCCCTAAAACATGCGAAGGCACTTGTAAAAGCGTAGCGATTAAGGGCTTGTATTCGCTTTGTAAAAGCAAGGAAAAGTTTTTCAAAAACCCTAACATTTCTTTAAGAGCCTTATCTTTTTCTAAAGGGTCATCCAAAACATAAGAACTCGCCATATGCCTTAAAACAAATTCAATAAAAGCTATGGGGTGCGATAACCAATTTTTTAAGGTTTCAATCTGGTTATTAGCGATCATATCCGCTGGATCTAGGTTGTTTTCAAATAAGATCACTCCCCCTTTTCTTTGCTCTTTAGCCAACATCAAGCTCGCTTTATACGCCGCATTCCTCCCTGCTTTATCCCCATCATAGCTCAAAAAAATCTCTGGCTCGCCTTTTTTAAGCAAGGGCAAATGCGATGGTGTTAAGGCCGTCCCAAGCGTGGCTATGGCATTTTTAAAACCCGCTTGGTGCAATAAAATCACATCTAAATACCCCTCTGTTACAATGACTTGTTTTTGTTTATAGATGCTTTCTTTAGCCAAATGATAGCCATAAAGCAAACTGGATTTATCAAAAAGCTTGCTTTGGGGCGAATTGATATATTTGGCTCCTTTTTCTTTTAAGGTGCGCCCTCCAAAACCCACCACTTGAGCGCTAGGGTTATAAATAGGGAACATAATGCGATCTAAAAAGCGTAAATAGGTTTTCTGATTGTTATCGTTTTTTCCTAACACGCCTAATTCAATGAGCTTGTCCTTATTCAAGCCTTTATTTTCAATGCCATGATAAATTCTATTTACGCATAACCCTAATTTAAACGCTCTGATACTCTCTATATTAAGCCCTCTTTTTTGCAAATAATCTAAAAAAAAGGGGGCGTTAAAAAGCTCTTCTTGATACAACGAGCTCACCATTTCTAAAAGGTGGTAATCTTCTTTATAATCGTAATAAACGCCTTTATCATATTCTAAAGTCACATTGAATCGGTGGGCTAGTTTCTCAAGCGCTTCCACAAACGAAAGCTTTTCAAACTCCATCACAAATTGAATGCTATCCCCACTCGCCCCACACCCAAAACAATGGTAAAACCCTTTAGCTTGATTGACGCTAAAACTCGCACTCCTTTCATCATGGAAAGGGCAACAAGCCATGTAATTAGAACCCGTTTTTCTTAAATCCACATAAGAACTAATGACTTCTACAATATCTGCAACTTGTAAAAGGCGATCAACGGAACTTTTAAGGATCATTTTAACGCTTTCACTTTTTCTTATAATTTAACTCGCTTCAACGCATTATACTCAATAAATAAAATCTTAAAAAAGGTTTGTCAATAACGCCCCTTTTTTAATCCCTATATTTTTAAACTAATGAAACTTTATACAAATAGACTTAATAATCCTTATAGCTATAATCTTATCTTTGTTTTTATGGCTTGACTTATCCCTAAAAATGCGCTATAGTTGTGTCGCTTAAGAACAATAAGCGCTAATTTCTATTTTATTTTAATCAAATTTAGGAGAACTGACATGAAGTTTCAGCCATTAGGAGAAAGGGTCTTAGTAGAAAGACTTGAAGAAGAGAACAAAACTAGTTCAGGCATCATTATCCCTGATAACGCTAAAGAAAAGCCTTTAATGGGCGTAGTCAAAGCGGTTAGCCATAAGATCAGTGAAGGTTGCAAATGCGTTAAAGAGGGCGATGTGATCGCTTTTGGCAAATACAAAGGTACAGAGATCGTTTTAGACGGCACCGAATACATGGTGTTGGAGCTAGAAGACATTTTGGGCATCGTGAATGCAGGATCTTGTTGCCATGCCAATAGTCATGATCATAAAGATCACAAGCATGCTGAAGCTTGCTGTCACGATCACAAAAAACACTAAAAACATTATTAAAGGATGAACAATGGCAAAAGAAATTAAATTTTCAGATAGTGCAAGAAACCTTTTATTTGAAGGCGTGAGACAACTCCATGACGCTGTCAAAGTAACCATGGGGCCAAAAGGCAGAAATGTGTTGATCCAAAAAAGCTATGGCGCTCCAAGCATCACAAAAGATGGCGTGAGCGTGGCTAAAGAGATTGAATTAAGCTGTCCGGTCGCTAACATGGGTGCTCAATTAGTCAAAGAAGTGGCGAGTAAAACCGCTGATGCAGCCGGTGATGGCACGACCACAGCGACCGTGCTGGCTTATAGCATTTTTAAAGAGGGTTTAAGGAATATCACCGCTGGGGCTAACCCTATTGAAGTGAAAAGAGGCATGGACAAAGCCGCTGAAGCGATCATTAATGAGCTTAAAAAGTCTAGCAAAAAAGTGGGTGGTAAAGAAGAAATCACTCAAGTAGCGACCATTTCTGCCAACTCCGATCACAATATTGGGAAACTCATCGCTGACGCTATGGAAAAAGTGGGTAAAGACGGCGTGATCACCGTTGAAGAGGCTAAGGGCATTGAAGATGAATTGGATGTGGTAGAAGGCATGCAATTTGATAGAGGCTATCTCTCCCCTTATTTTGTAACGAATGCTGAGAAAATGACCGCTCAATTAGATAACGCTTACATTCTTTTGACGGATAAAAAAATCTCTAGCATGAAAGACATTCTCCCCCTATTGGAAAAAACCATGAAAGAGGGCAAACCGCTTTTAATCATCGCTGAAGACATTGAAGGCGAAGCTTTAACAACTTTAGTGGTGAATAAATTAAGAGGCGTGTTGAATATCGCAGCGGTTAAAGCTCCAGGCTTTGGGGACAGAAGAAAAGAAATGCTAAAAGACATCGCTGTTTTAACCGGTGGCCAAGTCATCAGCGAAGAATTAGGCTTGACTTTAGAAAACGCTGAAGTGGAGTTTTTAGGCAAAGCCGGAAGGATTGTGATTGACAAAGACAACACCACGATCGTAGATGGCAAAGGTCATAGTCATGATGTCAAAGACAGAGTCGCTCAAATCAAAACCCAAATTGCAAGCACGACAAGCGATTATGACAAAGAAAAATTGCAAGAAAGATTGGCTAAACTCTCTGGCGGTGTGGCTGTGATCAAAGTGGGTGCCGCGAGTGAAGTGGAAATGAAAGAGAAAAAAGATAGAGTGGATGATGCGTTAAGTGCGACTAAAGCGGCTGTTGAGGAAGGCATTGTGATTGGTGGCGGTGCGGCTCTCATTCGTGCGGCTCAAAAAGTGCATTTGCATTTGAACGGTGATGAAAAAGTGGGCTATGAAATCATCATGCGTGCCATTAAAGCCCCACTGGCTCAAATCGCTATTAACGCCGGTTATGATGGCGGTGTGGTGGTGAATGAAGTGCAAAAACACGAAGGGCATTTTGGCTTTAACGCTAGTAATGGCGAATATGTGGATATGTTTAAAGAGGGCATTATTGACCCCTTAAAAGTAGAAAGGATCGCCTTACAAAATGCGGTTTCTGTTTCAAGCTTGCTTTTAACCACAGAAGCCACCGTGCATGAAATCAAAGAAGAAAAAGCGACCCCAGCAATGCCTGATATGGGTGGCATGGGCGGTATGGGAGGCATGGGAGGCATGATGTAAGCCCCCCTTACTTTCAATACAACTTGCTTTTTAAAATCTCTCTTCTAAAATCCCCCTTTTTGGGGGGTGCTTTTTACATTACAAAACCGCTCGCTTTAAAAAACGCATAGCGAAATGATCGCTCTATTAAAAATAAAACCTAAAAACCCTTTTAAAAACCGCTTTTAATGGTTTAGAAGAAATGGCTCAAAAATACCCTAAAACTTTTTTTGATAACAAAAACGCACTCAATGATTGCAAAAATCTTATCAATTCATGCTACATTGACGGAATCTTATTAAAGGGTCTTATTAAGACGCTTTCTGTAAGACTTGCTTACAAAATCAATCCAACCAAAAGCAAAACCAATGAAAAAGACTTTCTTACTCTCTCTTCATCGCTCTTAAACGCTGAAGGCAACGGCTTTTTGTAAGCGCAAGCTATCAAATCGGTGGGGCCACGCAAAGCGTTAAAAGCACCGGTGGGTTACAAAAACCCTCTGACGCTTATGGAAATTTAAACAACCTAGCTGCTCGGTTTCACCCTTAAACAACCTTATCAATCAGCCCAACAGCCCAAACGCCATCAATAAGTGCAAGGGGCAATTTAGGCTCAAGCGCTAGGAGTTTGCCAGATGAAAAAACCAATTCTCTTGCATATCAAGCGGCGCTTTTAGCGCTCCATGCAGCGGTGGGGTTGTGGAATGGGATAGGCTATGCGGTAATGTGCAGAAAGGGGAATGGTAGTGGGTCTAGTAACATGAATTTTGAAGACCAGCCAAGACAAGAAAGCGCGGCTGTTCAATGCAACCGGTATGAAGCCATAGGAAAAGACAAATCCATGAGCATTGAGAATTTTAAGAAACTCAATGAAGCCTGTCAAATCATCCAAGCGGCTTCAAAAAACAGGCGAGCGCGATGGTTAGAGCACTCCAAGACACTTGCCCGTATGCGCGCCCGCAAAGCGGTAATCATCCAGGTAATGGCTCTCCATGGGGCATTTCAGGAAATAGCAATAACATGCACAAGATTTTTGGCGCTTATTTCACTGCTGTCTAAAACATGATCAGCCGCGCTCAAAAAGTCGTAACGGAAACGAATTGCATTAAAAACGCTTTGAACACCAAGCCCAAAATGCGCCAGCCAATGACAACCCCTACACCAACGCCAATACAGCTTTCGCTCAAACGCTATTAAAAAACGCGCAAAGCCAAGCACGGATTTTAAGCCAAGCCGAGCAAGTGGTGAAAAACTTTGACAAATTCCCTAAAAACTTCGTAGCGGACTCTTTAGGCGTGCGCTATCAAGGAAGGCGGTGCTCATAGGGCACCAATCCAAGAGAGACGGCTTCTAACACCTAGGAGGCAGGCTTTGCACGTATGGGGAAGAGGCCATCACGCATCTCAAAAACAGCCTCGCTTGTTTTGGTAACCAAGCCGAGCGAATCAATCATGCACAAAAACTCGCCTGCACTTCAGCGGGCTTCAGCAGTGAATGCACTAAACTGGGGAACGGCTATCAAGCCACCCCTAAAGCGCTCCCTAATTTCCCCAATTCTTTATCTGATTTAGCGGCAAGCAAAACCAATGACACGCCTGATTTGAACGCTTCCACTCAATTGCAAAACATCACGAGAGAATAGGGTCATAACCCCTTCGTCTCTCAAACCCATAACGGCGCGATGCATTTGATTGGCGTGCAAGCGGGTTACAAACAATTCTTTGGCGGAAAGAAAACTTGGGGTGCAAGGGATTATGGCTTTTTAGACGATAACCACGCTTATATCAAGTTTAGTTTTTTCAATCCCGCTTCTGATGTTTTCCCTTATGGGGTGGGAGCGGGTGCACTCTATAACTTTACCAACGATAAAGCCACTCAAAACAACAAGATTTCTTTTGCGGTATCGCAATAGCTAGCGCTCCATGGCTTAACGCTCAATCCATGCATTCAGCGGCTTTTAACCATTTCTATAACGCCAAGTGGATGCGGCGGATTTTCCGTTTTTATCCAACTCGGGCTTGAGGGTGAATCCCGCCAAAAATAAGGAAAAAGCGATCATGCAACACAACATGGCATTGAACTGGGCGTGAAAATCCCCGCGATCAACACGAGCCACTATTCTTTATAAGGCACTCCATTGCAATACCGCTAGGCTTTAAAGCATCTATTGAATTATGTGTTTGCGTATTGGATATTGAAAAATGCTTTTAGAGCATTTTTAAAATAAAATAGCAAAGGGCTTGCGTAAGTAAGCGATGCAACTTTTTTGATATAACTAAAGAAGAAATCTCTAGCCTGTTGAAAAAAAGATGCTTGGTATCATAAAAAATAAAAGGGAAAAATAAAAAGCTTTTCTAGGAAGATAACACAAACTAGCGAAATATATCATTGAAAGCATTACAATTTGTAGCCCAAAAATTACTAGTAAAACAATAATATTTAAAAATGCTTCTCCATTCAAAATGCTGCCAAACTCATATTTATTCCAAATATCCTGCATGAGTGCGAAAATTTTTGTCGCATGAGTGACTATATTCTTATTGTTAATCTTTTGCGAAACATCTTGCACATTGAGTTGTTGTTGTAAGGATTTGACATCTTCGTCTATAGCTATTCCTAATAGATTGGCTAGAGCTTCTACAATTTCAACTACAATCTTATGCATTTTATTATCACTATGTATGTGAATAGTGGTAAAAAGATAAAAATTCAAAGAAAAAATAATTGTTGCAAAAGTTTTGGCTTCAAATAAATCATTACTTTGAAATCTCTTAAAAGCATAAAGAGTGATCAATAACACCCCTAAAATCCCTAACAAAATCCATGAGTTTAATCCGCTTTTAAACATCCAAAATCTTTTTTCCTACACTTCTAGTAGGAAACCCATAAGCGTCTAATTTAGCTTTGTGTGGCAAAAAGTTTTTTGATGGCATAAAGATAATCTTTTATTAAAGGGCTTTTACAGACAGCTCATTTTTGAATTTTTTTATAAGTGTTTTTAGGAGTTAAAGATTCTTTATCTAACCATTTTATTTCTTTAAGTTGTTGGTTAAGTTCTTTTTCATTTGTAGGGGGCGTGAATTTTTCTTTTTCCCAATGTGTTTTTTCTAATAAACTTTTTAGATCATTTAAATGATCAGATAGAGTTTTTTCTCTTTTTTTCAAGCTTTCTATTTGAGAAGTTGCACTGCCTAAAACCTTATAAAAATCATTTTCATGCCTAAAACTCTTATTGTTTCTAGCCTGTGTTTCTAGCGTATCTAACTCTGTCTCTATATTTTTAATCGCCTTATGAATATTGGGCGTGTTAGAATATTGCAATTCGCCTTTTGAGTTAGCAAACAAATAATCTTTAAATGTTTCTCTTAGTGTGTGGTAAAACTCTTTAGAGCTATCTTTAGAATGAAAGCGTAGTTGCTTATGGGTAATTTTGTTAGTTTTGTTGATAATCACATGTGCATGCGGATTGTTTTGGTGTGCATGGAGTTTTATTATAAAAGGATAATCATAACCTATCGTATTAGTGAGTGTTTGATACACGCTTAATTCCAAAGCTTTTAAATTTTTTTCATTACAATTTTCATCAATGCTAAACACTAAATATAAAGTGCAATTTTTAATACGACTCTTATTTTCTAATAGTTTTTCAAATTGCTCATTCCATTGCTCTGCTGTATCACCATAATCAACTTCAGTAAAAAATTCATCTCTCACTAGTTCACCATTGCTCATGAAATATACACCCTATCAAAACAGGCAATAGCGTAAAGCTATAGACAACAAGCATTGGGGGTAGAAGAAAAATTAAAAACAAACCTTTAAAAATATTAAAAATCTTATATTCGTATTTAATAATATCTTTCATTTCAGCCCAAACTGCCTTGCCATGACTATCCATATTGTGCCCATTAAAAAATAAGTAGACCGTCAAAAATAGTGGAAATAATGCACAAAAGAAAGAAACCTTAAAAAAACCGCTTTGAAAAAAATCATAGACGATGAGGGTTTGTTAGAAAACATCTTTAATTTAGCCAAATACAGATGAGTGTCAATAGATGAATGTTTATCATTTGACTTTAAGCGATACCAACATCGTTATAGAAAAAAGATATTAAACATTTACATATTAGCGTTTGCCCGCCCAATGGCTCTGTGCATGTGTCTTGCCTCCTAGCTTTAAGCGATGAGGGCCTTAAGCTTTCTTTGATTAAAAGGCTTCCTTGGATAAAAGAACAGCAACAAAACTTTTTAAACCAAAACAGACAGAGCCAAAGAGAAATGCCAGAAAGAGAAAGCCATTATCTTTTTGGAAAACGCTATTTGTTAAAAATTGAACACACTCAAAAAAACCCCTTTGTCCTCCAAAGCCCCACGCATTTAATCTTGCATGCCCATCAAAATACAAGTTTAGAAAATCGCTTAAAAGCGCTAGAAAAATATTACAGACAAGTTTTAAGAGAAAAAATACAAACTTGCATCAACCAATACGAAAAAGTTTTAAACGAAAGTATACAAAGCTTTAAAATCCAAAAAATGAAACGGATATGGGGGAGTTGCAATACTCTTAAACGCACCTTACTTTTTAATTTGGAATTAGTTAAAGCCGCTAGTGAAGGCATTGAATATGTGGTTGTGCATGAATTATTGCATTTAAAAGCGCACCACCATAACGAATATCTTAGAGATTTGTTGAGTTTGTATTTACCCAATTGGCAAAGGGCTAAGGCTAGCCTCAAAGAGACTTATTTGGAGCGTTCTTAAACAAAATGTTTAATTAACTTCAAGCACCCAATCTTTAGGGGCTTTTTGTTCGCCTTGTTGGATGGATAAAAGCAAATCATAGAGTCGCTTAGTAACATGACCTGGCGTTTCAAAAAAATAAGACTTGTTGTGGTGCACAATTTCTTTAATAGGCGTGATGATCGCAGCTGTCCCGCACGCTCCAGCTTCTTTAAACACATCTAATTTATCAATCAAAATTTCTTTTTCTTCCACTTTCAAACCCAAATATTCTTGAGCCAAAAACATCAAGCTTTTTCTGGTAATGCTTGGTAGAACGCTCGGCGAATGCGGAGTGATAAAAGTATTATCATGCGTGATGCCAAAAAAATTCGCCGCCCCCACTTCTTCAATTTTAGTGTGCGTGGTAGGGTCTAAATAAATGCAATCATCATAGCCTTGCTCTAGGGCCATTTTATGGGCCAATAAGCTTGCAGCATAATTCCCCCCCACTTTCACCCCCCCTGTGCCTTTAGGCGCGGCTCTATCAAAAGTCGTGGTGATAAATCTCGCCCCCCCTTTTTCTATACCCCCCTTAAAATACGCCCCCACAGGCACACAAAATACGATAAAAAGGTATTCATTGGCCGGCTTTACCCCCAAATTATCCCCTACGCCTATGACAAAAGGGCGCAAATACAAACTCGCCCCGCTTTTGTAAGGAGCGAGCCATTTCATGTTTGCTTTGATCGCTTCAGTGCATGCCCTTAAAAACAACTCTTCGCTCACTTTTGGCATGAGCAATCTTTCGCATGAAGTTTGCAAGCGTTTGGCGTTTTCTAAAGGGCGAAAGAGTAGGGCTTTTCCATCTTGAGAGCGATACGCTTTCAAGCCTTCAAAACAAGCCTGCCCATAATGCAAGACCGGAGAGCCTTCACTAATCTGTAACACATTTTCGCTGACTAACTCGCCCTGTGACCAAGAGCCGTTTTTATAAGTAGCGATGAAGCGAAAATCCGTTTTAATGTAGCTAAAGCCCAGATTTTTCCAGTCCAAATTTTCTAAATTTGCCATTTTGCACCTTTAACAGTTTTAGATGCGATTGTATCTAAAAGGGGTTAAAAATCCCTCAAATATTAACGCTCAAAGTAACTCCATTTAATTTAAAATGGGGTTTTAGTTACTTTATTTTAAAACCTAATTCTCTTAAGGGGATAGGGGGCGTTTTGAAATAACTCTCCCCCTTAACCCCCTTAAAAAGCCCTAATCCGAGAATACCGCTTCTTTAATTAAGCTATCACTTGACTAGCGTCAAGTTCTTTTGTTTGTTGTAAAAAATGCTAAAAGCATTTTTTAAGATTTTGCGATCAGCATTCCATGAAAATACAACTAATTAAAAATCTCTCAAATAGCTGACTTGGAATGCATACACTCTGCGCACATCCGCTTGTAAGGTATATCCTTTTTCATTTGTAATGGAAAAAAGCCGGTGCGTAATGGTGGGCACTTTAATCCCTAATTCTAGGCTATTGTATTTAGCGATATGGGTGCGGATCCCAAACTTCCATAAAAATTGGAAATTGGCCGGACTATAGCTAGAATTGCTATGGTGCTTTGCATAGCTTGCAATCTCTTTACTGATAGTCGTTGCCCAACTATCCCCAGCTACTTGGATTCCTACCACAAAGCCAAAAACCATGTTCTCTTTATTCACAAAATTCCACAGCGTATCCAATCCTGCACCATAAGTGAATAAATTGACATAATATTGCCCTCGATAGGAATCCCTTTCGGTTAAAGTCGTCCCACCAAAACTAAAACTATTATAAATAAACCCGCTAGCACCAACCGGAATACCCTTTGTCATCACGCCAAAACGATCATGCGTGTAGTCAAAAAACCCATAATAACGCATGCCAAACCACTTTTTCTTGCCAAAAAATTGCTTGTAACCCACTTGAGCACCCGCTCCTGCAAAAGGCGGAAACTTCATTAAAGGCTTTTGGACGCCAAGTTCATTCACCATTTTAGTTTGATTTTGTATCATACCGACTTGGTAATTAGCCCCTACAAACGCAGCGTTCTCTTCAGCGCTCGCTGCAACGCTCAAAGCTCCTAATAACACAACTCTTTTTAACATTCAGTCTTTTCCCTTTGTTCTTTCTATAATTAGCTTAATACCACAAAGTATTACTTATAGTGGAATAATAATATATTTTTTCTTAAACTCAATTAAAAAACTAACCTTTTAGATCATTCCAACGCTTTGCAATAAACGCGCTTGTTTCTAGCGGCACTCTTAAAGCATACACTTCATTGTTGAGAATGCGTTGGATTTCTTGCTGCAACTCTAGGGCGTTTTTTTCTTCAATCTCAAAAATCAATTCGTCATGCACTTGTAAAAGCAGCCTCACTGAAGAATCATTTTTAAAACGCTCGCTCACTTTGAGCATGCCCAGTTTCAATAAATCGCTCGCACTCCCTTGAAAGATCGCATTCACGCCCTCTCGCAAATAATTACCCTTAACATAATCATTAACGCCATTAAAGTCAAACACCCTATAACGCCCAAGCAAAGTGAAAGCTTTAGAAGTTTTTAAAATCTCTTCTTGCATGTTATTTAAATAATCTTTGATGCTAGGGAATCGTTTGAAATACGCTTCTATATAGCTTTTAGCCTCGTTTAAAGGGATATTTAAAGTTTCGCTCAATTTCTTACTCCCCATGCCATACACAAGCCCAAAATTAATGCTTTTAGCGATCGATCGTTTTTCTTTAGCTGAATTTTCGCCAAACAACGCCCTAGAAGTTTCTAAATGGATGTCTCGCCCCTTTAAAAACGCCTCCATTAAATCCTTATCCTGGCTAAAATGGGCTAACAAACGCAATTCAATCTGCGAATAATCCACCCCTAACAAACAATATTCTTTGGAGCTAGAAATAAAGCCCTTACGAATGAGTAAGCCTTTAGAAGATCGCACTGGGATATTTTGCAAATTAGGCGAATGCGAGCTTAAACGCCCCGTAGCTGTGCCGGTTTGAATGAAAGTGGTATGGATTTTATCGTCTTTGTCTTTTAGGCGTAACAAGGGGGTGATATAAGTGTTAGAAAGCTTGTTCAATTCTCTGTATTCTAAAATCAAAGGGATGCTTGGGTGCTTATCCATAATCTTTAATAAGTTTTTTTCATCGGTGGAGTGGCTTTTATTTTTAGGAAGGTTTAATTTTTCATACAAAACTCCACTGAGTTGTTTGGGCGAATTGAGGTTAAAATCCTCGCCGATTAAATCCAAAATTTGACGCTCTAAAACTTTTAATTCATCTTTAAACTCCTGCTCTAAGCGCTTAAAATAAGGTGCATCAATTTTAAAGCCTTGAAATTCCATATTCATTAAGACTTTCATAAACGGCATTTCAATCTCTTTAGCTAAAGAAAGTAAATCCTCTTCTAGCCCCTCTTTTTCAAAATACTCGCACAAACGCTTTAAAGCGTTTAATTCCACATTCAAGCACTCTAACTTTTCCGCCTTGCTTTTTGTCTTAAAATCTTTGATCTTTTCATGCAAAATTAAATCTTCTTTTAAATATTCCTTTAAAACCTCATCAAACCCAACTTTTTCTGGATTTTTCAAAAACGCTAAAATTTGAGTGTCTTGGATATGAATGTTTTCCAAAGAAACCTGATATTTGGCTTTTAAAAAGCTTAACAAGGGTTTTAAATCATGCCCTATGATGCACGCGTGCTGTAACATTTTAGAAAAAGCGTTTTGCAAAAACTCTAAAGAAAAGGGCGAAAATAACGCTTCTTCTAGGGGTAAAAAATAGCCTTGACATTCAAATAAAAACGCTAGGGCTAGAATTTCTTTTTCTTTATTCAGCACCAAACGCGCAAAAACCCTTGCACTAGAATTTTCTAATTTTTCTAAAAACGCGCTAAATGGTGCGGTATTTTCTAAAATGATCATGCTTGATTTTGTAGGAGCGCTGTCTAATAGAGGGGTTTCATCTAAAATTAAAGGCATAGGGGTATTTTCTAAATCCCTTAAAGTAGAAATAAAGCCATATTCTTTCAATTCATCTTTAATTTTCCATAAAGGGTTTTCACTAGGAAAAGCGCAACTTAAAAAATCAAATTCTTTAATACACTCTCTCTCTAAAGTGGCTAATTCTTTACTTAAAAACGCGCTCTCTTTATCATGTATAAGGGCTTGATACATTTTAGGGCTGAGTAAATTTTTCGCTAGATCT
This sequence comes from Helicobacter acinonychis, assembly GCF_900461455.1. Lineage (NCBI taxonomy): Bacteria > Pseudomonadati > Campylobacterota > Epsilonproteobacteria > Campylobacterales > Helicobacteraceae > Helicobacter > Helicobacter acinonychis. The sequence continues at coordinate 1,410,952 of NZ_UGIA01000001.1, read as the reverse complement.
AAATTGTTATAGATTTTTTCCAAACTCCCTAATTGTTGCAACAATTCTTTAGCGTTCTTGCTCCCAATGCCTTTAACCCCCTTATAATTATCGCTGCTATCCCCTACAATGCCTTGATAATCAGTGAATTGACTGGGCAAAATCCCGTATTTTTCCACGCAATCTTTTGCTAAAAACTCCGTTTTACCATCAAAAAGCGCGATTTTATCGTTCAAAAGCTGGTTAAAATCCTTGTCTTTAGAATAAATGCGGGTTTTATAAGGGCTTAGCGTGGCTAAACTGGCGATAACATCATCAGCTTCAAACCCACTCACTTCCACGCAAGTAAAACCCATTTTTTGCAACCATTCTAATGCGATAGGGATTTGTAAAAGCATTTCTTTAGGGGCGTCTTTACGATTTTGTTTGTATTCGCCCAGTTTTTCAGATCGTTTCGTTTTAGTTTGGCTTTCTAGGGCAAACACGATAAAAGGCATGTTTTTTCTGTCTTTATAAAATTTTTTAATCATGCCCACAAGCCCCATTAAAAGCCCTGTTGGAAAGCCCTTATCGTTGGTTAAAGGCTTCGTTTTAGCACTCATGTAATAGCTTCTAAACAAATACGCAAAAGTATCAATTAAAGCTAAAGTCCCTTCTTTAGTGATTGGCTGTTCCATTGAATCTCTCTTAAATCAAGCAAATTTCAAATTTAATTGTAACACAAGCTTGCACCCCTAAATCCAATCTTAAACTTTTACGCTATAATTCTCTCACTTTTTCATTAAGGGATTTTATGCAAGATCGATTCGCTCAAAGTTACCCCCCCCCAATCAGCAATAAAAGATCACGCACCCAATAATGAAGAAATAGAGCTCCCCACTTACATCACAAGCCATTTAAAAAAAGAGCTTAGAGATTATCAAAAGCAAGCGATACATAATTATTTAGAAAGAAAACAATCTAACCCAACTCAAAAGCATTTCATGTTTGAAATGGCAACCGGTAGCGGTAAGACTTTAGTGATGGCAGGTTTGATTTTAGAATGCTATAAGAAAGGCTATCAAAACTTTATCTTTTTTGTGAATAGTGCAAGCATTTTAGAAAAAACCAAATTGAATTTTATAGACAGCGTCTCATCAAAATACCTTTTTAGTGAAAATATCAATATCAACGATAAAAGCGTAGAAATTAAAAGCATCAATCATTTAAACGAGAGCAATGATAGCGCTATCAGCATCTATTTTAGCACCATTCAGGGCTTGTTTTCATTATTCACCAAGGCTAAAGAAAACGCTATCACAATAGAGGATTTAAAAGATCAAAAATTAGTTTTTTTAGCGGATGAAGTGCACCATTTAAACACAGAGACCAAAAAGAAATTAAATGATACTGAGTCTAGTGAAAAACGCAATTGGGAAAGCGTCGTGAAATTAGCCCTAGAACAAAACAAAGACAATTTATTGCTGGAATTTAGCGCCACTATCCCTAAAGAAAAAAGCGTTGAAGAAAAATATAAAAACCTGAAGATGATAACTTACACCTTAAAAGAATTTAGCAAGGATAAATTTTGTAAAAATATCTACTCGCTCTCTTATGAAAGTAAAACGTTAGAAACACGATTTTTAGGGGCATGCGTTTCAAGTTTATATAAAGAATTGTTAGCCCAACACCACAATATTGAAAACTTTAAACCTTGTATTTTGTTTAAAAGCGAAAGGATTAGCGAGAGCGAAGACAATCAAAAGCGTTTCAACGCCTTTTTAAAGAATCTAAGCCATTTAGATTTAGAAGATTTTTTCAAATACAGCCACAACGCCTTTTTTAAAAACGCTAAAAACTTTTTTGATGCAAAAAACCACACCGCTAACCTTGCCGCATTCTTACAAACGAAATTCAAAGAAAGCACCCAGATTAACACCAATAATGAAAAAGAATTAGAAAAGAGCATGCTTTTATTGAACTCATTAGAAGACAGAGACAACCCTAAAAGGGTGATTTTTAGCGTGGATAAACTCAATGAGGGGTGGGATGTGCTGAACTTGTTTGATATCGTCAGGCTTAAAAATAAAGCAAATCAAAAAGACACCACCAAAGACGCCCAACTCATAGGGCGAGGGGCTAGGTATTACCCCTTTAGTTACAACGATTTTAAACCAAGCCGCATAGAGTTTTACCAACGCAAATTTGACCTCTCCGACCCCTTAAGCGCGCTAGAGAGATTAGACTACCATGCTATTTATGACAGCGAGTTTATCGCCAAATTAAAAAAAGAGTTACAAACTTCAGGTTTAGGATTTGCAAATGAAAAACAGACTATCCCTTTAAAACCCACCAAACATTTCAAATGCTACTATGCGAGCAATAAAAAGATAAAAATAAAAAACCTATTTAAAGACTATACAGGTCCTGTTAAAGTCAAACTCGAAAGTTTGCATATCCCCTTATTTGCCTTTGGCGTTCGTGAAAAGAAAGTGGATTTTAAAGAAGATAAAGGCGATAAAACTTATCATAAGACCCACAAATTAGATAAAATCCCCATAAACTATTTTTTAAAAGCCCTGAATTTAAAAAACCTGGATTTTAAAACGCTTAAAAAGGCTTTTAAAAAACATGCCTTCAACAATAAAGTAGAATTTATAGAGCGGTATATCTCTCAATTAAAAACAAACTTTCATAAAAACCAAAAGTTTGATGACAACAAAATACTTTTAGAACTCGCTGTTTATATCATTGAAAACCTAAAAGACACGCTTTTAAAAGAACAAGATAAACCCTTCGTGAGCGAATTAGAATTAAAAGAATTTGAAACGCATAACAAAAGCCTTAGCGCTAACGAATTTGAAAAAAACCCTTATGAATGGCTGCTTTTTAAGGACATGAGAAAGCTAGACAGCGAAACTGAAAGGGATTTTCTAATTTTTATCAACGACCATAGAGAGATTTTAGACAAGAAATTCAAAGAGTGGTGCATCTTAAGAAATGACCATTTTACTGAACTAAAAGTTTTTTGCAACATAGAAGGCCCTTATTACGGGCAAGGCTTTGAGCCTGATTTTATCCTTTTTGCTCAAACGCACGAAGATGAATTTTTAGGTTTCACTTGTTATATGGAAGTTAAGGGCGAACATTTAGAGCATTCTAACGCTTGGAAAGAAGAATTTTTAGAAATGCTAGAAAAGGCCACGCTTAAAAGCCACAATAAAAAGCTCCATTTAAAAGGCTTGCCCTTTTTCACGCTCCATAATGGCGTCGTAAAAGACGGATTTGTAACCGCCTTCAATCAAACTTTCAAGGACTCCCCATGTTAAAAAACCTACTAGACACTTTAATCCATCGTTTCACTAAAGAACGCTTAGCGACCTTAATCATACAGCATGATGAAAAGCTTTTAACCTTCATGCTTGAGAATGAAAACGCTAACGACTACAAAAAACACTTTTTTAAAACTATCGCCAACTCGCTTGTATTTGATGAAAAGGCGTTATTAGAATGTTTAGAAACAAGAGAATTAGAAAACTCTTTCACACGATTTAAAAATCAAATAGGTTTATTTTCACAAGGGCGTTTGATAAAATGCAGCGAACTGGTCGTCTTGAATTTCCCTTTTAAAGACAATGTTTTACTAGGCAACGCTAAAGACAACGCCACCAAATCTAACGAGCTTTTTTACCATGAAATACTGCATAAAAACGAAATTGACACGCTTTTAAGTCCAAAAGTGTTGTGCCATTTTGAAATGCATGGGAAAGGCGATTTAGAAAACGCTTTAAAAGAGAAAAACACGAACTACCTTATCAAAGGCAATAACTTAATCGCTCTCCATTCTTTAAAAAAGAAATTCGCTAAAAAAGTTAAATGCATCTACATTGACCCCCCTTATAATACCGGTAACGACAGCTTTAATTACAACGATAATTTTAACCACAGCTCTTGGCTGGTGTTTATGAAAAACAGGCTTGAAGCGGCTAGGGAGTTTTTAAGTGATAATGGCGTGATTTTTGTGCAATGCGACGATAACGAACAGGCTTATTTAAAAGTTTTAATGGATGAAGTGTTTGGCAGGGAGAATTTTGTGGCGAATTTGCATGTAGAATTATCAACAACGCAAGGCATGAAAGTGGCTTCGGCTAAAAAAGGAAATATTGTTAAAAATGCCGAATATATTTTAATTTATTCAAAAAATATGGAGAATTTTAGTTTTATCCGTTCTCTTTATGTGGCTAAAGAATGGGATGAACACTATTCGATCTATATAGATCCTAAAACTAAAAAACGAGAAACACTATTAAATTTCTTAAAAAGTAAGTATGAGAATATAACAAAAGACAAAATCGTGGCTCTTTACAATGATGATAAAGACTTTAGAGATTTTGTCCATAAAAATGCGAATAATATTTACAGAGATAATAATGCTGAGATTAATTTTAATTTCACGCAAGAACAAGAAAGCAATCTTAATAGTGGAGAGATTGTAGAATATAATCAATATTTAATATTTAAAACTTCAAATAATATTATAAGACAACTTCTTAAATTAAGTGATGCTATTGGCGAAACTGATGATTTTGACGCAAAAATTGGATTAAGAAAAATAAGGGGAGATTGGTGGGGAGGCTTTTATAAAGATATGATGAATATCAATAAAGAAGCAAATTTAGTATGGAAAGCTGGCAAAAAACCCGAACGACTTATTAAAGATATTTTAGAAATTTCCACCCAAGAAAACGACCTCGTGTTAGACTTTTTTGCCGGGAGCGGGACGACTTGCGCGGTGGCACACAAAATGAAACGCCGCTACATTGGCATCGAGCAAATGGACTATATAGAAAATATCACCAAAGCAAGGTTAAAAAAAGTCATAGAGGGCGAGCAAGGGGGCATTTCTAAAAAATGCGATTTTAAAGGGGGTGGGAGTTTTGTCTATGCTGAATTAAAAGAAGTGAATTTAGAGGTTAAAAGACAAATCCTTAACGCTAAAAACACCAACGAATGCTTAAAAATCTTTAACACTCTAAACGCGCGCATTTTAAAACGTGCAGATTATGAGATCGATCACATCCATAGCGAAGAATTCCAACATTTAGCTTTAAAAGAGCAGCAAGAGATTTGTTGCAAGCTTTTGGATTCTAACGAAGATTATTTAAACTTGGGCGATATTAACGAAGACGCATGGGGGATAGATGAGATCACTAAAAAATACAATGGAATTTTTTATCAAAACAAACCTTAATCAAAAGAGTTTTAACAAAAGCTAACAAGCGATGGGTTTTAAAAAGCGCTATTGAAAGTTAGGGGATTTTTAGTTAGGGGTTGTAGGGGATTTCAAAACGCCCCCTATCCCCTTAAGAAAATGAGTTTTAAACAAATTTTAAAAAGCAGTTAAAAGATTTTCTTTTTAACCTCTCTATAAAATTAGAACATTTTGAAATAAAAACCAACTCAAGGCGTTGTCAAATAGATTTTCATTTTTTGGTTGTCTAAAACAAGCGTGCCCTTGCCTTTAGTGATCATAAAAGTGCCCTTAAAATTCTCCATGAACGCCAATTCAAACGCCATCAACTGATCGTCTCTGCACACTTTTCTGGTGATCGCACTATCTCCAATTTCAATGCGTTTGCTGTCTTGCCATGCATAGCTAGCAAAATACCGGTTGCAATAGCCTCTCCCATAAATGCGGTTTTCCTTTTGGTCAAACACAAACTCTCCCATAGAGTTTTTAGGCTTTGGCTTCTTTTTAAAAAGCTCATACCAATGCTTTCTTTTTTCTTTTCTCTCTTGCTCTTTATTTGCGGCTGCTGTCTTGTCTTCAGGCGTATCCAAAGAAGAGTCTTGTTCTTCATGCTCTCTAAAAGCGCTATCGGCGAGCATGGTTTCAATATCATACACTTGATGGTTCATCTCCACTTTTTGGATATGCCAATCATCGCTAGAAAGCTTTTTGTTAAACACTCTTAAAAAAAAGCACCCCGAAAAAACACACGCTATCAAAACGCTCATTCCAACCAATCGCAAATTCAAAATCATGACTCCTTACTTTTTTAATGGGTTTTGCTCTTCAAGCGCTTTTTTAATCAAAGAGATCGCTTCTTGCACCGCTTGCACGCTCACATGCTGAAGGGATTGTATCGCGCTTTCTTGAAAATTTTGATTGTTATCTTTGCTCGCATGGGCATTTTTGTTTTCCAAACTGGAAATATTTTCATGCTTGATGATGATCCCTGATTGGGATTTGCCTTTCACGCTAATATCATACCCTAGTGCAAACTCTGCCCTATAAGCGCCATTCCCCTCTTCTAAAAGAGAAAACGATAAAATCGTAAAACGCACCGCATAAGTTGGCACGCCAACGCCATAAGGGGGCAAAGCCACGCTCAAGCACGCTTTTTCAGCCTCTTGCATGAACATGGTTTTTAGCATGTTGCGAGGCAAATCTATCCATTTTTGGCGCTTTTTGTAAGTGATTTGCCCGTCTTGTGTTTTAACCACAATCTCTTTAGTGTTGAACAAATCCGCGCTCAAAATGCTAACCAACCACACTTCAGCCAAAGGTTTAGCGCACTGGGATTTTTCAAAAGAACTTGCATTCAAATCATAGGTTTTAATCTCTGGCAGCACTTGTTTTAAATTGATACTCAAGCAACCCTGAAGCAACAAAGCTAATGCCGACGAAAGCGAAAAAATTTTGACACTAACGGCTCTCATGGTTACTTCCTTTCTCCAAAAATCGTTTTATAAGGATCGGCGTCAAATTTATCCATCAATGCAGAACCTTTTTGCACAAAATTATCAATATTCCTTAAGCTCAATTCCGCTTGCAAAATCAAAGGAGTGAACATCGCCTTAAAGTCGTATTGCCCTTCTTTTAGGCGTTTATCCACATTTAAAGCCACATCATTAGCACTAGAAACAAGATTATTAGCGTTTTTGATTAAAGAGTCAAATTGCACTTTTCTCGCGTCTAAATTGGCGATGAGATCATCCACTGAAGAAAGAATGTGCTTGACTTTCTCTATATTTTCATTATCCAGCACCCTATTGACATTGTTGATGACTTTCATCGCTTCTTTAACCATTTGGTTAGCGTCCCCGCTCAAGCGCCCTATAAACCCTTCTTTAAAGATCAAAACCCGCTCTTCTTTATCGTCACTGCTGTAAAATTCTTCATTGTGGCTTTGCTCTAAAGAGAGGTATTTTAACCCCATAAGCCCTTGCGAAGAAACCACCACTTTGGAGTCTTTACGGATCTTAACGCTGTTTTTAATCATCAAGTCCAAACGCACCACCCCCACTTTATCCTTTGCAAAACCCACTTTCACCACATTGCCCACCTGGATCCCCTTATAGCTGATAGGCGAATTCGTGGCAATGCCCCCTAAATCCTTGTCCGTATAGACCACATAGCGGTGGTATTTCCCATCATCTAATCCCACATGCCCTAGCCATAAAATAAAACCTACCATAAAAATTAAGCATAAAAAGAAGAGCCCGCCAATTAAAGTGTAATTCACATGCCTTTCCAAAATTTCTCTCCTCGCGTTGAATTGAATAAATTACCCTCATCAAGTCCTTGATTTTGGGCTTTTTTGATAAAATCTTTTAAATCTCCGTTAAATTCTAATAACCCGTCTTTAAGCATGATAAACCGATCCACGCAGTCATGCACGGAGTCCAAATCATGCGTAATCATCACCACCGTAAGCTGCAAGCTCTCTTTGAGCATCATAATCAGCTCATCAAATTTGCCCGCGCTATAAGGATCCAATCCGCTTGTAGGCTCATCTAAAAATAAAATCTCAGGATTGGTCGCCATAGCCCTAGCTAGACCCACGCGCTTTTTCATCCCCCCACTCAATTCATAGGGGTAAAGGCCGCAAGCCCTAGCGGGCAAGCCCACTTTTTCAATCCACATTTTAGAAATTTCTACAATGTTTTTTTTAGAATAAGTGCCGTATTTTTCTAGCATGATCCCCACGTTTTCTAAAACCGTAAGTGAGCTATAAAGCGCACCAAACTGGAAACAAATACCGCAACGGTTAAAAATCTTTCGTTGCTCTTCTTCTTTGATTTTCCAAATGTCTTTCCCAAAAAGCAGCACCTCCCCCTTAGTGGGGCGATTGAGTAAAACCATGCTCCTTAAAAGCGTGCTTTTACCGCTCCCTGACCCTCCTAAAACCGCCATCACTTCACCCTTATGCACGCTAAAACTCACGCCTTTATGAATAACGGTGCTCCCAAAAGCGTTATGGAGATCTTTCACTTCAATCAACGCTTGATTTTGAATAACGGCCATCATATACCCAATCGAGAAAAGACAATAGAAAAGGTGGCGTTTAAGAAGATGATCCAAAACAAGGCATTCACCACGCTAATAGTGGTCAAACGCCCCACGCTTTCAGTATCCCCCCTGACTTCAAACCCACGCATGCACCCTACTACCGCAATCGCAAACCCCCAAAAAGGCGCTTTGATAATCCCTACCCAGAAATGATTCCAAGTCACCGTGCTATGGAACCTATCCACATAGCTTGAAAAGGTTAGATCCAATTGGTATTTGACCGCGCACATGCTCCCTAAAATAGCGATCGCATCGGCAATAAACACCATTAAAGGCAGCACAATGATTAAAGCTAACACCCTAGGCAACACCAAAAACTCAAAAGGGTTAAAGCCCATGGTTTTCATCGCATCCAATTCCTCAGTGATTTTCATTACCCCAATTTGCGCGGTAAAACTGCTCGCACTCCTTCCGGCAACCACGAGGGTCAAAATAAAAGGGCCGATCTCTCTTAAAGCAAGCTTGGCTGTCATTTCAACCGTCGTTAAAGGCACGCCCATATCTTGCAATTGCAAAGCCCCTTGCAAAGTGATCGCAAAGCCTACGATAAACACCGTTAAAATGCTCACCGGCAAAACCTTAAACCCAGATTCATTGATGTGATAAACTAATGGGGTGAAGCAAAAACGCTTGGGGTTAAAAACCCCTTTAATGAAGTAGAATAAAATCATGCCACAAAAATTGAGTGCGTTTAAAAAGGTGTTGTAAGTCTCTACAATGCTTTTGCCCATTTTAGTGACCACAAGTTCGTATTTTTTGATCGTTTTTTGAGACTCAATATTTCCATCTTTTTCAAGCCAGTCCCTGACCACCTTTAAAGCGCAGGCGTTACTCTCGCTCACATTGCACAACTCAATGTTTAAAGAGCGCTCTTTAATGAGATCAAACAAGAACATGCCAAAAACAAAATCCACTTTTTGGCACCTTGAAAAATCCATTTTCAAACGCCCTTGATGGTTGGATAGGGTTTTTTTAAGCTCATCTAAAAGAAACACGCTCGTTCTAAAATCCCAATCCCCCCCTAAAATCAGCACAGAGCCAGATCCATCTTTACGCATCTCTAAAAATTCTTGTTTCTCTGTTTCCATTAAAATACATTCTCTCTATAGATTAGGTAAAATCTGTTAATCAATTTTAGTTTGTTAAAATTATTTTAGCACAATGATAAGTTAAACAATTAAACAACCTTAATAAAGGAATAACCATTCTCAAAAGTTTTAAAAAATCCGTTTATGGTTTCTTGATAGCGGAATTGATAGCTATAAGCCTTGATGCAACGCCCATCAAAAACCCCTCTAAAGCCCAATACAAAGAAGCCCATGAAAAGCTTTACAGAAGCATCATTAACCGCCAAAAACTCACGCGCCAGAAAAGCGGTTGGTATTTTTTAGGAGGTTTTGGCGCCCTAGAAGCCATTAAAGATTACCAAGGCAAGGAAGTGAAAAACTGGATCGTGACCTTCAACTTAAAAACCGGCGTGCAGAGTTTTTTTAGGAAATATATCGGCATTAGAGGGGTTTTTGCATGGGATCTTGGGGCAGGGAGGGTGAATTACCAACGCCATAAAGACCCCACCAACTCTTTTTTCACCATGCTTGCGGTGGGTTTGGATATTATTATGGAATTCCCTTTGGGGAGTTATAAGCATTATTTGGGGGCGTTTGGAGGGGCTGGGGGGGCTTTAGTTGTTTATGCAGACAGGCAGGATTTTAAATTTTTCAGGCATGCAGTGTATTCGGGCGGCTTGGTGATTGATGGAGGGGTTATGCTCACGCTTTTTTTAAGACACCGCCTTGAAGTGGGGTTTAAAATCCTACCCACTGCAAGATTGCTTTCTGATTCCCAACGCTTTGAGACTTCGCCCTTATTTTATGCGGCATACAGCTATAAGTTTTAAATTTTTAGAATAGATCCAAAGAAAACTTTTTCATATCAAGCTTCTTTTTTTAAAAAAGCCTAAAAATTTCTTAAACGCTTCTTTAGGATCGCATGCGTCGCACACCTTGCACCCATGCATGCCAATCAAAATCACAAGCCAGCTCACATACACCCAGCTCATCAAAAACCATAAAATAGAAACGCTCCCATAAAGCTCATGGTAAGTGCGGTTATACAACACATAATAAGTGAAAGCCCATTTCAGCACATGCCAAGAAACGCTCGTGAAAAACACCCACAAAAACACCCAAAAATAATGCTTAAACACCTTATTAGTGGGAATGGTAAAAAGGATTAAAAAAAACGCATAAGTGCCCATCCATCTTAAAACATGCAACAAACTTGAATTTTTATCTTCAAAAAACACTCGGATCTTAATGTCAAAAAACACCACCAAAGGCAAAGCGAATAAAAACACTAAAGTCGTGCCAAACCCCCAAAACAAAAAGATTTCTTTACCTCTGCAACGCGCATAATCCCTAGGCTTTGCATCAAAAATCTTGGATGCAATGGATCGGTAATTTTCACAAAACAACACCAACGCCACCACAATAGACACCGCTTCAAGAGTGCCTAATGCCGTATTGGTTTTTTTAAAGTTTTCCAAAAAATCCTTGATCGCACCAATGAGTTTGGGGGCGTTAGGGAAAATCAAGGCTTCCACTTCACCGCTGTGCGCTTGCATGTAATCAGACACAAAAAGACTGAACACAAACAACAAAATGGGCGATAAGGACAAAATCGTGTAAAAACTCAAGCTTGAAGCGTAGTAAAACAACTCGCTTAACCCCCAAAAGGCGTTTTTCAAGCGCTGGGGGAAAATCATTTTAAGAAGGCACAAAAACCCTCTGATGCTTTTAAAAAGTTCTCTCATTAATGACAGCTTGCCGCCATTTTCAAGCCATAAGAGAGCAGTCTTTCTATATCTTTTTTAGGGGCTTTGCCTTTGGTGGTTAAATAGTCCCCTAACACCACTGCGTTGATGCCGTATTCAAAAAGCTTGGCTTCCTTTTTATCGTTATCTTTAAACACCACTTCACGCCCCCCAGCTGCCATAAGCCTAGCGTTAGGCAAAAATTCTTTGGCTAAAAGCACGCATTCTAGGGCTTCATCCGCGCTTAAAGTTTCTGCATCAATGGGTAAAACCGGGTTTTTAATGAAAAAGTTAATCGGCGTGGTGTGCGGGGAGAGTGAAGCTAACGCCCTAAGCATTTCAATCCTGTCTTCCCAGCTCTCATTAAGCCCAAAAATCCCCCCGCTGCACAGCCCCAAGCCCGCCCTTAAAGCGTTTTCGCATGTGATAAACCTTTCTTCCCATGTGTGCGTGGAGCAAATTTTAGGGAAGAAATTTTGCGAAGTCTCTAAATTATGGTTATAGCTATGAATGCCTGCGTCTCTTAAAAACTCTAGTTGGTCTAAATCCGCGCGCCCACAGCATGCGATTAAATGCAAGCCCAATTCTTCTTGATTGATGGCTTTGGCTAATTTAGCGATATATTCGCATTTTTCATCGTCTAATTCGCGCCCTGAAGTAACCAAGCAAAACCCTAAAGCCCCTAGCTCCCTTAACGCCCTAGCCTCTTGCAAAACCACTTTTTCATCTTTAAATTTATAGCGCTTGATCGCTCCTTGATGGTGCGAGCTTTGCGTGCAATAAGCGCAATCTTCTTTGCAATCCCCACTGCGCACGTTGGAAATGGAGCATAAAAAAATCTCTTGCATAACAGTCCTTTGTTGTGTTAAAAAAGTTGGTTTTTTAGGCTGATTATAGCAAAGAAAAAGAAGCTCTTTTGATTTTAAAAGCGTTTAAAAGAGAAAATGCGGCGTTTTAAGCCCTTTGTTTTGGTTTCAAAACAACGAGTCTTTTTGAACGGGTGTTTCTTGGTTGATGATGGCTTTTGCGGCTTCTTTTTGAGCGCCGCTGTATGCAACCACGCCTTGAACGGTTTGTTTCGTTAGGGCGTTGATGAGGGTATGCATGAAATGGAAATCAATACTATCGAGGGTTTTAGTGTTAGCGGTGGGTTTTAGGGGTAGTGAAAATTTAAACTCTGCAATACTTTCTGTTGTAGAGCCTAGCCCCCAAGTCAAGGGTTTTAAAATAAATTGTAAAATCGCGCTTATAAAATGTAAAATTTTAGGGCTTTTGAAAGCAAATTTTGGTTTTAAAACTTTAACCTTATTGCCTGTAAAATAAGGTTGTTTTTGATAAAACACCGTGAAAGTATCTTGTGCGAATGAAAGGGTATTTTTGTCATTGGTAAATATAGGGTCATCCATAATAAAGCCTTTTATACCATTGTTGGTTGCAGCGCGCACGACATAAGGATAGCTGTTTTCTATTTGCGTGTCATGAATTTTTATCGTGTTAGCATGATAAATTTTCTTACTTGACAACACTTCAAACAAATCCCCCAGTTTGAAGCTTTGCCATTTCAAGGCGTTTTCGTGAAAGGCTTTAAGGGCGTTTTGTTATTCGCCAGAAAGGGTGGTGTTTTTTAGCCCTGTGGCTTTTAAGTAAGCCTCAAGTTCGGCGAGCCGACACTGCTCAAGTTCGGCGAGCCGACACTGCTCAAGTTCGGCTATAAAATTTTCCATGAAGTTGAAATCAATACTATCGAGGGTTTTAGTGTTAGCGGTGGGTTTTAGGGGTAGAATGACTTTATCATTTTTAATTTTTGCCCATGAACACATGTTTTCATAGCCGAATTTTTTAGGGTAACCAAAAAATAGCGTGGATAAAAACAAACCGATTTTATGGCTAATCTCAAATTTAGGTTTGAGAGAAAATACCCTAGCGTGTGTTACCATTTTGTAAGGAAAACTGCGATAAAACGCACAACCAAACATGTCTATAGTAATGGTATGGCTTTCAAAAACTTTTGCTTTTATATCGCTTTGCCCCAAAACGCCATTATTGCTAAGCCCTGCGGTAATGACAAATTCGCCCCTATGATTAATGTGGCGTTTTTGGATGTCAAAATCGCCATTACTCGCTTCAAACAAATCCCCTAATCTGAACTCGCCCCACTTAACAGCGTTGAGTTGGCTGCTAAGGGGCCTGTCACTTTGGGGGCGTTTGGTTTTTTAAAATCAAGCCCACTTCATAAGAAAGGTAATCGGCTATCGTTCTTTTAAAATCCTCTAGCGCGGGTTTGGTCTCATTCTTTTGGTGGGCTTCAAAATTAAAGTCTTTAGCATGCTTGTTTTCGTGCGGCTTAGCGATAAAATCTTCAATATAGATCGTTTCTAAATCGCCCCATAGTTCTTTAGAGACTTTAGCGTTTAAGCCGGCTTTATAAATTTTAATGATTTCTTCGTAGCGTTTAGTGGGGTTAGAGATTTCATTCAAGCCTCTTTTGGTGCGTTTGAAGCCATCGTTTCTAAAGTCTATGAATTTAACGGGCTTTTCATAATCATGCGGTTCATGGGCTTTAAAAATATAGACGCTTGTTTGCACCCCAGCTTGCGGCATGAATAAATCGGTGGGCATTTTAATGCTCGCTAAAAGCGTGTGTTTTTTTAAAATTTCCACATTGGATTTTAACGCTTGCCCACTCCCTGCACTATCTTGGATGATAATCGCCCCTAAACCGCCTTTTTGCATATGCTCTAATCCGAATTTAATAAAGGGCATGCCGTTTTCTTCATGGCTGAAAGGAGGGTTTAATAAAAGGATATTGGGTTTAAAATCCTCATAAATCTTTTTCTTGGTTTCAAAAGTGTTGCCTTTGATGATCAAACTTGAGCCATCGCCTCTTAAAATCATGTTAGTGGTGGCTAGAGAAAACATTTCAGCGTTAAGCTCTACGCCTAAAAGTTGCGTGGTTTTCATGGCTTTTATTTTTTCGTTCGCTTTAGTGGTGTTTTTGCCATAGGTTTTTTCAATGTCTTCAATCATTAGCACCATAGAAGAAATTAAAAAGCCCGCACTCCCTGCGGCCAAGTCCATCACAAAAGACTTTGCATTAACCCCTAGAAGTTCGCTCATCATTTTAGTGACATAAGGTGGGGTTAACACAATGCCCAATTCTTTACCATCCCCTAAAGCGTATTTTAAAAATTCGCTATACAGTTCGCCCATGATGTCTAAATGGCCGGTATTGTCGCTTTCATTAATGGGCTTATGGACAAATTCATAAAGAAAGGTAAAAATTTGCTTAGTGATGCTTGCATCTTTTTCTAAATGCATGCTGATGGCTTTATCAAGGCTCGCTATTTTATCGCGCTGCGGGTCTTTACTGATTTCTTTAAAACTGGCAAGCATTAAGTCTCGTTTTTCTTCGTTCAAGTTTTTGGTTTTCAAGAATTCGCTGATTTGGTTAAACACTAAAACGCCATCACGGCTAGTGTCGGTCACTTCGCCTTTTAAATCGCTTGGTTTTAAGCCCTCTTTTTTGCCCTTAATTTCTTGCATGGATAAAAGCATGCCGCTCACGTATAGCACGCGCTGAGGCGCGGTGATGTTGTGGTTATGCATAAGGCGGTTGAGTTTTTTAGCGGTTTCGTTTAGATCGGCTTTAGTTTTGATTAAGATTAAATGTTTTTCTTATTCAGTGAGCGTGCATTCTTTATAAAAAGCGTTAAACGATTCTTGATTTTCTAAAAAATGCAAGTTTTTAGTATGGGTGAGTTTGTGCGAATTAATTCCGCTTGCAAAAACATAATACACTTCTATAAAAAGGTTTTCTTCATCATCGCCAGCGATGCCTATAGCGATACATTCTTTATATTTTTCTTTGTCTCTTAAGATGTTTTGAGCGTAGTGCAAAGCCCCATTCACGGCGAATTTTGAAATGGAATTATCATCGTTTTGCAGCGTGTCGTTTTTGAGCTTTTTTAAATGTTTAGCGTAGAGCTTGTTTTCTATGATTATAGGGATAACACTCCCTTTATTTTTAGGGTGCGTGTATTTTTCTAAGCTAAAATCCGGTCTTCCAAAAGAATCTTTGTTTTTGGTTTTACTCGCATTCAAAAGGGCGTTTTTAAGGCTATCGCTCATTTTCCCTTCAACGTTAAAATCCTTATTTTTTATCAACCCTAAATTTGTCAATTCTTTTTTAACATAGTCATTAACATCATCTTCTAGCTTAAAAGCTGGCATGTTTTCATCCTTTTAGAAAATAGAATTATAACTCATTCATCCGCGCTGCAAAGCGCGATCGCAAAATGCGCTTTAATATTGAGAGTTTTAAGATATTTTAAGGCTTCTTTTAGGGTGGTGCCGGTGGTGATAATATCATCCAACAAGAAATAATCTAAAAATCCATCGCCTTTGAAAGTGAAATTCCTAGGGTTATTGGCGCGAAATTCTAGGCTTTTCCCGGCATACGAAACAGAATTAGTCGCCCTTAAATTCCCGTAAGCGGGCTTTAAATTGCCTTGACAAAAGCCTTTTAAAAGCGCGGCGGAATGCGAGTAAAAGGATTTGATCTTATCATCAATAGCGATGCCATAAAGGGGGGCGTTCAAGCCTTTTTCTTGTAAGATTTTCACAAACTTTGCGCCCACTTTTTGAGAAAGCAAGGGCAAAACGCGAGAGCCAATCAGCGCGTATTTGCTTTTAATCAATTCTTCTATTTCGCTATAAGCGTAAAAACTATACACGCTCACGCCCTCTAAAACCCTTACTTTTAAGCTTAAGGGCAAATCGTTCAAGCAATTCTGGCAAAGGGGCTTGAAAGAGAGCCTTAAACAAGTTAAACAACGCATTGGATAAAGGCGCTGATTCGCTCATGCAAATTTTTGGCGTTTTCTTTAGCGTTTAATTCCAAAACCTCGCACCCAAATTGTTCTTTTAAAGCATAAGCATGCGTTTTGAACTTTTGCTGGATATGGAGTAATTTTTCTACGCCTTGGTTTTCTATTTTGTCCAAGCTTTTAAGGCTTAAGCGCTCTTTTAAGCCCTCTTTGTCTATCCATAAAAGAATGATTTTTGCGGGTAAGATGCTTTGAGTGGCAAGCAGGTTTAATTCCAAGCTTGAAAATGCGCTATAAGCCATGCCAGAGATCAAACTCCTATCGCTAATGATGAGTTTTTTTTCTTTTAAAGCCGGTTTGATAACGCTTTCTATATGCTCAGCCCTATCGCTTAAGAATAAAAACGCTCTGGCTAACTCGCTGAGGTTTTCATGTAAAGCTATATGCCTTAAAGTTTCGCCTATTTTTGTCCCCCCTGGCTCTTTGGTAAAAAGGGCGTTTTGAAACGCGCTTTTTAACAATTCTATTTGAGTGCTTTTGCCCACGCCATCAATGCCTTCTAACACCACATACATTTTAAACCTTTGAAATAAAAGGGTAAATTTCTTTAGGCACTAAATGGCTCGCATCGCCCTTATGAGCGATAATGGATCGCACAATAGAAGAGCTAATAAACGCATTTTGTAAAGTGGGCATGAAATACAAGGTTTCTAATTCGTGGTTTAAGGATTTGTTCGCATAGCCCATTTGCAATTCGTATTCAAAATCGCTCACCACCCTTAAACCCCTGACTAACACCCTACAATGATACTCTTTAGCCAAGTTGGCTAATAGCCCTTCAAATGCGATGCATTCTACATTTTTAAAACTTTTAGTGGCAAGCTGTATCATTTCTAAGCGCTCTTTTAAACTAAACATAGGGTTTTTAGCGCTTGAGTGCGCCACAGCGACAATGAGTTTTTCAAACAATTCGCTAGAGCGATGGATGATGTCTATATGCCCATTAGTAACAGGATCAAAAGTGCCGGGGTAAATGCCTATTTTTTGCATCAGCCAACCCCCCATCGCGGGTATAAGTCATTGTCTATCCCTAAGCTATCAAACCACTTCCCCACTAAAAAATCTTGCATCGCTTCTAAAGTCTTGCTTTGGGTGTAATAAGCCATCATGGGCGGTGAAATGATCGCATTAGAGCGCGCGAGTTTGAGCAAATTTTCTAACATAATATCGCTTAAAGGCATTTCTCTAGGGGCAATGAGCAAGGGGCGCTTTTCTTTAAGCATGACAGAGGCACACCTGGAGATCAAATCCCCCCCAAAGCCATGCGCGATTTTAGCGACCATGTCCATGCTCGTTGGAATGATCGCCATTTTATGGATACCATAGCTCCCTGATGCAATGCTGGCATGGATATCTTGCTCGTTAAAAAAAATAGCGCTAGGCCGCAAGTCTTTCATGGCGTTTTTAAGGTTGATGTTGGTTTCTTCTAAAGCCACGATGTGCGCGTTTTTAGACGCCACGACAAACGCTTCAATTTCTTGGGGTAATTTTTCCAAAAACCGCAAGGCTAGGGGGATTCCACTCGCCCCGCTGATGCCTAAAACTAATTTCATGATGATCCTTTATAAGATTTGAACTTTAGAGCTGCTTAACACTTTTGCTTTTAAGATTTTATTGCTTTCTAAATTTTTCGCTTGAATGATTTGATTGAGCGAGCCATTTTCTAGGGCTTTTAGGCTTATTTCTATGCTGATACGCCCTTCTTCATACACTCCGGTGATGATGTCATTTTTACGCACAATGATTAAATCTTGGGTTTTGTCCGTGTTTAAAAGCGTATCAGCAGCGATGAAGACTTTCGCGCTCACTTTATCAATCGCGCTCTCTAATAAAGGGTTAGAAAGCGTGCCAAAAGCAATGCGCTCTTTTTTAGTGTTGTTAGCGGTGATGTTTTCATCTTTTTTAATCGTGTTGGTGCTTTTAAAAGCTTGCATGCTCCCTATCACGCTATAACGCACCGGTAGGCGTAAATTAGGCTCATTTTCCAATCTTAAAAACACGACCCCATCTTTTTTAAGCTTGTTGGAGGGGTTTAATTCATAGCTTATAATGAAAGAATTAGAAAAACGCTCTGGGATTTCTAAATGGATATTTTCAATTTCCAGTTTTAAGTCTTTGTATTTTTTAAGATAAATTGCTTTAATCTCTGTTTTAAGCGTATTAGTATCCATAGCCAATAGCGCGTTTAAAACCATGAAAAAAAGAATGAAAATTTTCAAAATCCGCTATCCACTTTTTCTACAAATTTTTCTGAAATTTTGTCATAGACATTCCCTCCGCAATTGATTTTAAAACACAAACCGCTCAAGCCTTTTTCTACGCCCAAAACCCTTCCGGTGCCAAAAATCTTATGCTTGATCAAATCCCCCACTTTAATGGGCGTGTTTTTTTTGTGATCTTGTTTAGGGGGTTTATTTTGTTGGAGCAACTGGGCTTCTTCTAAAAACGAAGAGGGTAAACAGGTGATTTTTTTCCCAAAATACGAACGCTCTTTGACATAAGAGAGTTGCAATTCTTCTTTAGCCCTAGTGATCGCCACGTAAGCCAAGCGCCTTTCTTCTTCCAAATCGCTTTCTTGATTAAACCCCCTATGCGGGAAAAACCCTTCTTCTAACCCAATCACAAACACATGCTTAAATTCCAAGCCCTTACTCATATGCACGCTCATGCAACTCACTTTATGCGCGTTTTCTGTGTTATGGACATCCAGCACGCTTTCATTTAAAAAGTCTAACAAAGAATGCGTGGGGTTAGTTTTAAAATGCTCTTTCACTAAGCTTAAAAGCTCTTTGACAAAGCCCTCTCTTTCTTCGTAATTGTCTTCTTTTTCATAGCTTTTTAACAGATTAGTCTCTTCTAAAAAACGCTCGCAAAACTTCTCTACAGAAAATTCAAAAGCCTCCCTTAATCGCCCTATCATGGCGGTGAATTTCTTTAAAGCGTATTCGTTTTTAGGGTTCAATTTGTCTTTAAACGCCCCAAGTTTTAGCGCTTCTTCTAAATTTGAGTCTCTCTCATCTAAAAGAGAAAAAATCAATTCTTGAGTGATCTTGCCAAGGCCTCTTGGGGGCTTGTTTAAAACGCGTTTGATAAAAAAACGATCGTCTTTTTGAGCCACTGCATGCATGAACGCCAAAGCGTCTTTAATCTCCGCTCTTTCATAGAAACTCACCGCTCCGATAAGCCTATAAGGGATATTCAAAGCGTTCAAGCTCTCTTCAATGTTGCGGCTAAGCCCGTTTAAGCGATACAAAATAGCGATATTTTCTAAATTTTCACCCTTATTTAAAAGGGCTTTGATTTGATAAGCCACATCCAGGCTCTCTTCTTTTTGCGTCAAATACTCTTTACAAATGACGCTTTTACGCGAGCCTTTAAAACTCTGGAGCGTTTTTTTGTGGCGGTTTTGGTTGTGGCTAATGAGCGCGTTAGCACACTTTAAAATTTCAGCGCTGGAGCGGTAGTTGGTCTCTAATTTCACCACTTTAGCCCCCTTAAAATGCTTGGAAAAATTTAAAATATTAGAAATATCCGCCCCCCTAAAACCATAAATGCTTTGATCATCATCGCCCACCACGCACAAATTATTATGCGTAAAACTCAATATTTTTAAAAACTCTAGCTGCAAGGCGTTTGTGTCTTGATACTCATCTACCATAATATAATGGTAGCGCTCACTAGTCTCTTTGGCGAGCTTTTCATTATCTTGTAAAATCTTAAGGCTTAAAAAAAGCAAATCGTCAAAATCCACTAAATTGTCTTTTTTTAAGGCATTTTGATAAAGATCATACGCTTTATAGCATTCTGTGTCTTGTGTATTTAAATCAATCATGCCGTTTTTGATTTGAGAAATATTGGCTCTAAAACCTGAAATTTTGAGCTGTTTGCAAAGCGTTTTAACCTCATCGCTATCTAGCACCGAAAAATCGCACGCCCTTTTTAAAAGGCTCATGTGTTGTCTTAAAAACAACAAACCAAAACGATGGAAAGTGCAAAGCAAGGGGGGGATAAACGCTTGGTTTTTCAATAATTTCAAAGCCCTTTCTTGCATTTCTTTACTCGCTTTATTGGTGAAAGTGAGCGTTAAAGTGTTCTCGCTAGGCACGCCACAAGCCCCAATCAAATACGCTAAACGGCTCGTTAAAGTCTTAGTCTTACCGCTCCCAGCTCCCGCTAAAATCAACAAAGGCCCTTGAATGTGGCATGCGGCGATTTTTTGCACTTCGTTTAAATTGTCTAAAATACTTTTTGCAAAATCCATTATTCTAAAAACTCGCCTTTTTTTTCTTGGTTCAAACGCTCTTTTAAAAGGTTGGTATCAATTTCAAAATCAAAATAAGGCGAAAAAAAATCAGAGGTTTTAATGGCTAGAAAATGGTTTAACGCTGATTTGAGATCCCCTTTTCTTTGATACAACAACCCTAAAGCGTAACGGATATTCTCATTATTAGGCTCATCTAATTTCCCAAGCTCTAGCCATAAAGCCGCGCTATCGTAATTATTTTGCGCGATATAAGCCAAACTAGCCAAAATTTTTAAACGCGCTTCATTATCTTTAAGACCATCAATGAGATTTTGATACAACGCGCTCGCTTTTTCATACTTGCCTTGAAACAAACTCACTAGCGCTAAATTGTCTAGCCAATCATTAGGGGCTTCGCTCTCTTCTAAACTGGCGATTTTTTGCTCTAGTAATTTTTCTTGTTTGTCTAAATCATTGACCATAAATCCCATGTAAGCGTAGAAATTACGCCCTAAAATTGGCCCTAGCATGGTTTGATCCCAGCTGATTTTATGCGAATCTAAAAGGGTGTAAATGCTTAAAGTGTGCCGAATGCTCGCATCATAATACGAGACAATTTCATAAAAGATATTAGAGATGAGATCGTTAGGGAGCATTTTTTTTAAATTCCCAAAAGATTGGACCATCAATTTTTTATCCTTGCTCTCTTTAGCGAAAACCGCTTCTAGCGCGTAATAAAAAGGGAGTTTTTTAGGGGCGTTTTTAAGCCAGTCCATATCCCAATTCGTGCGGTAATTCAAATAAGCGATGAGTGAAGATAATAAAGCTTTTTGCGTGGGGCTAGAAAAATCCTGACTGTAAAAACTCTCAGTAATTTCTCTTAAAAACTCCGTGGTGTCTTCATGGGTGAAATGCGAGGCTAAAATGGCAAAAATCGCGCTCAAATAATCCGCAGAATTCAAATGAAAAGCCCTTAAAAAATGGAAATAAGCCTTATAATAATCCTCTAATTGTGCATAAATCAAGCCCGCATTATAATGAAGAAGCGCGTTATTGGGGCTATTTTTTAAAGACAAATTGAAAAAACCAAGGGCTTTTTTCAGGCGTTTCTTTTCTAATTCTTTCAACCCTTTGAGCGCGTTTTTATCCGCTATCGCCATCAAACGCCCCCTTTTAAAAGCAAGGCTTGCCCCCTCTAAATCCTTTTGCGTGTCAGAATCCAAAAGAAAC
Organism: Helicobacter acinonychis; assembly: GCF_900461455.1. Lineage (NCBI taxonomy): Bacteria > Pseudomonadati > Campylobacterota > Epsilonproteobacteria > Campylobacterales > Helicobacteraceae > Helicobacter > Helicobacter acinonychis. Next base: position 1,389,467 of record NZ_UGIA01000001.1, on the reverse strand, counting down.
AGCCCCTCTTCAATCACGCCTAAGGTTTCTTTAGAGTCTAAAACCTTAAAAGGGGCGTAATAAAATAACAAACGGTAGATAAAATCCCTCTTGCCTTCAAAATATTGTGTGTTCCAAAAACGCTCTTTAGCTTTTTCTTTGTCTAAAAAAACAGGGTTGATGGTAGGTTTGATAGGGTAAAAAGAGTTGGCTAAGACGCTATCTTCTTTTGTGTGGCTGGCTAGTTTTAAGGCTTCGCTCGCTTTAAGGGTATCGCCCATTTTCAAGCCCACTAACTCCAAAGCCATTAAAGCGTTTAAATCTTTAGGGTAGTTGTGCAAATAATGTTGCAAATGCTGCAAAGCCTGCTTGTAATTGCCCAAACGAGCTTGTAAAAGCCCTAAAGAAAGCTCATCTTGAATATCTGCACTTTTTTGCAATTGTTTATAGGCGTTAGCTTCATCTTTAAACATCAAAAACAATTTAGAAGCTAAGCGAGCATTAGGTTTTAAAAAGGCGTTGGAATTAGGGTGCATTAAAGGCGATAGCGCTTCAAAATACTCTTCAGCGTAATAGGATTTGAGCGCGTAAGCGTAGGAATAAAAAGACTTTTTATAATCTTTATACAAAGTGTCTCTCGCAATTTTTAAATAATGATAATACAAATCCGCATCTTGTAAATAGTAAGCGCTCACTAACGCATCAATTGCGCTCACGCTCGCATTTTCTTTAGAGGCGATACTAGAATCAAACAAATCCAATGCCCCATTAAAATCCTTTTCTTTAAATTTAATCACCCCTAAATTGTGGCTCGCAATCCCTTGCGAAAAAGAAGCGATTTTATCAAACAAATGTAAGGCCTCATCTTTTTGCCCTTGCTCATACAAAATACTCGCTTTTTGTATCATCGCATCTACTTGATTTTCATCGCTTCTTTTGAGGGAGTCTTTACCGATTAAATCAGGTAAATCCAAATTCTCTATTTGCCCCTCGGCTTCTGTGGTGGTGTTGGTCTTATTAGGCGTTTCGCTAGCAGCGTTAGGGGTATTAGCTTGTAAAGAAGTTGGTTGGCTTTCTTTTTTATGCCCTATCAACAAGCTCAAAGCCGCAATGAGTGCAATGAGTAAAACTAACACTCCAAGCGTGATATAAAGCCTTTTTTTATTGTGTAAAAGTTGTTTGAAAAAGTTTTTAGAGTTTTTGATTTTATTAAGGGTTTGTTCTAAAGCCTGCTTGAAAGAAGGGATTTTAGAGTGAATGCCCTTTAAAGGGGTTTCTTTTTCAGCCTTGTTTTCGCTCCCTTTTTGCTCTAATTCTTCTAATTTTTGAGGATTTTGCTCTTCATTTAGCACAAACTAGCCTTAAAGGTATTTTTCTAACGCCTTAGGAATGTGGATGCTCCCATCCGCTTGCTGGTGGTTTTCCATTAAAGCGACCATCGTCCTTCCTACCGCTAAAGAAGAGCCATTTAGAGTGTGCACTAATTGGTTTTTTTGATTTTCCTTGAAGCGGATTTTAGCCCGCCTGGCTTGAAAATCTCTCGTGTTAGACACCGAGCTGATTTCTCTATAACAATTTTGCCCAGGCAACCACACTTCAATATCTATCGTATTACTTGCACTAAAACCCAAATCCCCACTGCATAATTGCACAAACCGATGAGGTAATTCCAAAGCCTTTAAGATCCCACTCGCGCTCTCTAGCATATACTCTTGCATGACATCGCTTTCTTTAGGGTGTGTGATAGCCACTAATTCCACCTTATCAAATTGGTGTTGTCTTATCATCCCCCTTGTGTCTTTTCCCGCACTCCCTGCTTCGCTCCTGAAACAAGGCGTGTGTGCGGTCATTTTAATCGGGAGTTTTTCAACGCTGATGATCGTGTCGTTGTATAAATTGGTGAGCGTTACTTCAGCGGTGGGGATCAAATACAAATTTTCATTTTCTATTTTAAAAACATCTTCTTTGAATTTGGGTAATTGCCCAGTCCCAAAAAGCATTTTTTCATTCACTAAAGCCGGCGTGTAGATGATTTCAAAGCCATTTTTTTCATTAAAATCTAACATTAAATGAATGAGCGCGCGATAAACTTTGGCCCCAAAACCCCTAATAACTGAAAAACGGCTTTTAGCGAGTTTCACGCCGCTTTCAAAATCAATCCAGCCATTTTTTTGAGCGAGTTCAAAATGCTCTTTAGGCGTGAAAGTGAAATCTCTTGGGGTTAAGATTTTTTTAATTTCTATATTATCTTCTTCGCTTGTGCCTAAAGGGGTTTTTTCATCCACTAGATTAGGGATTATTGAAAGCTTTAAATCAATTTTTTGCTCCAACTCGCTCACGCTTTTGGAAAGCTCATTCAACTTGATTTTATTGTTTTCTAGCTCTTTTTTGAGATCGCTTGCATCCACTTTTTGAGTCATTTTGATACCAAATTCTTTAGAAACCTTGTTTTGAAAGGCTTGCAAGCTTTCTAACTCAATGAGTTGTTTTTTATAATGCGTGATGATTTCGCGCAAACGCTCCAACCCATCATCTATCACGCTGTTACGCTTTTTTAAAGAATGAGCCACCTTATCAAAATCTTGTAATAAAAGTTTTCTATCAATCATTTAACCCTCTCGTTCTAAAATGCCATAATTTAGCCCATTCATCTATATCATTTTTATCAATTTGAACGCTCAAAGCCCCCATTTTACCCTCCAAAGAATTTTCAATAACGCCATTAGGTAAAGCCGCAAAACTATCCCCATAAAATTTCCACAAAAATTCGTTTTTTTGCCCTTCTTTTACAATGATTTGGCGATACGCTCCGATCCTATTGGCCCTTACCACCACACAAGAAGCGCAAAAAGCGCGCATCTGGCATAAAAAACGCCACCTTTCATTGGATTCAAACGATGCCACGCTGCTTAAAAGCACCACATCCACGCCCTGATTTTTAGCCTGAACCCATATTTCATCAAAATGCGCTTCAAAGCCAAACAAAGGGGCGAATTTCAAGCCACCTCTTTCAAAGACTAGCAATTCTTTAAAATTGCGCTTTTCATTGTCAAAAAAGCTCTCTTCATCCCAGTGAGGATAGGGGATGAGGCGTTGTTGCGTGTAATACTGAACGCTTTCTTTAGAAATGAGGGCGATTTTTTTATAGATTTTAGATTCTTCTTCTAAAAGCACCGGGGCTGAAATGATTAAGTCTAACTCTTGGCATTTTTGAGAGAGGAATTCAATCGCTCGCTTGGATTGATCGCTGATTTCATTCAAATCCAACTCCATGTTATGGTGGAAAAAGGGGTTGATCACATATTCAGGCAACACGATTACGCTTTGCTTTGGCACGGAGTTGAATAAGGATTGCATGAGAGCTTCTTTAAAAGACTCTAGCTGTAAGGCAAACACTTGCATGCCTTAAGCCTTTTTATCTGGCGTTTGGAGTTTTTCATACTCTAAATAAGCGTTTTCTAAAAGTTTTTGCGCTAAAAACAATTCTTGCATAGCCGTTTTATACAAATCCATCCCGTCTTTTAAAGACAAATTAGGGGCATTCAAGCACTCTATGGCTTGCTCTAAAGAATCAACATGCTCTTCAAAACTTTTTTTAGGAGCGTTTTTAACGCTTTTTTTGGGGGCTTTTTCAACCTCAAACAATTCATCTTGCATGGGGCATTCCTTTAGCTTTTTTTCACAAGCATGGTCGTTGAAATTTGAGCGATAGAATCTTCGGTTCTTAAAATCTCAAACCCTGCGTTTTTTAATTCACTTTTCAAACTCTCTAAACTCAAAAACCCTTCAATGGATTGCGGTAAATAAGAATAAGCACCATAATTTTTACTGATAGCCCCTCCCACTAAAGGCAAAACCTTATTCGTGTAAAACCATGAGATTTTATCTAACCATGTGGGGTTGTCTTTTTTTAAAAATTCTACAATCACTAAAACGCCCCTAGGCTTTAACACCCTAAAAAACTCTTTTAAAGCCTCTTGTCTTTCCACGATATTACGCAAGCCATACGCAATGGAGAGAATATCCACGCTGTTACTTTCAACGCCTTTTAAATCTTTGGCTTGAGCCTGGATAAAAGAAGTTTTGTTTCCAAGCTTCTCACATTTTTTAATGGCCAATTCTAGCATGTTGTTTGATGGGTCAATCCCCAAACATTCTTTAAACTCTATATTGCAATTTAGAGCGCTTTTTTGCCAAGCCAAAAGCATATCCCCTGTCCCGCATGCCACATCCACAAGCTTTAAAGCTTTCTTATTTTCTAAAAACAAAAACGCATGCTCGCAAGCCCTTTCACGCCATTTAACATCTAAACCAAAACTTATCAAGCGATTCGCTTGATCATAAGAGCTAGCTATATCATCAAACATGTTGATGATTTTTTCTTGCTTGAGATGCTTTTCTTTTTTCATGATCAGTCTTTAAAAGGGCTTGACAACCACTAAAATCACAATGAGTATCATTAAAATCGTGGGTATTTCATTAAACATACGATAAAACTTCCCGCTTTTTTGCGTGGGGTCTTTCTCTAAATCGCGCATGCATTTTTTGCAATAAAAATGATAGATTAAAAGCAACGCCACTAAGGACAATTTCGCATGCAACCACCCCCCACTTTTAAAGATTTCAGGGGCGATTAGTAGCATTAAAATCCCTGTAATGAGCGTGAAACCCATCGCCGGTGAAGCGATAAAGGAATAAAGCTTTTTTTCTTGGATTTTAACCACTTCCACAAACTCTTTTTTATGGGTGTTTTCTGCATGATAGACAAAAAGCCGTGGCAAATAAAATAACGCTGCCATCCACGAAATAACCGCTATCACATGAAAAGCCTTGATCCACATAAAGTATTCGTTCAAAAATTCCACTTGCATTCTCCCTAATTGGTGTTATTTTGTTTTAGAAACGCTTGCAAATTTTCCCTTGCACCGGTGATTTCCACTTCCACGCTTTGGCTTGAAAAATTCTTCTTGTTTAATTGTAAGCTAAATTTCTTAATTTCACGCTGAATGTGATCCAATTCTCTGTAAGAATAATGAGTGCTCCAACTCTCTAACTCCGCAAAATCCTTAAAAGCACTCTCTTTTTTGGCGTTTTCTATACACAATAATGCACTAGTGGCATAAGCTTTCATCAAGCCCCCCACCCCTAAAAGCGTGCCTCCAAAATAACGCACGCTGATTAAGCCTATATTGATTAAATCCTCTCGCCTTAAAACGCTAAGCATAGGCATGCCTGAACTCCCTTTAGGCTCGCCATCATCGCTAAAACCCTCCGTGATTTTTCCCTCTAAAGAATAGCGGAACGCCGTTACAAAATGCGCGGCTTTAAAATGCTCTTTTTTCAATGTTAAAAGGGTTTTTTCAAAATCATTAAAAGGCACAAGATACCCTAAAAAACGAGACGCTTTAGTCTGGTGCTTGGAAGCGATTAATGTTTTAAGCGTTTTCACAAGCTTTCTTTAACGAGCTGAGTTTGAACACACTCCCTATAAAACCCACCATAAAAATCACAATAAGCGCATAAAAATGGATGGACACATCCATAAATTCGGCATGCATTTGATTCAAGTGCCCTAACAAACTAATCCCATGGTAGGCTGGCACTGTTTGAACAAAAGCTTGCAAATAAGAGGGCAAGGATTCAAAAGGCCATACAAAACCCATCATAAAAATCAAGGGCAAAGAAGAAATCAAAATGATTTGAGTGGTGTGGGCTTCATTTTTAATCCATGCACCTAAAAACGACCCCAAACTCAAGGTTGCAAGCATGAAAATCAAGCTATTCAAAAACACCGCCAAAGCGCTCGCATGCCGTTCGATCCCATAGGCAGAAAACAGCGCCCCAAAATACCATAAAATAAAAACGCTAAACGCTCCCATAAAAATCAAGAGCCTTGCACACAGCCTTAAAGCGATTTGTTTCTTATCTAAAAAGGCTAATTCCAAACGATTAGAGCTAGCAAACATGCTACTTGCAATGAGCATCACCTGGTGCAAAATGAAAATAAACACGCTAGAGAGCGCATAATTCAAATAGCCTTCACTAGGGTTATACAAGGCGATGGGTCTGATTTTAATCCCATCTGTCCCCAACTCGGCTTCTTCTATTTGGGCGTTGCGTTTAAACCTGATTTCCTCATTTAAAGCGTTAATGCTCTCCACAATCGCATTCGCTAACGCGCCATAAATCAAAAAGTAATTGGAATTGGCGTAAAGATCGATTGTTACAGGCACTTGCTTGTGGATATTGGCTTCAAAATGCGAAGGGATGTGCAAGATCCCATAAATTTTTTCTTCTTTTAAAAGCTTTTTGGCTTCTAACATAGAGGGGCTAAAAAAAGCGATCTCTAATTCGTTGGAACTTTGCGCCATGAAGGCTAATCGCCTAGAAAGAAAGGAATTGTCTTCATCTACAAGGGCGATTTTTTGCTGCGTGACAACATCTCTTAAATAAGGCAAGGGGTATAATAAGCCATAGATTAAGGGAGCGCCTATAAGGATCAACAAAACGCCCTTATGAGAAACAATAGCCCTTAACTCCATCAAAAGGATTTTAAAAAAATTCATGCATTAACCCTGTCTTTTTTGAAAGAAAAATAAAAAACCAAAAGCCCTAAAGCCAAAAAGATTAAAAAAACAAAAAGCGGTATTAACGAACGCAAAGACTCTGCAAAATCCGTCTTATAATAAGCCTCTTGCAAAAAGAACTTCATAAAATGGCTAATGGGCAAGCAATGGCTCCAAAAACTCCCAAAAGTTTCCATGTTGTTTTGTGGGTAAGTCACCCCAGCAAACGCAAAGCTTGGAGCGGTATAGACCCCAATCGCACCGGCGGTTTCAATAACGCTTTTTGAAATGCCATAAACTAACACCACAAACCCACTCATAATGAGTGCCATTAAAACGACCGCCAAAAAGACTAATGACAAATGCGCATAATTCCCCTCCATGCCAATCAAATTAAAATAAAACGCCATGCCCATCCCCCAAAAGCTAAACACAAACACATTCGCTGCAATGCTTATGAAAAGCTCGCGCATGTTAGAAATTTTTTGAATGAAATTGAGCATGCCAATAGAAATAAGAATAAGCCACATGCAAGGCAGCATCACGCTTAAAAGGTATTGCGTGTAATTGTTTTCTTCATTGTATAGGGCATGCAATTCAAGCCGAATAGGCACCGCTTGGGCTTTAGCAGAAATCAAATTAGAATCTCGCACCAACGCTTTGGTGGCTAAAGTTTTAGCGTCTAAAGTCAAAGCGGTTTGCAAAAAGGCGTTTTTGAGCGTTTTCCCCACTAAAACATATTCCGCATTATAATAAAACGGCAAATCAACCTTTCGCCCCATTTTGATTTTTTTCTCTAAATCTTTAGGCAAGACTAACGCCCCATACACTTCGGCGGAGTTTAAAAGGCGTTTGGCTTCTAAAAGGCTAGTGACTTGGTATTTGATTTTAAGGGCGCTCGTAGCGCCTAATTCAAACGCCACTTGAACGCTTGTAGTGGTCTTATCCAAATCCACCACCACGATAGGAAGCTGTCTTGGGATTTCTTGCTCAAAGATTTGCTTGCCTAAAATCCCCAAACAAAAAGGTAATATAAAACACACGATAAACAAGAATTTATCTTGCAAAACCCATGCGCTTATCAATCTAAACAAGACAATCCTTTTAAGGTTTAATGGTGACTAACACGCTCATCCCTACCCTAAAATTTTCCAACTTTTCTAAGGGTATGGCCTCCACTTCATAGCTTTTCATGTCGTAAGTGTTAGAATTATTCGTCGCTTTCCAAGTCGCAAAATCCCCCATCACGCTCAAATATTTGACTTTGAATTTCGCGTTCTTTTTCAACGCCGGGATATAGCCTTCAAATTCCTTACCCACTTCAAAATCGCTCAAATACTTTTCAGGCACGCTGATTTTTAACCAACTATCCTTTAAATCTATCATGAGCACCACAGGAAAACCTTTAGGACTAAGCTCACCGCTACTTAAAAGCACATTGCTCACCTCCCCATCAATAGGGGCAGTCGCTTTAACATCTTTTAAATAGGATTCCACTTCATTCACCTGCCCTAACGCCGCGCTCTCTTTAGCTTTAGCAGCAATCTTACTTTCAGAGCTCGCACCCCCTAAAGCCATTTTATACTTTTGATAAGCTGCGCTCTCGTTGTATTTGGTGCTTTCATAAGCCGCATAGGCTTCATCGCGCTTTTGCAAACTCGCCACGCCATTATCATACAAATCTTGAACACGCTTATAAGTCTCTTTGGCTAGAGTCGCTTGAGATTTAGCCGCTTGCCAAATATCTCTTGCGGAATTAATCATTTCATCTCTAGAGCCTCTTTTGACTTCATCGCTAAGCGCTTTAGCGGCTTTGTGCCCAGCTTCGGCTTGAGCGAGCTTGGCTTCTAATTCAGGGCTAGAAATGCTAAAGGCTAGATCGCCTTTTTTGATTTGATCGCCTTTTTTAACAAACACCTTTTCAATGCGTCCAGAGACTTTGGAGCTCACGCTGTATTCTCTGGCTTCCAAAAACCCTTGCAACACTTCAGCCCTAGGGCGATAAGCCAAATAAAATAAAACGATAAGCCCCAACAATAAAACCCCACCCCCTATAAAAGCGGCTTTCTTTTGATCCAACTTGCTGTTTAACATGATTTTTCTTAACATGGTTTTTCCTTTTAATAAACAAATTCATAAAATAAATCAATGTGATCGCTTAATGCCATTAAATTCGCTAATGAAACGATGTATTTATAAGCCACGCTCTTTTGCTCCACGCTAATAGAAGAAAGCGTATTCCTTGCGTCAATGACTTGCGCGTTCGTGCTTAAGCCTTGCAAAAAAGCCTGCTCTTGGAGTTTGAGGTTTTCCTTAGCCAATTCCACGCTAGAAAGCAAGCTCTCGTATTCTTTCAAATAAGAGAGCGTCTCTTTATAAGTCTTATTCACTAACAATTCCATGTTTTTTCTGGCTTGGATTTTCTCGCTACTGGCTTGCAACTCAGCTAATTTGCTCGCTTGGTATTTTTGGATGCGCCCTGTAGGGGAGAGGATAGGCATGCGCCCTGCCACACCCACAAACCAGTTAGGGATCATGTCTTCAAACACCGAATTGTTTTGCTTCATGATATAAGAGCCAAAAAAATGCACTTGAGGTAAGAATTTAGCGATCTGTAATTTCGTGTTTTCTTTAGAGATTTGAACCTGATTTTCTAAAGTTTTTAAAGCTGGGTAAGAATTGAGCGTAGAAGAAACAAAAAAGCTCAAATCGGGTAATTTTTTTTCCGTGTGGATCTCTAATTTACTAGAGGGCGATAAATCGTCTTTGCTGGATAAAATAAAATTAAACGAGAGCTGTGAAACCTCTAACACATCTTTAGCCTTAACGCTAGCGATATGAGCCTTATCGTAAGCCACTTGAGCGCTCAAGGTTTCTACCCTAGCGATTTGCCCTGCTTGTTGCATTTTTAAAGCGTTTTGGAAATGCTTGTAATGGCCTTTTTCTACCTCTTCTAAAGTTTCAGCCACTTCAGTGTTTAGCACCATGCCATAATACACGCCCACGAGCTCTTGAAAAGTGGAAAGCTTTTTCAAGCGATACACTTCATTGGCGTCCTTTTGCATCAAATCCGCAATGCGCACCATCGTGAATCGTGTCCCACCCATATAAATAGGGTAAATAATGCTCAAAGCCCCAAGCACAACATTTTGCTTGGAAAATAAAAAAGGAGTGCCTAAAGCGCTACCCAACGCCCCAAAGCCTTGCATCACCCCTTGTATGCCCGCTTGGATTTGAGGCGTGATGAGTTGGGGAGGGACACCATTTTGGATATTTTGCAAGCCTTGATGGATCTGGTTGGTGGCTTTTTGAACGCCGGCTTGTTTTTGACTAGCAAAATCCACTTTAATGGGGTTAGAAAGATACACATAAAAAGCGCTCAAATCAATTTGAGGCAAAAAAGAAAGCTTGGCCGCTGATTTCATTTTGCCTGCACGCTTAATCGCGTATTCTTGTGCATGCAAGCCCTCATGGCTAGACAACACCCTACCCCATGCGTTTTTCAAAGAGAGTTTTTGAGCGTTATGGTTGTTAAAAGGTGCATTATTTTCAGCCAAGCTCAAAGAAGAAGGCTTGGTTTTTTCTTGGATATTTTTAGGGTTTTCATCCACAGCGTTTAAAAAACTACCGCACAACAAGCTCAATGCAAAGAGAATGGTTTTTTTCATTTTAATCTTCTTCCTTATTTTCTTTAATCGCTTTCAAGCGTTTTATCCTCGCTCCATCCACGCTTAAAACTTCAAAGGCATACCCATGCGAAATGATGGTATCCCCTTCCATAGGCATGCGCTCTAACAAGCTAAAAACATAACCCCCAAGCGTTACCTGCTCGCATTCTTTGTCAAATTGGATATGAAGCACTTCTTCTACACTCTCTAAATCCAACATGCCCTCTAATTCAAACACGCCTTCTTCAAGTTTATTCACGCCCTCTTGCTTTAAATCGTATTCATCGCTAATCTCCCCCATAATCTCTTCAATAATATCTTCCATAGTGAGCAACCCAGCTGTGCCGCCGTATTCATCAATCACTAAAGCAGTATGGATTTGTTCTTTTTTCATTTTAATAAGGATTTGAGAAATAGATGCACTCTCTGGGACAATGATCATTTTTCTGACGATTTGCTTGAAATCATGCATTTTGGGGGTAAAAAGGGAGCGAGAAAGCAAATCTCTGATATGCACCATGCCGATAATATTGTCTTTAGATCCCTTACAATAAGGGTAGCGCGTGAAACGGCTTTTTAAAACAATGTCTATATTTTCTTCATAGCTGTTTTCTTCATCTAAGCACACCATGTCTTTTCGTGGGGTCATAATCTCTTTAGCGCTTGTGTCAGAAAAATCCACTGCATTTTTAATGATCTCGCCCTCCACTGAATCAATAATGCCCTCCCTCAAGCTCTCGCCCACAATGATTTTTAACTCTTCTTCAGAATGCGTGCCCTCATGCTCTTTGGGATTAACGCCCATCTTTCTTAAAAAGAAATAAGCGATCACATCAAACAGGCGCACCACCGGGTAAAACGCCACCCAAAACACATGCAAAGGGCGCGCAATAAAAAGAGTGGCTTTTTCAGATTTGGCGATCGCTAAAGATTTGGGCACAATTTCGCCCAACACGACATGCAAAAAAGTGATGCTTAAAAACGCCACCACCACGCTCATTGAATGGATAAAAAGGGAGTTGTCTTCCAAATTTATAGATTGAAACAGCGTGGCTAATAACCTCGCGATAGTGGGCTCACCCACCCAACCCAAAGCCAATGAAGAAAGCGTTATGCCCAATTGCGTCGCGCTCAAATAAGTGTCTAGTCTCTGACTCATTTCTAAAGCGAGTTTAGCGTTGGAATTACCGATTTTAACCAGCTCTTCTAAACGGGTTTTACGCACTTTCACAAGAGCAAACTCTGAAAGCACAAAAAAAGCATTCAACAACACTAACAAAAAAGCAACCATCAACATCAAAATCGACTCAGACGGATCCAAATAAGCTCCTTGATCCTCCCCATGATTTTAAAAAACCTAACGATAACTAAAATCTTACAATTTTAACATAAAAGATTAAGCCTAACTTTAAAATCAGGCCTTTAAAACCCTAGAAAAATTTTTCCGCAAAATTAAGGACGATAAAAAGAAGCACTCCTAATAACGCAGAAATGGGCACCGTGACAAGCCAAGCGGTGACAATCTTTTTTAAAATGGAGCGTTTGATCACTTCTTCTTTATACACTTTTTTGAGCGACTTTTTCTCTTTCTTTTTCAATTCCAAAGCAATGGCGGTATTCTTGCTTTTTTTCAAGCTCTCTAACATGAGCGATTTTTCTTTCAAACTGGCTTTATCAAAGCGCTCCAAAAAGCCTTCAATTTCTTCTAAATCCCCCCCAAAGTGTGCCGCTACGATGTCGTCTCTAATCTTGGCAAAACGCCTTCTTGATTGCTCTCTTAAGCGCTCTCTTAAAAAGCCCACTCCAAACACCGCCCCTACCACAATGTGCGTAGAGCTTACCGGTAAGCCCAATTGAGAGGCTAAAAGCACGGTGATAACCGCAGAAAGCGCAATGCAAAAAGCTTGCATTTTATCCAACTCTGTGATTTCAGAGCCCACCGTTTTGATGAGTTTTGGCCCATACAAGCTCAAGCCTAAAGCAATCCCAGCCCCCCCTATGATCATAATCCACAACGGCACAGAACTTAAAGCATTCTTTACAGAACCGCTCGCCTCCCCTAAAGTCTGACTGATCGCTGCTAGCGGGCCAATCGCATTAGCCACATCATTAGCCCCATGCGCAAAGCTCAAAAGTGCAGCAGCAAAAATCAAAGGGATATTAAAAAGCTCATTGATGCTCTCATGGCTATTTTCTAACTTTAGGGCTTTTTTTAGTGCAAATCTTTTAAAAAGAATAAAGATTAAAAGTGCAAGGATACAGCCACAAACAAGCTGGATTTCAAAACCCACCGCGTAGAGGCGTTTGAAGACTTTTAACACTAAATACCAACTAAACGATAAGATCATCAACGCCACCAAGTAAGGCACGACTTTTAAAGCCGCACTCTTTTTATCTTCTTTATAGGCGATGGTCTTTTTGATAAACATTAAAAAAAACATGGCTATCAAAGCCCCCATTAAAGGCGAAACCACCCAGCTAGCCACAATGCCTAGTAAAAAACTCCAATTGACCACAGACGCACCAGCGGCCGCTATTCCAGCACCAATCACCCCCCCTACCACAGAATGCGAAGTAGAAACTGGTGCACCAATTAAAGTGGCTACATGCAACCACAACGCCCCACTGAGTAAGCTTGCCAACATCACTTTAATGAAAATATGTGCATCTGCAATCAATTCAGGCAAAACGATACGGCCTTTAATGGTAGAAACCACTTCCCCCCCAGCGATAACCGCCCCAAGCATTTCACAAACCCCAGCGATCAAAATCGCTCCTCCCATGCTAATGGCTTTAGATCCTACGGCAGGACCGACATTATTGCACACATCATTAGCGCCAATATTCATCGCCATATACCCCCCAATCACAGCCGCAAACATGAGCAACAAGCTCCTGGAGTTAGTCTGCCCAAAAATAAGAGCGAGCAAAGCGGCAACAATGAGAAACAAAAGTGCAAAAGCGATTTTTAAAGTGTCTTTTTGGAGTTTTTTAGAAGCTTTTTCAAACTCTTTGATATTTTTAATTTCCATATCGTCATCAAAACCTTGTTATAACAATGGGCGTATTCTAACCAATTAGCCCTTGAGCCACTCTTAAAAAGAGTTGTTTGATCAAAATGGCTCATTATGTGGTATCTTAAAGTAAAATTTCAAAGAGAGTTTTAAAAATGATAGAATTTAGCGATGAAGATTTGCAAAAACCAGTGCATATAGCGATAGAAAAAATCCGCCCTTACTTGCTCAAAGATGGCGGTAATATTGAAGTGTTAGGGATTAAAAGCATGAAAATTTATGTGACTTTAGAAGGGGCGTGTAAAACTTGTTCTAGCAGTAAAATCACTCTAAAAAATGTCATTGAAAGGCAGCTTAAAATGGATATTCACCCTAATTTAGAAGTGGTGTGTTTAGAAAATGCAAAGGAGTTTCACAAACTTTAAGGGTATGGGCATGCAAAAGTTTGATTATGAGTATAAAAAGCGTGCGTTGATTAAAGAGGGGTTTTTAGCGTTCAAACGATCGTATTATGCTAAAGCGTTGCGCCTTTTTTCTGAAGTTTTATTTTTGGATAAAGACAATCAAAAAGCTAAAGTGGGGGCGTTATTAAGCGATATAGCTAAAGATTTCCCTAAAGAGGCACACAGCTTTTATGAATTGTATCAAAGCTTGATCGCTATGCAAAAACGAAGCCAAAAACACCAAGCTGAAGAGCAAATCATGGCCTTAATCGCTTCTTTTGATGAGGGGTTAAGCCAAATGGCTGAAAAGATTGATGCACAAATTTCTCAAAAAGGCGAGGAATTGAATGGCATTTTGTATGCGGATTTCAAACGCTTGAGCTTGGAGCGTGGCTTTAAGGAAGCGTTTGAAGATTTGATGTTTAGTTCTAGGTTGGTTTTTGACAATAAAGAGGATTTTTATGAATTTTTAAAAGAATTGAACCGCTATGGCTATTATGAATTAGCGATCAATTACATTGAAAACATGCATCAAGACTCTTTCATTTATGATGAATTTTTGCGCTCTCTTTTAGAAGACGCCCTCAAATCCCATAAGGCTTAAAAAATGAAACTTAAAAAATCCCTGACTTATCGCAACCATAATTATTCTTTTTTAAGCGATAACACTAACGAGATTTTAGAAAACCCTAAAGAGTTCCTTTTTATCAAAACGCCTTTAAATGAAAAATACTCCTCCTTAATTGAAGCAAAAAACCTAGCTATTTTGGATTTTAACGAGCTTAAAAACTATTTTGATTTTAAGATTAAAATCATAGGTGTTACTGGCACTAATGGTAAAACGACCACGGCGAGCTTGATGTACTCCTTACTTTTGGATTTGAATAAAAAGGCCGCTCTCCTAGGTACAAGAGGCTTTTTTATTAACGACAAACGCATTAAAGAAAAGGGTTTAACCACGCCCACCCTTTTAGAGCTTTATGGCGATTTAGAAGAAGCGATGCGTTTAGAATGCGAATACTTTATCATGGAAGTGAGCTCCCATGCAATTGTCCAAGAGCGTATCGCTGGGCTTAATTTCGCCCTTAAAATTCTCACTAACATCACAAGCGATCATTTGGATTTCCATAAAAGCATAGAAAATTATAGGGACGCTAAAAACAGCTTTTTTAAAGATGAAAGCTTAAAAGTCATTAACAGAGATGAAACAAACGCCCTTTTTAACCCCATTAATGCACACACTTACGCATTGGATAAAAAAGCGCATTTAAACATTCAAGCCTTTTCGCTCAACCCTTCAATTAGTGCATCTTTATGCTACCAACAAGATTTAAGAAATCCTAATGTCAAAGAAATGGCGCTCATGCATTCCCCCCTTTTAGGGCGTTACAATCTTTATAATATTTTAGCGGGCGTTTTGGGGGTCAAATTACTCACTCAATTACCTCTAGAAACAATCACGCCGTTATTAGAAAACTTTTATGGGGTGAAAGGGCGTTTGGAGATTGCACATTCTAAACCTTTAGTGGTTGTGGATTTTGCACACACAACAGACGGCATGCAACAAGTCTTTGAAAGCTTTAAAGCCCAAAAAATCACCGCTCTTTTTGGAGCAGGGGGCGATAGGGATAAAACCAAGCGCCCTAAAATGGGGGCAATAGCGAGTTGTTACGCTCATAAAATCATCTTAACTTCAGACAACCCTAGAAGCGAGAACGAAGAAGACATTATTAAGGATATTTTAAAAGGAATCAATGATCCTTCTAAAGTGATTGTAGAAAAAGACCGAAAAAAAGCCATTTTGAACGCTTTAGAAAATTTAAAAGACGATGAAGTGTTATTGATTTTAGGCAAGGGCGATGAAAACACTCAAATCTTTAAAGACAAAACGATTTTTTTTAGCGACCAAGAGATCGTTAAAAATTATTATCTCAATTTAAAACAAGGATAGAACATGCAAGAATTTAGTTTGTGGTGCGATTTTATAGAAAAGGATTTTTTAGAAAACGACTTTTTAAAGCTCATTAATAAGGGGGCTATTTGTGGGGCGACCAGTAACCCTAGCTTGTTTTGTGAGGCGATTACAAAAAGCGCATTTTATAAAGATGAAATCGCTAAACTCAAAGGCAAAAAAGCCAAAGAAATTTATGAAACTTTGGCGTTAAAGGATATTTTACAAGCTTCTAATGCGTTAATGCCTTTACATGAAAAAGACCCTAAAAATGGTTACATTAGCCTAGAAATTGACCCTTTTTTAGAAGACGATGCGGCTAAAAGCATTGATGAAGCCAAGCGGTTATTTAAAATATTAAATCGCCCTAATGTGATGATCAAAGTCCCAGCGAGTGAGAGCGGACTTGAAGCCGTCAGTGCTTTAGCTAAAGCCTCTATTCCCATTAATGCAACTTTAGTCTTTTCGCCCAAAATTGCGGGCGAGATCGCTCAAATATTGGCTAAAGATGCACAAAAAAGAGCGGTCATTAGCGTGTTTGTCTCACGATTTGATAAGGAAATAGACCCCCTAGTGGTTCAAAACTTACAAGCTAAAAGTGGGATTATCAACGCCATAGAGTGCTATCATACAATCAATGAGCATGCTAGCAAATTCACAAGCACCCTTTTTGCATCCACAGGCGTTAAATCCAATGCTTTAGCTAAAGATTACTACATTAAAGCGCTATGCTTTAAAAACTCTATCAACACAGCCCCCCTAGACGCTTTAAACGCTTATTTACTTAATCTCAATACAGAATACCAAACCCCTTTAAAAAGTGCAGAAATTGAAGCGTTTAAAAAAGAATTACAAACGCAAAACATTGATTTAGAAAACACTGCTCAAAAACTCCTTAAAGAAGGCTTGATTGCATTCAAACAATCCTTTGAAAAGCTTCTAAAGAGTTTTTGATTTTTAAGGGTTTTTTGGATAGAATAGACCCTTATTTTATTTTAAAGGATTGACATGTTAGAAGGCGTTATTAGAGAGAGTATTACTAAAGCTAACGCTAAAGCTTTAAAAAAAGATGGCTATCTAATCGCAAATGTTTATGGTAAGGGCGTTGAAAATGTGAGTTGTGCGTTCAAATTAAACCCTTTCATTAAATACCTTAAGGAAAAAAAGCATTTGATTTTTCCGGTGAAATTAGGGGATAAGACTTTTGAAGTTGTAGTTCAAGAATACCAAAAAAACCCTGTCACTAACGAGCTTATCCATGTGGATTTACTCGCTGTCACTAAAGGCGTAAAGTCTAAATTTAAAGTCCCTGTTAAATACCAAGGCACTCCAGTGGGCTTGAAAAATAAAGGGATTTTAATGCTCTCTAAAAAGCGTATTAGCGTAGAATGCGCTCCAGAGCATTTGCCCAATCACTATTTAGTGGATGTAGCCCCTTTAGATGTGAATGAGTCTATTTTGGTGCGCGATTTAGAAAAACATGAGAATGTTAAGATCTTAGATCATGATTCTATCGCTGTGATCGGTGTGATTAAAGCGAAGTGATTTAATCATGACGCTTTTAGTAGGTTTAGGTAACCCTACTTTGCGTTACGCTCACACCAGACATAATGTTGGCTTTGATATTCTAGATTCACTCGTTAGTGGATTGAATCTTTCTTTCACTTTTTCTCCCAAACACAACGCTCATTTATGCATCTATAAAGATTTTATCTTGCTCAAACCCCAAACTTACATGAATTTAAGTGGTGAAAGCGTTTTGAGCACTAAAAATTTTTACAAACCTAAAGAGCTTTTAATTGTCCATGATGACTTGGATTTACCTTTAGGCGTTGTGAAGTTTAAAAATGGCGGAGGGAATGGAGGGCATAACGGCTTAAAATCCATTGACGCTCTGTGCTCTAACGCTTATTATCGCTTGAGAGTGGGGATTTCTAAGGGGACTAATGCCACCGAGCATGTGCTTTCTAAATTTAACGAAAACGAAGAGCCTTTAAAAAACGCTGTGTTTGAACATGCTAAAAACGCCCTAAAATTTTTTATAGAATGCAATGATTTTAACGCCATGTGCAATCATTTCACGCTTAAAAAACCTTTAGCGATAGAGACTTAAGGGTTTAAAGTGCGTTTGTTTAGATTTGTAGGGTGGTATTATTTCAAATATTTTTTAATCGTGCTTTTAGCTTTAGAATTGTTTTTTGTAGGTATTGATAGCTTGAAATACGCCGACAAAATGCCCGATTCTGCGAACATGATTATCTTATTTTTCACCTATGACATCTTATTTGCCCTCAATTACACCTTGCCCATTTCTTTGCTTTTAGCGATGGTTTTATTTTATATCACTTTCATTAAATCCAACCAATACACCGCTTTGCTCTCCATTGGCTTTTCCAAATGCCAGGTTTTAAAACCCATTTTTTTCATTAGCTTGTTTTTCACGGCGATTTATGTGGGGTTGAATGCAACTCCTTTTGTGTATATGGAGGAAAAAACGCAAAATTTGATCTATAAAGACAATTCTTTGAGCGTTTCAGAGCATTTGCTAGTGAAATATGACGATGACTATGTGTATTTTGGCAAGATCGATCCCTTATTGCAAAAAGCTCAAAATATCAAGGTTTTTCGCCTGAAAGACAAGACTTTAGAATCTTATGCTGAAGCCAATGAGGCCTTTTTTGAAGGCAAACACTGGACTTTGCATGACGCCACCATCTATAGCCTGCCTTTAAATTTTGATTTAGGCAATAACGCTTTAAGCGCTATGCATTTAGAAACCTTTAAAACGCTCAAAAATTTCCGCCCTAAAGTTTTAGACACCATTTACCAAAACAAGCCCGCGGTTTCTATCATGGACGCTCTTTTTTCCTTGCATGCTCTAGTGCGTCAAAAGGCAGACACCAAAAAAGTGCGCTCGTTTTTGTATGTGTTTGCGATCTTGCCCTTTTTTGTGCCGTTTTTAAGCGTGTTTATCGCCTATTTTTCGCCAAGCCTTGCACGCTATGAAAACCTAGCTCTTTTGGGGCTAAAATTCATCATTATCACGCTCGTTGTTTGGGGGCTATTCTTTGC
This sequence comes from Helicobacter acinonychis, assembly GCF_900461455.1. NCBI lineage: Bacteria > Pseudomonadati > Campylobacterota > Epsilonproteobacteria > Campylobacterales > Helicobacteraceae > Helicobacter > Helicobacter acinonychis. Next base: position 1,370,774 of record NZ_UGIA01000001.1, on the reverse strand, counting down.
ATTAGGGAAGTTTAGCATTTCAGGGATACTTATCCCTGAACTTGGCGTGCTTTTGCCCTTTTTCTTATTCTTAATTATTAGTCTTTGGTATTTTAAAAAACTCAACAAGAGGTTGTGAGGGTTTAATCTTATTTTTGCTAGAACAATAAAAATCTGTCATTTTATTTTTAAAGGCTTCATTCAACGCGTATCGTTTCAAAAAGCACACGATTTTTAGCGTGTGGCAGAATCAAACACTCCAAAGAAGAAGCGTTAGCAGTTACGACCAATATCATACAGATACTGCTATCGTCTGAAGGGTTGAACAATATTGAAACCAAGTATATAGAAGAATACACAGATAAAGCCAGCTTAATGGGCCTGAAAATAAGAACGATAGAGAGCTTATTACCCAAAGGATCTAGTTCCCAAACTGCCTCTCTTTTAAAAGTGCAAACCCTTACTTTCCATCGTGCAAAAATAGAGGGGGGTGTTACCACTTCAATCTCACATGCGATCAAAAATTCTTTCATGAGGGGCCATTAGGGATCAATCTTTGTTGGGCTAAAAACAACACAAGCGAGTTTATCTATAGATTGACTTTTTGCATCACGCATGGGGCCATTCTTTACTCATCTCTTGCGTTCAAAGTAAAAAGATTTAGAGCTCATGCATTTTGACGCTTTGGCTAAATTGCAAAGCAAAAATCTCGTTTTTCTTAGTCGGTCTCGCTAAAGGATTAGGAAAGCTTTTAAGATGTTCCAAGGTGCTTGGCATCCCAAATGAAGGCTCTTCAATCAATGGGAAAATAAGAGCCGGGGAAAGATTGTTTCAACTACGATAATTTTTTTACCCAATGCGAAGCAGAGCTTATAGAAACAAAAGGATTTACCTTATTGGGAGATCCCCTTAAATGAAAAACCCATTGGAGAATACCCCCACAAACACCGCACCAAAAAAAGAGCCAGGAGAAAGGTGCTAGAAGCTTTCAAACAAGATTTGGAAAAAATCCTTGTATTAGAATGAAATCAAATATGAAGATAGACGCATTAAAATCGCTTTTTAATGGTTGGCGCTGTTGTTTTTGGCGTGCTTGATGATGAGATCTAGTATTTCTAAAACCTGTTTCTCTTCTTCATTGGTGTGCTTGGTACTTACCGTGGGGTTGTATTCGGTGACCTCAACGGCTCTCAATCTATCCTTAAAACTTTCTAAAAGCATGCCTAGCAATTGTTTTAACTCGCTAAAACTTAGCCCATGATTTTCGCGCACGCCGGTAGAGGTGAAAAGCTTGCCATCCATAATATCCAAATCCAAACTAAGATAAATAATACCCACTTCTTGCAATAATTCTTTCGTTTTTTTCACCACTTCTTGCATGTTTTCTCTTATCGTATCCACGCTAAATAAAGGGATTTGCAATTCTTTAATCACATCTCTTTCACTTTGTTCAACGCTTCTTACCCCAAAATACACCAAGCATTTAGGATCAACTTCTAACCCTCCCTTTTCTAGCCCCAAAGAGCAAAGCTTTTGCCATGCTTTTTCTTCGCTTTCATTCATGTGGTTAAACCCGCTACGGACACGATTTAAAACCATGCCTAAAGGCATGCCATGGATGTGTTTTGAATCGCTGTCATAAGCCGTATGAATATCCGCATGCGCATCCAAATACAAAATCCCTATTTTTTTGTCTTTATGAACGCTCCTAAACGCTTGGAAAATCCCAAACATGTTCGCATGCTCTGAGCTTAAGATTAAAGGAAAATCTTTTTTTGCAAACACTTCTTGCATGCAAGGGATCAAATTTTCTTTGCAAAACACATAGTAATCTTCAAAATTTTTAGCGTATCTAAACTCTTTATAAAGTACACAACGCTCTTGGATAATCATTTGCATGTTTTTTACTAAATCGTTATATTTTAGGCTTAAAGCCTCTCTCAAACGCCTAACGCCTGCATCTGTGCCTTTTTTTGACGCCCCTAACTCGGCTTCTAATCCTACTAAAATCATTTTATCGCTCCTTTAAAGTCCTTTTTCTTGCTGATAGCCCCATTGGTTTTTGCTCGCGTAATACGCCACATAGCAAAGCCCCATAAACACTAGCGTGAGATACCCTCCAATGCGTTCATTCGCATCCATATACGCACCCACAAGCCCCACCAAGCACCCGCCGATGCCAACAATTTGGATTAAGGGGTTAAAAGGGGCTTTATAGGGCAAATCTTTTAAAGACTTGCCTGAAGCCACATACGCTTTTCTAAACCTATACTGTGCCACGCTGATGCTAATCCATACAATAATCACCATAAAGCTCACCACATTAATTAAGCTTGCCATGATTTTTTCTGGTGCAAACGCATCAGTGAGCATGCCAACAAGTGTAACCCCTAAAGATAAATACAAAGCATAAGTGGGCGTGCCCAAAGCATTAAGCTTTGCAAAAATGGGGAAAAACATCTTTTTTTGACTCAAGCCATAAATCATCCTCCCTGAAGCGTATAGTCTAGAATTAGCGGTGGATAAAATCGCTGTCACAATAACAAAATTCATAATATCTGCCGCATAAGGAATACCCACGCCCAAAAAAGGCAGAGGGATTTTTTCTAAAACGCTCACAAAAGGGCTTTGCGTCAAACCGCCATCCGTCATGGGCAAAAACACCGACACCACAAACACCGCCCCCAAAAAGAAAAAACACGATCCGCCATAAAGTCGCTTTAACCGCTTTGGGCATGACTTTTTAGCGTCTTTAGTCTCTCCTTGCGGCAACGCCCATAATCTCTGTGCCCATGTAAGCAAAAATCACCGTTAAAATCGCCCCCACGCCTTTAGGGAAAAGCCCTTCTCTAGCCCTTGAACCTCCCCACTAAAATAGAAATTAGCAAACACCCCTTCAAAGCCATGCAGATAAAACGAATAAATAATGCCAACGCTCCCAAGCATGGTAAACACAAAGACCGCTAAAACTTTGATGGTGCTGAGTAAAAATTCGCTTGTCGCAAAAATTTTGACCGAAAAGAAATTCAATAAAAATAAAAGCACAACACATGCAATGACCCACACATACACAGAAATGCCAAGAAACCATCGTTGCATAAGCAAGCCAATAGCGATATATTGCACTGCCACGGTTAAAACCCAGCTCAACCAATACATCCAAAAGACCATATACCCTGCACTAGGGTTGATAAACCGGCTCGCATAACCCCCAAAACTCCCTGTGGTAGGATACACGCTCGCTAATTCCCCCAAAAATAAAACAATAGAATAAACGATAACCCCCCAATTAAATACGCTAAAAGCATGGCTAAATGACCTACGCTAGCGCTATTCCCTCTTGCACCTACAAAAAGCCCTATGCCAATCGTCCCCACCTAAAGCGATCATCATCAGTTGGTTTAAGCCAATGTCCCTGCTTAAGGTCGTGTTGTCTTTCATTATGCACCTCCTTTATTAGTCAAGTGTTCTTTATTTTAAACCCCAACCAACAATTAAAAAATAATAAGAAAATGGATAACAAACAAAAAGCATTTCATTGTGTAAAAGAGTAAGATTATTTGAGATTTTAAAAGAAAGATACCCAATCGCTTAAGGGAATGAGTATAATCACAATTAACACTATTCTTTAAAGGATGCAACATGGATATTGGGTTAGTCAAAGAGAGCATGGATTTAGAATCACGAGTGGCTTTGGTGCCTGATGATGTGGCGTTACTCACTCAAAAGGGCGTGGGGGTTTTAGTGGAAAATAATGCCGGTGCTAATAGCGGTTATAGTAACGTTGCGTATGAAAGCGTAGGAGCCAAAATCGTGGATTATAAAGTGGCGTGGGGGCAGGATTTGGTAGTCAAATGCAAAGAGCCTTTAGAGCATGAATACCCTTTATTGAAAGAAAAAGCGACTCTGTTTAGCTACTTGGATTTAGCGTATCAAAAAAGCTTGTGCGAAATGTTTATTGATAAAAAAATCACTTCTATTTGCACGGAGACTATCGCTGGACCTAAAAACGACTACCCTATTTTAGCACCTATGAGCGTGGTGGCTGGGAGGTTAGCGGCGCATTTAGTCCAACACTATTTATTGGCTTTAGAGCATGTCAAGGGGTTTATGGGCAAGGGGATCATGCTAGGGGGTTTATCTGGAGCACAAAGGGCTAAAATCGTCGTAATCGGTGGCGGCGTGGTTGGCATGGAAAGCGCGAAAGTTTTAAGCCAAATGGGGGCTAAAGTAACGATTTTAGAATTAGACTACGCTAAATTGCAAAACCACCCCTATTATCATTTGTATGATTTGGAAGTTTTGAGCGTGAATGAAGCCAATATCATCCACGCTCTAGAGGGGGCTGTGGGGTTAGTGGGAGCGGTGCTAGTGACAGCGAGCCAAACCCCTAAAGTGATTTTAAGAAGGCATTTAAAGTGCATGCAAAAACAAGGGGTGGTGATTGATGTGGCTTGCGATTTAGGGGGTTGTATAGAGACCATACACCAGACAAGCCATTCTAACCCAGTATATGTAGAAGAAGATTTATTGCATTATGGCGTGCCTAACATACCAGGGATTGTCGCTAAAACAAGCTCTATGGCTTATAGCCATGCGAGTGTGCCGTATTTGTTGTATTATTTAGAGCATGGTTTAAAGGGCTTTTTAAAAGCTAACACTAAAATCGTGGCGAACACGCTTGGAGGTTTGAGTGCTTATAACGGCTATATCACTCAAGAAGGCATCGCTAAAGCTTTCAATGTGGCGTTCAAATCGCCCTTAGACGTTTTAAATGAACTTTGAAAGCAAGTTTTAAACCGCATGGCTATCAAACCATGCATTTTAGTATTTAGAAATATTTCAAAAAAACATTTTTTAATGTTATAATCTATCTATCCCAAATCATACAAGGGGTTTTTATGGCAAAAAAATTGACAGCAACGATCTCAACCTAAGAAGTATTTTAAAAAATGAACTCTATTGCCAAATCCCTATCTACCAACGCCCTTATCAATGGACAGAAGAGAACTGCGAAAAGCTTTTAGGCGATTTGTTTTTCAATTATGAAAATTATAGGGAAAGCGATTATTTTTGCGGCTCACTAGTCTTAATCGTAACTTGCAGTGATCCTGAAACCAATGCCAACACCTATGATATTGTAGATGGCTAGCAACGCTTAAGCGCTTTTATCTTACTTGCAAAAGTTTTAGCCGTTCTTTATCGTGAATATCTAAACCGAACTAGCAGAGATTTTTTAGAAAAGAGTTTAAGCGATACTGATGAAGAAAAAAGAAAACGACTGAGTTTTAACACTATAGGGTCTAACGCTAAAAAAGATTTTGAGAATGCATTAAAATATTTTGATAGTTCTCATGCAAATTAAGAATAAAAATAACAAGAACAACTACTTAAAAAATGCAATTTTCTTAAAAAACTATCTTGAAAAAAGAGATTGGAGACATTAACGCTTTTATTAAGTGGCTTTATCTTAGGGTCATATTTATTAAAACCACTTGCCCCAATGTCAGCATGGCGTTAAGGATTTTTAGCGTTTTAAACGCTAGGGGTTTGTTAACGCGACAGATATTTTCAAGGGGGAGCTGTTAAAACACGCTAAAGAAATGATGGTTATTGGCGTGTTATTTTGTGCACTAGTTTGTTGCACGACTATAGCCAAAAAGACATAGACGCTTTAAAAGAATTGTTAGTCAAATTTTACTACCAAGATTGGATTGCAGGGCAGACAAAATCCACACGCGGCCAAACTTGTTGCAACATTATTAATGCCCTGAAAGAAAAGAAAAGCATTGAAAATATTACTTTTATTATGAAAAAATTATTTAGATAATCACAATGTAACGCAACACTTTAAAGAAAACCTAGAAGATAAAAACTTGTATCAAAACCTCAACAACAAAAAGAATTCATGTCTCAATCCCATTCTCATTTTAGTCAATTATTTTATGAGCGATAACGCCAACCCCACTTATATTAAAAAGGATGACGATTTTCATGTTGAACGCATCTTACCTCAAAAGCCCAATCCTTCAAGCCAGTGGGCGAAAGACTTTTAGCGAAGAATAAAGAGAGCTTTACACACACTCTTTAGGCAATCTCACGCCTTTAGGGGGCACGAAAAACAAGCAAGCTTCAAATAGGGATTTTAAAGAGAAAAAAGAAATCTATAAGGGGAATGCTACCACACAAGGCAAGAAAAATTCTAAGGTAATGACTTGTTATAATATAACCAAAGATATTGCGTTCAACTACGCAGAATGGACGCCCAAAAGTTTAGAAAAAAGAAAAGAATAATTGATTCAAATCATTGAAAGCACGCTAAAACTCTAGGGGAATACCCTAGAAAGTGAATACATAATTCACATACCACGAATACACACGCCTAAACCCCATATCCAAGTCTTTTGCGGTAATGTAGGGGTTTTTCTTTAGCATGGGGAATTTCACGCCTGCTTCAATGCTAGAGTGTTTTAAGACCCTAATGCGAGCACCCACATTGAATAAAAACTGGAATGAAGTGGGTTTTTTACTCACCAACGCTTGCTCCACCAAAAACCCTTCAAAGCTCGGCGTTGACATAATCCATGAATTCCCAGCGAATTGCACCCCACCAAAAACCCCTAAACTCATGATACCATTGTTGATGAAATTGACCATCAAATCCATAGCCCCTCCATAAGTGAGCATGTTGGGCGAAAAGATCTTGGGGTTAGCGAGATTGGATAAGCGATTGACTTGAGAAAGGGTGTTATCGGCTTGATCCTCACCGATTTGGTCAGCCAATTGCTCAACTTTACCCAAAGAGTTTTTATAGTTAGGGTTTTTAAGCTTGAGAGAGCTAGCACGCGCATAATCAAGAAACCCATAAGCGCGCAAGCCAAAGTATTTCCCAAAGAAAAATTGATACCCCACATTCACATCAAAGCCTCTGATGGGGGCACTAGTGACTTGTTTGTGAGAATTGATATTCGCATGCATTTGTGCCTCCCCTTGCAAATAACCCGCTCCTATAAACACGCCATTACTATCCATCGCCAATAGCGTATTCACAGACATAACCAAAGCTAGCAAAGGTTTAGAAAAAAAATTTTTCATTTATGACTCCCTAAAATATAATTTTTTGTTACTTGAAAAGAATACCAAAAAAATAATTAAAAAAGGTTTAAAATGAAATATTTTGGTAAATAAAGATAAAACTTTGCTCTCATCAAATACAAATAACCAAAACTTTTTATTTTTTAAAAATTGGAATTTTTAGCCTTGCCTTAAAACTCATTTTCTTAAAGAAATGAAATTTACACAACCATGATAAAAAAGCAGCTAAAACCCCATCTTTTAAAATTTTGTTTCAAGCTTTAAGCTACAATATACGCATGAAAGATTCACACCAAACTATCGGCGTGTTTGTGCGGCCTACCCACCATCAAAACCCTCTTTTTAGCGAGCTGACACAAGCTAAAGAATGGGTTTTAAGGCTTTTAGAAGATGAAGGGTTTGAAAGCTTTATGGCTGATGATAATGGGTTGAAAGATGAACGCTTGATAGAAAAAGCTTATGCGTTTTTGTGTTTAGGAGGCGATGGCACGATTTTAGGGGCTTTAAGAATGATGCATTCTTACAATAAGCCATGTTTTGGGGTTAGAATGGGAAATTTAGGGTATTTGACCGCTATTGAGCTTAATGAATTAAAAGATTTTTTACAAAATCTCAAACACAATAAAATCAAACTAGAAGAGCATTTGGCTTTAGAGGGTCGTATTGAAGAAATCTCTTTTTATGCGATCAATGAAATTGTGATCACTAGAAAAGAAGCTTTAGGGATTTTAGACATAGAAGCCTGCGTGAGCCATACGCCTTTTAACACCTATAAAGGCGATGGGCTTATCATTGCCACGCCCCTAGGCTCAACCGCCTATAATTTGAGCGCTCATGGACCCATTGTGCATGCTTTAAATCAAAGCTATGTTTTAACGCCCTTGTGCGATTTTTCTTTAACACAACGCCCCTTAGTGCTAGGGGCGGAATTTTGCTTGAGTTTTTGTGCAAATAAAGACGCTCTTGTCATCATTGATGGGCAAGCCACTTATGATTTGAAAGCTAACCAAAAACTATACATTCAAAAAAGCCCCACGACCACCAAACTCTTGCAAAAAAACTCAAGGGATTATTTTAAAGTACTTAAAGAAAAGCTGTTATGGGGGGAAAGCTCTAGCAAAAAAAACTAAAAACATTAAAAAGGGTAAAAAGCATGCAAGATTTCAATAACGCTCAAATCACGCGCTTAAGAGTGTTTCAAAACGCTGTCTTTGAAAAGCTAGATTTAGAATTTAAAGACGGCTTGAGCGCGATTAGTGGGGCTAGTGGTGTGGGAAAAAGCGTTCTTATTGCGAGCCTTTTAGGGGCGTTTGGGCTTAAAGAGAGCAACGCTTTAAACATTGAAGTGGAATTGATCGCCCCTTTTTTAGACACTGAAGAATACGGCATTTTTAGAGAAGATCATAATGAGCCTTTAGCCATTAGCGTGATCAAAAAAGAAAAAACGCGCTATTTTTTAAACCAAACAAGCTTGTCTAAAAACACCCTTAAAGCGTTATTAAAGGGGCTTATTAAACGCCTGTCTAACGATAGATTCAGCCAGAATGAACTCAATGATATTTTAATGCTCTCCTTACTAGATGGCTATATTAAAAATAAAAACAAGGCGTTTAGCCCCCTTTTAGACACACTTGAAAAAAATTTTATCCATTTAGAAAAACTAGAAAAAGAAATGCGATCGCTAGAAGATAAAAAGCGTTTTCAAAAGGATTTAGGAGAGCGTTTGAATTTTGAAAAAATGAAATTAGAGCGCTTAAATTTAGAAGAAGGCGAATACGAACGCCTTTTAGAACAAAAAAAATTACTCTCCAGCAAGGAAAAATTGAACGATAAAATCGCCCTCGCTTTAGATGTGCTAGAAAATACCCATAAAATCACGCATGCTTTAGAGAGCGTGGGTCATAGCGCTGAATTTTTAAAAAGCGCTTTAATGGAAACAAGCGCCTTATTAGAAAAAGAGCAGGCTAAATTAGAAGAGTGCGAGCATTTGGATATTGAAAAAGTGTTAGAAAAACTTGGCATCATTAGCGGAATTATTAAGGATTATGGGAGCATTACGCATGCTAAAGAGCGTTTGAATCACATTAAAAACGAGCTTCATAATTTAGAAGAAATTGACAATCATTGCGAAACCCACCACAAAGAAATAGAACAATTAAAAGCCGAATGTTTGAAATTGAGCGAGCAAATAAGCGTTTTTAGAAAAGAGCATTTAGCCGGATTTAACGCCCTTTTAAGCGCTAAAGCGAAAGACTTGCTGTTAAAAAGCCCTAGTTTGATTTTAGAAGAAGCCCCCATGAATAGCAAAGGCGCTCAAAAACTTATTTTGAATTTACAAAATTCCCAATTAGAGACTTTAAGCTCTGGAGAATACAGCCGTTTGAGGTTAGCGTTCATGCTTTTAGAAATGGAGTTTTTAAAGGATTTTAAAGGCGTGTTGGTGTTAGATGAAATGGATTCTAATTTGAGCGGTGAAGAGAGTTTAGCGGTTTCTAAAGCCCTTGAAACTTTGAGCAGCCATTCGCAAATCTTTGCCATTTCGCACCAAGTCCATATCCCAGCGGTCGCCAAAAACCATATTCTCGTATTCAAAGAAAATCACAAAAGCCTTGCAAAAACCCTTAATAGCGAAGAAAGGGTGTTAGAGATCGCGCGCATGATAGGGGGGAGTGAAAATATAGAGAGTGCGATTTCTTTCGCTAAAGAAAAATTAAAGGCGCAAGAATGAAATTTTTTCTTTTAAAGAAATTCAGCGAATTTTTAAACACTCAAACAAGCTTCACTCTCAAACGCTTGAATGCGTCTAGTTTTTTATTAGAGACTTTTTCAAAAGAAAAATATGCCTTTGTTGTGGATTTGAATATGCCTTATATTGGTTTGTCTAAAAAACCGCTAGAGAGCGTTTTAAAAAACGCTCTAGCGCTAGATTTTTGTTTGAATAAATTCACTAAAAACGCCAAAATTTTACAAGCAAATACCATTGATAACGATCGGATTTTAGAAATCAAAGGCGCTAAAGATTTAGCTTATAAGAGCGAGACTTTTATTTTGCGCTTAGAGCTTATCCCTAAAAAAGCCAATCTTATGATTTTAGATAAAGAAAAATGCGTGATAGAGGCCTTTCGTTTCAATGACAGAGTCGCTAAAAACGATATTTTAGGGGCATTGCCCCCTAATACCTACGAGCATCAAGAAGAGGATTTGGATTTTAAGGATTTGTTAGAAATATTAGAAAAAGATTTTTTATTCTATCAACACAAAGAATTAGAACACAAAAAAAATCAAATCATCAAACGATTAAATACCCAAAAAGAACGCTTAAAGGAAAAATTAGAGAACTTAGAAAACCCTAAAAACTTGCAGCTAGAAGCCAAAGAATTACAAACTCAAGCCTCCTTATTGCTCACTTATCAACATTTAATTAACAAGCATGAAAGTTGCGTGATTTTAAAAGATTTTGAAGATAAAGAATGTGCGATTGAAATTGATAAGAGCATGCCCTTAAACGCCTTTATCAACAAAAAATTCACTCTTAGCAAGAAAAAAAAACAAAAATCGCAATTCTTGTATTTAGAAGAAGAGAATCTAAAAGAAAAAATTGCCTTTAAAGAAAATCAAATCTATTATATTAAAGGAGCGACAGAAGAAAGCGCTTTAGAAATGTTTATGCCGGTAAAAAATTCTAAAATCAAACGCCCAATGAATGGGTATGAAGTGCTGTATTATAAGGATTTTAAAATCGGTTTAGGGAAAAACCAAAAAGAAAATATCAAGCTTTTACAAGACGCAAGGGCGAATGATTTATGGATGCATGTGAGAGACATTCCTGGATCGCATTTGATCGTTTTTTGCCAAAAGAACGCACCCAAAGATGAGATCATCATGGAATTAGCCAAGATGTTAATTAAAATGCAAAAGGATGTGTTTAATAGTTACGAAATTGACTACACGCAACGAAAATTTGTCAAAATTGTCAAAGGAGCTAATGTTATTTACTCAAAATACCGAACTATTAGCCTAAAGGACACTTAAACATTCAAGGAGGTTAGCATGGGTGTTTCCGCTTTAGGCAATGTAACTTATATCAACCAGAACGCTCCTTTAAATTCTGCTATCCAACAGGGTGCAAGAAGTGATATGCTAGATTTAGCACAAAGCTTTCAAAGTAAGCTTGAATTAGCCCAAGAAACAAGGGCGTTAGAAAACATGCAAGCCATTAGCGATAAAGATCATAAAGAAGGCTCTAAAAACCGCTATCAAAATAGCCAAAGAGCTAAGGCGTTTGGTCTAGAAGAAGAAGAGATTGAGTTATGGCATGAAGAGCGTTTGTTGGATATTGTGGGGTAGGTGTTGCAAATAACCCATATCCCATATCTTTTAAGAAAATAAATTTCATACAAAAACAACGAAAAAGGCGATCAAATAAGAGGTTACTCTAATATCTATGATGGAATTTTAAATCAAAATACCCTTTATGCTACCGCCTTATCAAAGAGAATGCACACGCTACACTTTTATCCAACAAGATTAAAAAACATTCAATTCTCCCCAATACAGACGAACTTACCTTATAGATACTATGAAAGAATATGATTTTGAATATTTTGGTGGAACTTCTTTCTGTCAAAAACACTTTAGCGCCAATAACTATAGAAATCTAAAAGAGTGTGTATATGAGTTAATGAGCAAAGAGTTTGAAATGGAACTCTCTTGGCAAGACAATGCTTATTAAAATTCTTATGCAAAAAGAACAAACATAACGCCCCATCAAAGACAAACCCACTTGAAAAGGAAACCCCTAAGCTTGAAAGCTTAAGGGAACACTCTTGAGCTCAGCGTTTCACAGAAACGACTCCTTTAAGCTCCAAAAAAAGCAAACTCAAAGTACAATTCTTTCCAAGAGCGTTTGTTATGTGGCTTTGGTATAACATGCTCCTTAAAATATCGGTTTGCCCCATATTGCAACTATAGGGCGTGATGAAATCCTACAACCCTTAAAGTTTCTATTCAATCAAACGCTAAAAACAAGTCGTTTTAAAGCAAACAAGCGATAATCTCAATAGGTTTTACAACTAAAAACAATAAAAATCCTAGCCCTAGTCAAACCCCATTAAACGGCTTTTGTTTAACTGGTTGCTTTTATGATATTTAACAAACCTTTTGTTCTCTCAAAAAGAGGGAATGGCGATGGGATCTCTTGGTGTCTGGCTCTTGGAGATCTTTTGATTAGAGTGTTAGCGCATTTGGAAAAATCAATCAAATCTATCGTGGTTTTGACATAATTAGGCAAGTTTAATAGGCATATTTCAAAGAGCTTGTAGCTCGCTAAAGCGTCCGCATAGGCTCTATGGCTGACCTCTATACCAAACCCTAAAAGCTCTTTTAAAAAGCTCAAAGAATAGCGCATGGATAAAATCGCGCGCCTGGATAAATCCAAAGTGCAAAGCTTTAAATTCAATAAAGGGCAATGCAGTTTTTCTACAAAATAACGCCCTAAAAAATTATAATCAAAATTAGCGTTATGGGCCACAAACACGCTATTACCCAAAAAAAGCCGCAATTCTTGCAAGGCTTCATGCACGCTTGGGGCGTTTAGGGTGTCTTCATAAGCGATGCCTGTAAGATCAGAAATATAATCGGGTACGCTTTTGACTTTCACAAGGGTTTCAAAACGATTAATAATTTTCCCACCGCTCACTTGCACGGCCCCAATTTCTAAAATCTCATGCTTTAGGGGGCAAGATCCGGTGGTCTCTAAATCAATAAAGGAAAAAACTTCATCTTTAAGGGGGGTTTTAAGGTTTTTGAGCGTGATTAAATTTTCGTTCGTTTCTATGAAATTAAGCCCGCACGCTTTTAAATACTCCAAATTGATTTCATCATAGATAAGGCGAGAGAGCGATTTTTCTAGCATACCCAAGCTTAAATCCTGGTTTTTTAAGCGAGCGATTAGGGCTTGAATATCTTTATGCAAGAGATTTATTGGCATTCTGTAAGCCTTCAATAGCTAGCTTACGATCTTTAGATTTAAAAATATAACTCCCTGAAACCACAATGTCCACATCCGCTTGTTGGAGTTCAAAGATATTTTGATCATTCACGCCCCCATCCACTTCTAAAAGACAGCTAGGGTTGTAGCGCTTGATCAACTCTTTGACTTTCAAGCATTTTTCTAGCACTAAATCTAAAAACTTCTGTCCGCCAAAGCCCGGATTCACGCTCATTAAAAGCACTAATCCCACGCTTTCTAGCAAGTATTTAACGCTTTCTTCATGCGTGTGAGGGTTTAAGACAATTCCTGGCGTGATGCCTAAACTTTTAATGAGTTGCAACACTCTGTGGGGGTGTTTTTCATTTTCTGCATGAATGCTGATGATTTCTGGCTTTAAAGGGGCGAATAACTCTACAAAAAAGCTCGCATTTTCTACCATTAAATGCACATCTAAAGGCACTTTGCTCATTCGGGTAACATTTTCTAAAATCACAGGACCCATCGTTAAATTAGGCACATAATGCCCATCCATCACATCCACATGCAAAAAATCAGCACTACTCACACTCTCTAACTCTTTGGCTAAATGCATAAAATCAGCGCTCAAAAGGCTTGGGGCTACTTTCAAAATACTTCCCTATTTTCAATGTTTTCAAGTAAAATATTAGCATCTTTAATCAAATCATAAAAGGGTTTTTCATGGATTACAAACATTTTAAAGGCGTGCATGCAAACATTGTTATAGAGGTTATCAGTCTTTTAGAAAAAGGAGTTAAAAAAGCTCAAGAGATTTTAGAAAAACCAGATGCAGGGAGCCACACCAAGTTAGAAAATAGCAGCGGAGATACGCCTATTAAAGCGGATTTAGCTCTAGACAAATTTTTAGAAGAAAATTTTTTAAGTTTAGAGAATGTGAAAAGCGTTTTTAGCGAAGAAAAAGAAAAACCTGTTACTAAAGAAAACGGCTCGTATTTGATCGCTTATGACCCACTAGATGGGAGTTCAGTCATGGAGGCGAATTTCTTAGTAGGCACGATTATAGGGATTTATGAAAAGGATTATAAGGCTCACAATTTAGCCGCAAGCCTTTATGTGGTTTTTGGGCATAAGATTGAATTAGTGGTGGCTTTAGATCAAGTTTATCGTTACGCTTTCTATCAAAACAAGTTTCATTTTATAGAAACCATCGCTTTAGAAAATAAGGGTAAAATCGTCGCTAGTGGGGGCAATCAAAAGGATTTTTCTATGGGCTTGAAAAAGGCTTTAGAGGGATTTTTTACAGAAAATTACCGCTTGCGGTATTCAGGATCTATGGTGGCTGATGTCCATCATGTGCTCATCAAAAAGGGTGGGGTGTTTTCTTATCCGCAAAAGAAATTACGAAAGCTTTTTGAAGTCTTTCCTTTAGCCTTGATCATTGAAAAAGCTAAGGGGGAAGCGTTTTATTTTGATAAGGGGGTTAAAAAGCGTTTGTTGGATCAGGGCGTAGAAAGTTACCATGAAAAAAGCGAATGCTATTTGACTAGCCAGCACGAAGCTCAAATTTTAGAAAAATATCTAAAGGGGGAATGATGCAAAATAACGCTAAAAAATTAGCCTATGAAGAGCGTTTCAATGACGCTCTTTTGAAATTGCAAGCATGCCAAGAAGAAAAGCAAGTAGTAAGTTGCTTGAAGTGCGAGCAGGTTTTAAATTGTGAGATTCGCAAAAGCTATGTGAACGCCGCTTATGAAAGCATGAGTTTAGGCGAAGCGGGTGGGTTTGATTTCAATTAAAAGCTGGATCAAAAATGGTTAGTGATGCTATCTTACAAAAGAATTTAGACGCTTTTTACACCCACCCCAAAATCGTGCGATTTTGTTTGGATTCATTAAAAGATCTCATCGCCCAAAGTTTAGGGCTAGATTTAAGTGCATTCCATTTTTTAGAGCCAAGTGCAGGGAGTGGGAGCTTTGTTCATGCATTAAAAGAATTAGGGATTAAAAATTGCCTCGCCCTTGATATTGCCCCAAGCGCTCAAGGCATTCAAAAGAAAGATTATTTGTTGGAGTTGATTGGGTTTAACAAAAAGCGTGTTGTTATTGGCAACCCTCCTTTTGGGCATAGAGGGAAATTAGCCCTAGATTTTTTAAACAAATCTTTAAGCGAAGCGCCTATCGTGGCGTTTATTTTGCCCAATTTGTTCAAACGCTATTCCATTCAAAAACATATTGATAAGCGTGCAAAATTGGTTTTAAACACCCCTTTAGAAAAAAACGCTTTTCTTTTTAATGAACGCCCCTATGATGTGAAATGCGTTTTTCAAATCTATATGCATAAAAATATCGCTTTAAATCTTAAAGATGAACGAATCATTGCACCCCCCAAAATCCGCCATGATGATTTTATCACTTATATTCATAATAACACGCCACACACCCTTAAATATTTCAATAAAGAAAAATACCAATGGGATTTTGCGGTGGTGAGACAAGGCTTTTATGACTACAACGAAAAGATCACCAATGCAAAATTGCTTATCAAAAACCGACAATACTTTTTCATTAAAGCCCACTCCAAAGAGGCTTTAGCCATTATCAATCAGGTTGATTTCAACAAACTCGCTCATAAAAACACGCAAGTTTTGGGGTTTTCTGCTTATGATTTTGTGGAAGAATATTGCAAATTAAAGGAAATGCATGCTTGAAAAAGTGTTTCAAGAAATTACCAATAAAAGAAAATTTTTTGCAAGTTCTCACACAGGGGAGCAATTTGAAAACAAATTCAGGAATGAATTAAAAAAACACTTTAGCGAAATCAATGGCGATTTAATCGAAGAATTAAGCCATATTGAAGAAAAGCCTAGCAAGGAAATCAAAGCCACTTTTAACCAACTCAAAAAGCAAGTTTTAGAAAAAAATCACCCCCATACCCTTAAAAACCCTTTTTCAAACCTTACAGACCATTTTTTATACCAACCTTTTGGATCACAAAATTACCCTGATTTTTTGGTTTTTACCCCTAATTATTTGGTAGGAATTGAAATAAAGTTCTCTAAAAACGATAAGGGTGAAAAAAATCTTCAAACTTCTCGCCCCATGTGGAATTCAAACTTGCCTAAACCTAATGCAATTTATGTGTATGGAGTCGCTAATGCAGACATTGCTTTTTTTAAAGGATCAGATATTTTGAGTCATGAAACCAGAGAAGTTTTACTCAAGTATTTTGATAATTTAGATAAAGATGAAGAAAGTTTGAAAAACGCCTTGAAAAATTTAGAAAACCCCTTTGGGTTTGCCCCTTACATTAGAAAAGCTTATGAGCATAAAAAAGAATTTTCTAACCACCACCAAAGGCAAAGCGAATAAAAACACTAAAGTCGTGCCAAACCCCCAAAACAAAAAGATTTCTTTACCTCTGCAACGCGCATAATCCCTAGGCTTTGCATCAAAAATCTTGGATGCAATGGATCGGTAATTTTCACAAAACAACACCAACGCCACCACAATAGACACCGCTTCAAGAGTGCCTAATGCCGTATTGGTTTTTTTAAAGTTTTCCAAAAAATCCTTGATCGCACCAATGAGTTTGGGGGCGTTAGGGAAAATCAAGGCTTCCACTTCACCGCTGTGCGCTTGCATGTAATCAGACACAAAAAGACTGAACACAAACAACAAAATGGGCGATAAGGACAAAATCGTGTAAAAACTCAAGCTTGAAGCGTAGTAAAACAACTCGCTTAACCCCCAAAAGGCGTTTTTCAAGCGCTGGGGGAAAATCATTTTAAGAAGGCACAAAAACCCTCTGATGCTTTTAAAAAGTTCTCTCATTAATGACAGCTTGCCGCCATTTTCAAGCCATAAGAGAGCAGTCTTTCTATATCTTTTTTAGGGGCTTTGCCTTTGGTGGTTAAATAGTCCCCTAACACCACTGCGTTGATGCCGTATTCAAAAAGCTTGGCTTCCTTTTTATCGTTATCTTTAAACACCACTTCACGCCCCCCAGCTGCCATAAGCCTAGCGTTAGGCAAAAATTCTTTGGCTTTAATTTCTAAATCTTTGATTGATCTAAAATTTGATATTTCCATCTTTGTCAATTCCATTGCTGCTCGCTTTTAGCGCTTCAAACAATCCTCAAACAAATATTGGTGCTCGCAAGGCAAAGCGTCAAACAAGGCTTTCGCTAAATCTTGCATTTCTTTTAAGGCTTTATTACTGCTTCTTAAAGTCAATAAATTTTGCAAGCTCCTAGCGTTAATGCTATAAGCTAAATGCGTTTTATAGCTTTCAGGCATGGCGTATTTGGCTAAATCGTTTTTGATGTTATGCTCGTTCAATAAAACCCTTAAATTTTCTAAAGCCAAAACGCTCATTTCATTCACTTTCTCATTATCCACAAAAACTAAAAACTCTTCCGCCCTCGCTAAATTCGTTTCATTAAGGGGTAAAAAACTCTCCACTTCTTTCAATTCCCTTAAAGTGTAACGGCTTGATTTCACGCTCAAGCTCGCTATTCTGTGTCGGCTCAATTCTTGTAACGCCCCCCTACTCAAACCCTTAATTTCAAAATTGTAATAAAGATGCTCCAAAGTGGAAGAATGCCTAAAGATATTCCCCACCCTATGGATCAATGCCTTATCCTTACAACCTCCATCATCGCTGTATTCAAAACTTTGCCAGCAAGTGCGGATCGCTTGGCTTGCAATGTCTAAAGGGGTGTGATGCTTACAAATCACTTCCATTATTTTACTCCTGTATCGCTATTAGCTCATTCCACGGTTACGCTTTTAGCCAGATTTCTTGGGTGATCCACATCATGATTTAAGCGCATAGCGATTTCTAAAGCTAAAAGTTGCATCGCTAAATTCATGCGGAAAAATTCTTCCATGTAGCTTTCACTCTCTTCTAATTGGATAAAATCATCAGCGATTTCTAAAACTTCAGAGCTTAACACGCAAATCGTAGAATCCCTAGCGCTCAATTCTTCAATATTGCTTTTTGTTTTATCAAACAATAAATGTTTAGACAATAACGCAATAGTAAAAAGGTTAGAATCCACCAACGCAATAGGCCCATGCTTCATCTCTGCACTCGCATACCCTTCAGCGTGCAAGTAACTAATCTCTTTAAGTTTTAACGCCCCCTCTAAAGCAAGCGGGTAAAACACATCGCGCCCAATATAAAAAAAGCCATGCCCATGCAAGTAGCGTTTGGATAGGCGCTTGATTTTTTCATGCAATTTAGACTCTATTTTCATCGCATTCACGCTATCTAACATGTTTTTAGCTTGGATCTTTTCTTCTTCTTTAGAAATCGTCCCTAGTTGTTTGCCCACATACACGCTCAAAAGCCATAAAAGCATCACTTGCGAAGAAAACGCCTTAGTAGATGCCACGCTCCTTTCTACCCCCGCTCTAATCAACAAAGTGTGATCGCTAATGCGGTTCATCATGCTAAAAGGGGCGTTACACAAACTAATGGTTTTAAGCCCTTGCGCTTTGGCTAATTTTAAAGCCTCTAAAGTGTCAGCGGTTTCTCCGCTTTGAGAAATCGCTATAAAAAGCTCGTTAGGGTTGCTTTTGAAATTGGCGTAGCGGTATTCGCTCGCTAAAATGGCTCTCGCTCTTATTTTGGCCAACCTTTCAAACAAATACACGCTCGCCAAACTCGCATGATAGCTACTCCCACAAGAACACAGCGTGATCTCACTCACATTTTCTAAAAATTTAGGATCGATCTCGCAATACACATTCAAGGCTTCCAAACGCCCCTCTAAACACTCTAACAAACTGCTATGCTGCTCATAAATCTCTTTTTCTAAATAATTCCTAAAATTCCCTTTAGAATAATCCTTATTGTCAAAGGCGTAATCTTTCATGTTTTCAATGTGTTTTAAATCTTGAAAATTCTCTAAAGAAATTTGCCCCACGCTGTTTTCTTCTAAGATGACAAATTGCTCCACTTTAGGGGCTAACACGCTCAAACTTGACGCAAAAAACAACCCCTCTTGCCCCTTACCCACGATTAAAGGTGAAGAAGATTTAGCGTAAAACAAGCTCTCTTTGGCCCTTTTATGGAGCATTAAAATCGCATAACTCCCCTCTAAAAGGCTGATGCTTTTTTCAAAGGCTTTCAATAAATCGCTCTCGCTTTTAAGCGTTTCTTCTAAGAGATGTGCAATGACTTCCGTGTCCGTTTGGCTCAAAAACGCATGCCCTTTATTTTCTAATCCTTTTTTCAAACTCGCATAATTTTCAATGATCCCATTATGCACTAAGGCTAAATTTTCTGTAAAATGCGGATGGGCATTCACGCTGTTTGGTTTCCCATGCGTTGCCCATCTGGTGTGAGCGATACTCACGCCAAAATTCAAAAACTCCTTATCTTTAAGCTCTGATATAAGGTTTTCTAATTTCCCTTGAGCTTTAAACACTTCCAAACGATTATCGCTCAATATGGCCAAACCAGCACTATCATAACCTCTGTATTCTAATTCCTTCAAGCCCTCTAAAAGAATGGATTTTTTTTCACTATTCCCTATATAACCTACAATCCCACACATTTAAAACACCAATAACCCTTTTTTGATTTTATTTAAAGCGTTGATAAGCTCCTTTAGGCGCTCCACTTCTTCGCTTAATTGCGTAAAAAACGCTTCATTCACGCTCTTTGGCATGTCCATGCTCCCTCTTTTAATCTCAATAAAATCCCCCAAACTCAAATTCGCTAATTTTAAAAGCATTTCAATTTCATTTTGCGAATCTTCAATATCCGCTAAAATCTTGCGCATTTTTTCAAACATTTGATTGCCTTTAATTTAGAATGCTACATGATAGCTAAACTATCAATCGTGTTTTCTAAAACTTGTTTGACTTTGGCGTGGTTTTCCTTAAATTCCTTGCGTGCATTAAGCCCCACATGATTACTCACGCAAAAAATCCCTTTAGCCTTTAAAGAAAAAGTTTTAGCCACGCTCAAAACGCTAAAAAACTCCATGTTTTCTAATAAAACGCCCTTTTGAACCATTTTTGCAGCAAACATTTCGTTTGTATGGATATAGTTACTGCTATTCACACGCGCCCTTTTAAAAAGCGCCTTCTCTTTAGTTTCTATTTGAATGAAATTGTCTAAAGGCGTGTAGCTATTTAGATGGCTAAAACTCTCTTCAATTTGATAGCCTTGAGCGCTTTCAAACACGCTTAAAAGCTCAATTTCTAGGCTATAACTCCCCGCGCTCCCTATAAAAATAACGCTCTCTATACTAGGGTTTTTTAAGCATATTCTCGTTAGGTTTATCGCGCTTTCTATCAAACCCACACCAATAGGTACCGCTCCTTTTAAAGCTTCATTTCTTCCAGCACAAAGCAGCATGAAAATCCTTTTTTCGCTTATTATTGAAGTAAGCATTATAGACAAACCTTTAAAAAAATACCTTAATTTAAGGCTTCATTCACATTTCATTCACATGTCTTTCCTTTTTCATTCACAACTTATTCACGCTATAATAACGTTATGGATACGAATAACGACATTGAAAAAAGAATCTTAGAGTTAGCCAAGCAACAAGTTAGCCCTATAGAATACGAAAATTACTTAAGCCAGCTCAAATACAACCCTAACGCGAGCAAGAGCGATATTGCCTTTTTTTACGCCCCAAACATGGTCTTATGCAGCACCATTACGGCTAAATACAGCGCGTTGCTCAAAGAGATTTTGAGCCAAAATAAAGTCGGCATGCATCTAGCCCATAGCGTGGATGTGCGTATTGAAGTAGCCTCTAAAGTCCATGTTAGCGATCATTCTAATATCAATTACAAAGCCACAAAATCCAGCATCAAAGACTCTTACACTTTTGAAAATTTTGTCGTAGGCTCATGCAATAACACCGTTTATGAAATCGCTAAAAAAATCGCCCAAAGCGACACTCCCCCTTATAACCCGGTGCTTTTTTATGGCGGCACAGGGTTAGGCAAAACGCACATTCTAAACGCTATCGGCAATCATGCCCTAGAAAAGCATAAAAAAGTCGTGCTAGTCACTTCTGAAGATTTTTTAAGGGACTTTTTGAAGCATTTGAACAACCGCTCCATGGATTCTTTTAAAGAAAAATACCGCCATTGCGACTTTTTCTTATTGGATGACGCCCAATTTTTGCAAGGAAAACCCCAACTAGAGGAGGAATTTTTCCACACTTTCAACGAATTGCACGCCAATAACAGACAAATCGTGTTGATTTCAGACAGATCGCCTAAAAACATCGCCGGTTTAGAAGATCGCCTAAAATCGCGCTTTGAATGGGGGATAACCGCTAAAATCATGCCCCCTGATTTAGAAACCAAGCTTTCTATTGTCAAGCAAAAATGCCAGCTCAATAAAATCATTTTGCCTGAAGAAGTGATGGAATACATCGCCCAACACATCAGCGACAATATCCGCCAAATGGAAGGAGCGATCATTAAAATCAGCGTGAATGCAAACCTAATGAACGCCCCTATTGATTTGAATCTCGCCAAAACCGTTTTAGAAGATTTGCAAAAAGATCAGGCTGAAGGCTCAAGCTTGGAAAATATCTTACTCGCTGTCGCACAAAGCTTGAACCTAAAATCCAGTGAAATCAAAGTCTCTTCACGCCAAAAAAATGTCGCTTTAGCAAGAAAATTAGTCGTGTATTTTGCAAGGCTTTATACCCCAAACCCCACGCTTTCGCTCGCTCAATTTTTGGATTTAAAAGATCATTCAAGCATTTCTAAAATGTATTCTAGTATCAAAAAAATGCTTGAAGAAAAAAACCCCTTTGTCTTAAGCCTTAAAGAAGAGATTAAAAACCGCTTGAATGAATTGAATGACAAAAAACAACACTGAATTTGAGTGAATGAAAAAAGGCTTATCAAAAAGCGTTTCATTCACTTTTTTCTAAACCCCACAACCCCCTAAAAAACGCACACCCTTAAAGCCTTATTAATGTTTCATTCCATTGATTCACGCCCCTACTACTGTTACTAAATATCTTTTATTTAAGCCTTATTTTACCCATAATCTTTATCCAATCTCTTTTTAAGCTATAATCAAAACAAAAAGGAACTTGCATGAAAAAAATCCTTTGTCTTTTCTTGCTTTTTTTAATCCCCCTTCAAGCTTTTGTCATCGAACTTTTAGAAGAAATCAAAACCTCACCATCTAAAGGCACTTTTAAGGCTAGAATCATAGATTCTAACGAACCAAAACAGGTTTTAGGGACTTACAAAATCTCACCACACCAAAAACTCACGCTCACTATCACCCATATCGCTAAAGAAAATTCTTATCAACCTCTCAATGATAAACCTTCTTTAGAAACGAACTTAAACCCCAATCGCTCTATTATCCCTAAAAACACGCAAATTGTCTTTTCTTCAAGAGAATTAAAAGACCCCTACTCCAACCAAACCACTTCTTTAAATTTGCCGAAACAAAAACCACAAAACAAACCCAGTTCATCGCAACAATCTCAAAAATTTTCCTATTTGGATTACCCTAACAAACTCAATTCTAAAGCTCCTAAAAATAACCTTTTAGTGCCTTTAAGTCTCCCTAAAACAAAAAGCGAAGCCAAAACAGGCGACACGACTTCTGAAAACTCTTCATCCAATCAAGGAGGTGGGATTTTTATGGTGCCTCAAACTGAAAAAACCCTCTCTAACGATAAAACCCCTAACGCTGACACAAATGAAAGTAATGAAAACAACGAAAATAATGAGAACAATAATAATGAAAATAGTGGGGAAAAACAAGCCATTAGAGATCCTAATATCAAGGAATTTGCGTGCGGAAAGTGGGTTTATGATGATGAAAATTTACAAGCCTATCGCCCAAGCATTTTAAAACGCATTAATGAAGACAAACAAACCACCACAGACATTACCCCTTGCGATTACAGCACGGCTGAAAATAAAAGCGGTAAAATCATCACCCCTTATACCAAAATCTCTGTTCATAAAACAGAGCCCATAGAAGAGCCCCAAACTTTTGAAGCTAAAAACAATTTCACGATTCTTCAAGCTAAAAGCACCACAGAAAAATGCAAAAGGGCTAGAATGCGAAAAGACGGCACTATTAGGCAATGCTATTTGATAGAAGAGCCTTTAAAACAAGCATGGAATAGCCAATATGAAATCACTTCTCAGTTAGTGAAAGCTACTTATGAACGCCCTAAACAAGATGATCAAATAGAGCCAACTTTTTATGAAACCAATGAATTGTCTTATTCTTCTACGCGAAAAAGTGAAGTCACACAAGATGAATTGAAATTGGATAAAAAATTCATGGAATTTGTGGAAGTGTATGAGGGGCATTATTTAAACGATGCAATCAAAGAAAGCAGTGAATACAAAGAATGGGTTAAAAACCATGTGCGTTTGAAAGAAGGGGTGTGCATGGCGTTAGAGATAGAAGAAAAACCGCGAGCTAAAAGCACGCCTTTGAGCGTTGAAAATTCTGAAGTTGTTTGTGTGAAAAAAGGGAACTATTTATTTAATAGGGTTTGAAATGGTGGCTTGAGGCGGAATCGAACCACCGACACGAAGATTTTCAGTCTTCTGCTCTACCGACTGAGCTATCAAGCCAAGCAAAAGCTAATTATCACATAAAAAAGGTAAAATAAAGCTTAAAGATTAAAAAATTGAACAAGGATTAAAATGAAATTGATTTCATGGAATGTGAATGGTTTGAGAGCTTGCATGACTAAGGGCTTTATGGATTTTTTCAATAGCGTGGATGCGGATATTTTTTGCATTCAAGAATCTAAAATGCAACAAGAACAAAACACCTTTGAATTTAAAGGGTATTTTGATTTTTGGAATTGCGCGATCAAAAAAGGCTATTCTGGGGTGGTGACTTTCACCAAAAAAGAGCCTTTGAGCGTGAGCTATGGTATCAATATTGAAGAGCATGACAAAGAAGGGCGCATCATCACTTGCGAGTTTGAATCGTTTTATTTAGTGAACATTTATACCCCCAATTCCCAACAAGCCCTATCCAGACTCAATTACCGCATGAGTTGGGAAGTAGAGTTTAGAAGATTTTTAAAAGCTTTAGAGTTGAAAAAACCTGTCATTGTGTGCGGAGATTTGAATGTGGCTCACAATGAAATTGATTTAGAAAACCCTAAAACAAACCGAAAAAATGCAGGCTTTAGCGATGAAGAGAGAGGGAAATTCAACGAGCTTTTAAATGCCGGTTTTATTGACACTTTCCGTTATTTTTACCCCAATAAAGAAAAGGCTTATACTTGGTGGAGTTATATGCAACAAGCGAGAGATAAAAATATCGGTTGGCGCATTGATTATTTTTTATGTTCCAATAGTCTAAAAACGCGTTTAAAAGACGCTTTAATCTATAAAGATATTTTAGGGAGTGATCATTGCCCAGTAGGGTTGGAATTGGTTTAGAGGTAGAAAGTGTGCGAAATAAAAATAGCAAACATTCTCACAAAAGGAGAGTTGTATTCAAAGGCAAAAGGCCATTTGACCCCCACTTCTATGCTAGCGTCGTGGTTGAATAGCACGGTTTGGAATTTAAACCCCACCAAGCCCAGCATCCTAAAATTAGAGGTTTTGAGTGAAAACCCTTGAATGCTGCGCCAATCATCGATGATAAAATTCGCGCTGTGTTTGGAAATCGTCCATGTGTTTTCTGCAATTTGCATGCCGTAAAAAAGCGAAAAAACATACATGGGGTTTTTATTGTATTCCACGATCAAATCCCCCCCCAAGCCGTAAGTGAACATGTTCGCTTGAGCGCCCGTTCTCTTATTGAGCATCACATTCCCATAATCCATAAAAAAATAATAACGAGAATAAAACCAGTAATTAGTGGGGTTAATCTCCCAGCCTAAAGAAAAGCTCGCCCCTTCGATCGTGCGTTTCAAGTCGTTGTATTTTTGCATGATCATCTTGCCCACTTGGTATTGGGAAGCCACATAAAAACGGCTTTTTGCTTTTATAATGGGGGGGCTTAAAAAAGAAACGCTTAAAAACAGGGGGGTTATTTTTTTAAGCAAATCCTTTGAAAAACGTCTCAAAATTTAATAATTCCTATTGAGTGGGGAGCTGAGATTGTCCAGGTGGTTAGTGGATCGTTGCAAAATATTGTTATTCCTTTTTTGCGGTTGAGCGTTTTCTTCATTGATTTCATCTGTTTTATTTTCTTCATCGATCAAATCATCCACTTCTTTAGTGATTTTTTCATCATCTTCTTCATGCTCAATTTTTTCCACATCGCTATTGGTTTGATTAGCTTGATTGGTTTTAGGAGCCGTTTCAGTCGTTTGATGCTGATTTTGGTGCGATTGAGACGATTTTTTAACTCTATCTTTACACGCGCTAAACAGGGTTAAAACAAGAGAAATAGCGATAAAATGAGTGATTTTAGATTGCATGATTTTATTCCTTAAGTCAATGTATAATTTGATTATCTTATCACAAAATGGTTAAAATACTAGGATAAAACTAATGAGGTTAAGGCTTTTTATGGGATTAGCTAGGGTAAGAACAAATTGCAAGAAATAAATCATTTATTAAAAACATTGAATGTGAAATCGCTTTTAGAAGCCTTGCTTGTTTATACGCCTAAGGGTTATAAAGATTTAAGCTTGTTAGAGCGTTTTGAAATGGGTTTGAGCGGCGTATTAGAAGTGGATGTTTTAGATAAAAAAAACTATGCCAAAGTTTTAAAGATTTTTGCTTATTCCAAACGATTTTGCAAAAATTTAGAGCTTGTCTTTTTCAATTACAGCGCGTTCCATTACAACCAATTTAAAATCGGCGAGAGTTTATTTATTTATGGTAAATTAGAGCAAAGCTCTTTTAATCAAGCTTATATTATTAACACGCCTAAAATCCTTAAAGAATTTGGCGGCATTTCTTTGCTTTTTAAAAAAGCCAAAAACCATAAAAAAATCCAAGAAAATTTGCAAAAACTCATTTCTTTAGAAAATCTAAAAAATGAAGGTATTAAAGAAAATATCGCGCATCTGTTATTAGAAATCTTTTTCCCCACTCCACATTTTCTCAAAGATTATGAATACTATAAAACTTTCCCTTCACAGCATTTAAATGCATTAAAATATATTGAAATGCTTTTTTATATGAAAAATTTAGAGCGTAAAAAATTGCAATTCAACGCTAAAATCATATGCCCCAATAATAGCGAGCGCTTAAATCATTTCATCGCTTCTTTACCCTTTAAACTCACTAACGACCAACAAAACGCCATTAAAGAAATCCAAAACGATCTCACTAGCCCTATAGCGTGTAAGCGTTTGATTGTAGGCGATGTGGGGTGCGGGAAAACGATGGTGATTTTAGCGAGCATGGTATTAGCTTATCCTAATAAAACCCTTTTAATGGCGCCCACTTCCATTCTCGCTAAACAGCTTTATAACGAAGCCTTAAAATTTTTACCCCCTTATTTTGAAGTGGAATTATTGCTAGGCGGGAGTCATAAAAAAAATCATTTATTTGAAAAAATCACTCATGTTGTTATAGGCACGCAAGCGTTGTTATTTGATAAGCGCGATTTAGATGAATTTGCTCTGGTGATCACTGATGAGCAGCACAGGTTTGGCACAAAACAGCGCTACCAATTAGAAAAAATGGCGAGCAGTAAG
The DNA here is from genome assembly GCF_900461455.1 of Helicobacter acinonychis. Lineage (NCBI taxonomy): Bacteria > Pseudomonadati > Campylobacterota > Epsilonproteobacteria > Campylobacterales > Helicobacteraceae > Helicobacter > Helicobacter acinonychis. The sequence goes on along the minus strand of NZ_UGIA01000001.1, from coordinate 1,344,085 downwards.
GGCAATAAACCCCATTCCTTGCAATTTTCCGCAACCCCCATTCCTCGCACTCTAGCTCTAGCCAAAAGCGCGTTTGTCCAAACGACTATGATTAGAGGAATCCCCTACCCTAAAGAGATTAAAACTCTGGTTTTGCATAAAAGGGAATTTAAATTAGTTATGGAGAAAATTAGCGAAGAAATCGCTAAAAACCATCAAGTCATTGTCGTTTATCCTCTTGTGAATGAGAGCGAAAAAATCCCCTATTTATCGCTGAGTGAGGGGGCAAGCTTTTGGCAAAAACGCTTTAAAAATGTTTATATCACTTCAGGGCAAGATAAAAATAAAGAAGAGGTGATTGAAGAATTTAGAGAGTCAGGGAGTATTCTTTTAGCGACCACGCTCATTGAAGTGGGCATTTCTTTACCGCGATTGAGCGTGATGGTGGTTTTAGCGCCTGAAAGGTTAGGCTTAGCGACCTTGCACCAATTAAGGGGGCGTGTGTCTCGTAATGGTTTGAAAGGCTATTGTTTTTTATGCACGATTCAAGAAGAAAACGAACGATTAGAAAAGTTTGCTGAGGAATTAGACGGGTTTAAGATCGCTGAATTGGATTTAGAATACAGAAAGAGCGGAGATTTACTCCAGGGTGGGGAGCAGAGCGGGAATAGCTTTGAATACATTGATTTGGCTAAAGATGAAAGCATTATCGCTGAAGTGAAACAGGATTTTTTAAAAAATGTCAGTGTTTCACAAGGAACATTGAACATTTGAAAATTAAGGTGGAATTGGGTAATTTAAATCATTTAAAATAAAGGACAGAGATGCAAAATAAAGAGATTTGTGAAGAAGAAAGCGTTAATGAAAAAAATTTAGAGATTTTTAACCGCTATTTTCCCGGTTGCTTGAACATGGAAAATGGTGGTAAACTCACGCTAGATGCAGAAAAATTAAAAGCGTTATTAGGGGATTTTAGCGGAATAAAAGAAGAGGGCTATGGGTTGAATTTTGTGGGTAAAAAAATCGCTTTAACTCAAGCTTTTAAGAAAAACGATAAGATTTTACAACCCTTAAACGAATCTAATAGCAAGCACATCCTCATCAAGGGCGATAATTTAGACGCTCTCAAAATCTTAAGACAAAGTTATAGTGAAAAAATCAAAATGATTTACATTGACCCTCCTTACAACACCAAAAACGACAATTTTATTTACAGCGATGATTTTTCACAATCTAATGAAGAGCTTTTAAAGCAATTGGATTATTCTAAAGAAAAATTGGATTATATCAACAATCTTTTTGGGTCAAAATGCCATAGCGGGTGGCTTAGCTTCATGTATCCTAGATTGTTACTCGCTAAAGATTTGCTCAAAAAAGACGGCGTGATTTTCATTTCTATTGATGACAATGAAGCCGCCCAACTCAAACTTTTATGCGATGAGATTTTTGGGGAGGGGAATTTTGTGGCTCAATTTATATGGCATTCTAAAAATAAGCCAAGTGGCAATACAACAGAAGATAAAACGATTGACACAAGAACGGAATATATTTTTTGTTATCAAAAATGTAATTTTAAAGCAAATAAACATGAAAATACAAAAGAAGAATTGGAAGAAAAAGGTTATGTTTTAAAAGATGAGTATTTTGAAACAAGAGGGCATTATAAGCTCACTCCTTTAATGCGCTCATGTTCTGCAAGTAGTTTTCAATATATTGAAAGCTTGGATTATGAAATACAAGCACCTGATGGCACATGGTTTAAAAATCATCAAAATATTAAAAAAGAGAAATCATACTGCTATACTTGGAGTAAAAAATTATTTGATTTTGGTAATCAAAATGGATTTATTGAATTTCAAAAAACAAGCGATGGTTTTTGGTGTGCATATAGAAAAATGTATGAATTATGTGCAATTGATAATAAAAACTACAAGATTATCTATCGTAAAAGTGGGAATGCATATTCTAATTTAATTACTAATCTTTATAGTGATATAGGAGCAAATGAAGTAAGAAATATTTTTAATGGAGAAAAAATTTTTTCATACCCCAAACCCCTAAAACTCATTAACCGATTGATTGAATTATCCACAAACGAGGGCGACATCATTTTAGACTTTTTTGCTGGGAGCGGGACAACCGCGCATGCCGTGTTAGAGAGTAATAAGAGCGATTATCAAAAATTAAGTGAGGGGGGGGGTTATTTAATGGCTTGAATGCTGAATTTAAAGAAAGGCGATTCATTCTGGTCCAATCAGACGAAAAAATTGATCCCAAGAAAAACAAAAGCGCGCATGACTTTTGTTTAAACACCCTAAAATCTGCCTCCCCAAGCATTTTTGACATCACCGAAGAAAGGATTAAAAGAGTGGGGGCTAAAATCAAAGAAACTTGCCCTCTTTTAGATGTGGGTTTTCAAGCGTTTGAAATCGTTGATGATGAAATGAGCGTTATTTATAATAAAAATCTTAGCGAAGTGGAGCAAAAGGATTTATTCGCTTATTCTAACCCCAAAAAAAGAGAAACCCAAACGATTTTAACGAATCTTTTATGGTGTGAGGGTTTAGAACTCACTACCCCTATAACTTGCTTGATTGAAAATGTTTTGTATCTGGCTAAAAATACGGCTTTCATTGTGGGGGATATAGAAATGAGCGAAGTTTTAGAAAACTTGAAAGATAAAGGGGTAGAAAAAATTAGCATGTATATGCTTAATATCAGTAACGATAATTTATATTTGGAATTGAGCAGTAATTTGAATGAATTGCATTTAGAGATTAACGATTTAAAAAGTAGGAGATAGATGATGAAAATCAAATTCAAACGATTAAATTATCAAGAGCAATGCTTGAAGCAAATTTTAGGGGTGTTTAATGGGATTAGATTGAGAGAGTCACAAAAGGATGTTCAAAGGATTTTTAACCCTGTTTTTGAAATAGAGGCGCTCAAAGATCTTTTATTAGAAAATATCAAAAACTTGCAATCAGAGCAAAAAATAACCCAAGGAATTATAGGGATTGAGAAGTCGTTAAATTGCGATATTTTAATGGAAACAGGTACGGGGAAGACCTTTTGCTTTTTGGAATGCGTTTATGCCTTGCACAAAGAATATGGTTTGTCAAAATTTATCGTTTTAGTGCCAAGCAACGCCATTAAATTAGGGGTTTTAAAGAATATTGAAATCACAAGAGAGTTTTTTAAAAGCGAGTATTCTAACACGCATTTAGAAAGCTATGAAGATATTGAAAGCTTTATTTTAGTGAGTAATCACAAATGCTGTGTTTTGGTGATGACTTTTTCTGCTTTTAATAAAGAGGGCAACATTATCAATAAATCATGTTTAGAAAACATGAATTTATTCAATGGTGCAAAAAGTTACATGCAAGCTTTAGCCAATATCCGCCCAGTAGTGATCATGGATGAACCGCACCGATTTTTAGGCGATAAAACAAAGAATTATTTGGAAAAATTAAACGCTTTGATCACGCTCAGGTTTGGGGCGACTTTTAGAGATGATTATAATAATTTGATTTATGCATTAGACAGCAAAAAAGCGTTTGATGATGGGCTAGTGAAAAGCATTAGCGTGGCGTCTGTGGGAGAGAGTCAAGAGTATTTTTTGGAAGTTAAAGAGATTAAAAAAATACAAAATGAATACGAAGCGATGATTAGCTACACGGATTTAGAAAATAAAACTAAAAGCGTTAAAGTCAAAAAGCACGATAATTTGGGGGAGCTAACCAATATCAGCACTTTAAAAGATTATATTGTAGAAAAAATCGCTAAAAAGGAAGTGCTATTTCTTAATGGCTTTAATTTATTGTTGGATCAAAAAGAATCTTTTTCCCATCTTTTAGAGGGTGAGCAAGAAATGATGCTAAGAATAGCGATAGAAAGCCATTTTGAAAGAGAAGAAGAGCTTTATAAAAAAGGGGTTAAAGCCTTGTGCATGGTGTTTATTAGCGGGGTGAATAGCTATTTAAGTGAAAATGAAAAGCCGGCTAAATTAGCCCTTTTATTTGAAAAACTTTACCAACAAGAGCTTGAAGAAGTTTTAAAAAAGCCTTTAGATAAAAATTATAGAGCGTATTTAGAGCGCGCTAAAGATGACATTAAAAAAGTGCATGGAGGGTATTTTGCTAAAAGCAATAAAGAGGGCGATGAAGCTAAAGCGATTGAACTCATTTTAAAAGAAAAAGAAAAATTGCTGAGTTTTGATTCCGATCTCAGGTTTATTTTTTCGCAATGGGCGTTGCAAGAGGGGTGGGATAACCCTAATGTGATGACGATTTGCAAATTAGCCCCCAGCCATTCTAATATCACTAAATTGCAACAAATTGGCAGAGGCTTAAGGCTCGCTGTGAATCAAAAGGGCGAACGCATCACTAAAGAGCATGTTGATTTTGATTTTGTCAATGAATTGGTGGTGATCGTGCCGCAAGTTGAGGGGGATTTTGTGGGAGCAATCCAGCAAGAGATAAGCGAACATAGCTTGATTAAAAAGGAATTTAGTGGGGGGGAGTTGGAAGAAAATGGGGTGATTAAAAAAGGGTTTTATGGGGCTTTGTTTGACAAATTAGAGGGTTTGGGTTTTGGGGAAAACACAGATGATGGGAATTTTAAACTCACTCTCAATCAAAATGAATTTTTAGAAAAAGAGCCAAAATTAGAAGAATTAAAAAGTGAAAAATACTTGGATTTTGAAAAATTAAAAGATTTTTTAAAAGATCGCTTGATTGGCCATTCCAGGGTGAGAAACAAAAACGAGCGAAAAATTGAAAAAATTAAAATCAATCAAGAAAATTTTAAAAAATTTGAAGCCTTATGGGAAATCTTGAATTGTAAAGCCTGGATCACTTATGCTATTGATAGCGAGCGCTTGATTGAAGAGATTGTCAAAAAAATCAATTCTTCTTTTGAAATCAGTTCAAAATTCGTTGCGGTTACAACGCATAAAAAAGTAGAAACCATGAAAAAAAACGAAGTGGCAAAGTCTATTGAGCAAAAAAGCGCATGTTCATTTAGCTTGCATGAATTTATCAGTGCCTTGTCTAATAAGGTGAAATTGAGTTTTAAAAGCGTGGCTAAAGTATTAGAAAAAATTGATGCAAAAAAGTTTAACTCAATTAAAAACAATGAACAAGAGAGCTTAAGGCGCTTAGGGGATCTATTTTTAGAAATTATTTATCAAAATATTAAAGATAAAATTTCCTATCAAATGCGCGAAACGGCTATTAAAAACAAAAAAAACGATGCGTTTTATGATGAAAAGGGAGAGGTTAGAGAATTTTTAGATGGGAGTTTAGGGGCACGAAAATATGAAATTAAAAATGCAAGCGCGCGAGAAAAATGCTTGTATGAAAATTTCATGCAAGTGGATAGTGAGGCTGAAGAAGGCACGATTGAAGAATCTAACGATACCAAAATCATTGTTTTTGGCAAACTCCCTAGGGTTAAGATCCCAGTAGGATTGAATCAATCTTATAGCCCTGATTTTGGGTATGTGGTTGAAAATAACGATAAAAAAGTGTTGTTAGTGATAGAAACTAAGGGGTATGATAGAGAAATCCAATTGCGCCCTGAAGAAGAGCGAAAAATTTCAACCGCTGAGAAATTTTTTGAAGCTTTAAAAAAGCAAGGCGTGAATATTGAATACAAAACAAAGATGAGTAAGGATCAATTAAGCGCGTTGATCAATGAAGTTTTAAACCATACAAAACAGAGTTAAAATAGATCCATTACCCCAATGTTTCACATGAAACAATTTGACTTTTTAACTTTATCTAAAATTCTATTTTATAACTCGCGTTTGAATAGCGAAAAGCGCGGTTTTAAAGAAAAGCGTTTTCTTTGGATTTCACAGCCATTTTGCTATAATTTGATCGCATTTCATTAGATCTCAAAGGCATTTTATGATCAGTTTCATTTTCAACCCACTCAAAGATTTCATTAAAAAGTATAGTCCCCAAACACCCACAATAGAAACTATAAAAAAATTTAAAAAAGAAATAAAAAGCTTGCTAGAAAACGCGCCAAAACAAGATGATGAAGAGTTTCAAAAAAACAAAATCAACAAATTTTTAGACAATGTCTATGAATATGAATGCAACACTTATAAAAAAGTTGATAGCGCGATTTATAATAGTAATGAAGAAGTTTTGGTGCTTATTGAAGTCAAAAAATTGAGTAATAAAAATGAATTCCCCAAAGACAAAACAAAGTTGCTCAGTAAAGCCTTTTGTCAAATGGTTTTGTATTTTTTAGATGAAACCGAAAAAGAAAAAAACAATTCCCTAAAACACACCATTATCTGCAACGCGCATGAATATTTTCTCTTTGATTGTAAAGATTTGCTCTTTTTAAAAGAAGATAAATGCATCAAACAATTCTATAAAAATTGCGTTAAAAAAGAAGGCACAGATTCTTCAAAACCAAAATTTTACAGCGAGTTAGAATTGTATTTGCAAGAAAATTTTCAAGGCAAACTCCCATACACTTATTTTAATTTGAACGATTGGAGCGATGAAGAACTCCCCTTGATCTATCAAGTTTTAAGCCCAGAAGCTCTTTTAAAACAAAAAAGAACCCTTGATGCCAACACGCTTAACAAAAATTTTTATAAAGAATTGCTTTATATTTTGGGGTTAGAAGAGCAAAGTAGGGATGGGAAAATTTTAATCAAACCCAGCCATACCAAAAACTCCCTAAGCGATGCCCTAAAAGAGCAATACAACAATTTAGATGATGAAGAAGTCATGGCGTTACTGATCGCTTGGAATAACCGCATTTTATTTTTACGGCTTTTAGAAAGCCTTTTAATCTCTTTCAAGCATTTTGAAAAACCTTTTTTAACCACAGAAAACTTTAAGCATTTCAACGCCCTAAACACCCTCTTTTTTGAAGTTTTAGCCAAGAAAAACAGCGAACGCTCCCAAGCGATTAAAGAAAACAAGATTTTAGAAAAAATCCCTTATTTGAACTCCAGTTTGTTTGATAAAACGCCCTTAGAATTAAAGAATTATCAAATCAAATTGCTCAATAACAATTCCTTAGAGCTTTATCCCCAATCCATTCTCAAAAAAGACGACAAAAAATCTTTGCCCTTGCTGGAATACCTTTTTGCATTTTTGCATGCTTATGACTTCACCACCACCCCTAAAGACATCAAGCAAGGAGTGAAGCAAAACCACGACACGCTGATCAATTCAGCCGTGCTCGGGCTTGTTTTTGAAAAACTTAACGGCTATAAAGAGGGGAGTTTTTATACCCCAAGCCTTATCACAAGCTACATGTGCAAAGAGAGTATCACATCAATTGTGTTGGATAAATTCAATCAAACCTATCAAATAAAGTGTGAAGATTTAACAGAATTACAAAATTATCTAAAAGATAGCTACAAAGAGGATAAACACAAAGAATACCTGAACACGCTTTTAACCTTACGCATTTGCGATCCGGCGGTGGGGAGTGGGCATTTTTTAGTCTCTGCACTCAATGAAATGGTATGGATTGCTTACGATCTAGGGCTTATCACTTCTTTGTATCGCTGCGATCTCATATTGGAAAACGATGAAATCATCATCCGCACGCCAAAGGGCGGGATCTTTAACTACACAATGCCAGAGATTGAAAACGACGATCACCACCAAATCCAAAAAGAACTCTTTGAGCTTAAGAAATCCATCATTGAAAACTGCCTTTTTGGCGTGGATATTAACCCCAACTCTTGCGAAATCACCAAGCTCAGATTATGGATAGAGCTTTTAAAATACAGCTACTATATTTTTGATGAAAAAGGTAACACCCAAGCGCTTGAAACCCTCCCCAACATTGATATTAATATCAAATGCGGTAACAGCTTGATTTCACGCTTTAGTTTGAATGACGATCTCAAAAAGATTCCTAATATCAAGAAAAAAGTCCAAGAATACAAAGATCTAGTCGCCCAATACAAAGACCCAAACCCTCTCTATCCCTTCAATAAAGCAGATCTTATTAACAAAATCTCAGACTTAAAAAACACTTTTTCGCTCACGCTCAAAGACCCTAAAACTAAAACAGAGCTTGAAAAGGCTATTGAAAAACACATTAACAATTACAATGATTTTGCCCTAGATGATAAGAGTTTGCTGGATGGCTTAAGTTATTTTATCCCAAATATTTTTGGCACGCCTGAACTAAGCCCTGAAAAACAGGAAGAGGCTTTTGCTTCTTATGGGCGTATTAGAACTTTGAGAAAAAGGCTTGATGACGCCTTAAGTGGTAGGGAGTATCAAAATGCGTTTGAATGGCGCTTTGAATTCCCTGAAGTGCTGGATGATGAGGGGAATTTTTTAGGCTTTGATTGCATCATGGGCAACCCGCCTTATATCCGCCAAGAAAAAATCAAAGACTTAAAACCTTTATTAGAAAAGCAATACCAAAATTTCTATAACAGCTCCGCTGACATTTACACCTACTTTTTTGCCCTAGCTTCCAATCTTTTAAAAGAAAAGGGGTTTAACGCTTTCATCACTTCTAACAAATACACACGCGCTAAATACGGCGCTAAATTAAGAGAGTTTTTACTCAAAAACACCACCATTATTAGCTACATGGAATTGAGTGCCTTAAAAGTCTTTGAAAGCGCTACAGTGGATACAAGCATCATCAATTCCATCAAACAAGTGCCCCTTAAAGAGAGCCGCTTTAAATATTACGAACCCACCCCAAACGATAAAAACGATTTGAAAAACACCCACCCCCTACTTATGAGACAAAACGCGCTCAAAACAGAAAGCTTTATTTTTGCCAACACCAAGCTTTTAGATTTAAGGGATAAAATAGAACAAAACGGTACCCCGCTTAAAGACTGGGGTATTCAAATCAATTACGGGATAAAAACCGGCTGCAACGAAGCCTTTATCATTCCCACTGAAAAAAGAGACGAAATCTTAAAAAATTGCGATGATTCGCAAAAAGATGGCATGGGAATGAGCGAAAGAGAAAGAACTCAAAAGCTTATCAAACCCGTTTTAAGAGGGAGAAATATTAAGCGGTATCGTTATGAGTGGGCGGGGGAGTGGCTGATTAACACCCATAATGGCTATACTTCTTTTTCTAATCATAAAATCCCTCCAATAGATATAGAAAAATACCCCACGCTCAAAGCGCATTTAGACTCTCATTGGGACGCTATTGCAACACGATCCGATCAAGGAGACACCCCCTACCATCTCAGGAATTGCGCGTATATTGAAGAGTTTGAAAAAGAAAAAATTGTGTATGGCGAGATCGTGCAAGAGCCACGATTTTATTTAGATAATGGATCATGTGAGTTAGGATATTGTTATGCAGAAGCCACGAGCTTTATTCTCACAGGAGAGCATTTACACTATCTTTTAGGAATGTTGCATTCTAAATTGATTACTTTTGCTTTCAAAACTTTCTACGCAGGCGGTGGACTAGGTGAGAGTGGTTATCGCTATAAAAAGGCTTTTTTAGAACGGCTCCCCATTCCCCAAATCACCCAACAAAACCAAGAATCAGCCCAAAAAATCGCCGATTGCACAGAGCGGATCTTACAAACAAAAGAGAAAGACCCCAAAGCCAACACTCAGGAATTAGAGCAAGAAATTGACGCCTTAGTCTATCAGCTCTACAACCTCACCGATGAAGAGATTCAAACCATTGAAAATGGGCAATAAATGGCAATAAATAACAAGCGATTGACCCTAAAGGAAAACCCCTACTTTTTAAGCAGAGGAAACCTTTGGCTTAATGGGTTTTTTTAACCACTGTTTTAACCCTAGACTTATAAAAGAGGTATTTTTAAGTATAATAGAACCAAAGGTTTTTTACCATGTTTTTTGGACATAATAATCTTTTGAAAGGTAATCTTACCCCCTAATCTCTGGCAAAAAAACTAGGGGGGTAATCGTTATTTTACCCTAACCTCAGAAACAAGCAAGAACAACCAAACGCGATCTAAAGATTAAAAAGCCAACTCATCGTAAAAAATGACCGATAAAATTATTTTTAAACCGATATAGTGGGAGAAAAGACTTATTTTGATTATAAAAAGCGGTTCTTGTTTAAAAGGGTTGTTAAAAGATGAAAAAAGCGGGTGATTTTTTAAGAAATCTTGATTTATTCTTATTTTTGAGTTACAATGCATCCGCGTTATAAGGGTTTCAGTGGCCCACTTTTTTACAAATCGCTTAGACTTTCCAAATCTTTAAAAGAGCTTATAGCTTGGTATAATAAAAATCAGTTTTTTATTATCAAAATACCTGCGATTTTAAGCCACTGCCAACCATATTTCAAGGCTACCTTTAATGATTTGTTAGGCTTATTGGGCAGTATCTTCTGCACTAACAATCGCCATAACGCGCATGGGGTAAAAAACTTTGATGATTGTTAACCTTTTGGTGCGATAAAAGCTTTAAAAAGCCTTTCAAAAAACCATTTCTTCTATAAACCCCTTAATTTTTTCTAGCATGGCGTTTTCATTATTCAAATTTTCTTCTATGATTTTGACTAACGCTGAGCCGCAAATCACGCCATCAGCCCCCATGCCTTTAGCGTTTTTGATGTGTTCTTTTTTAGAGATTCCAAAGCCCAGTAATGCAGGGATAGGGCTAAAAGTTTTTAAGGTTTTAATAACAGCGCTCGCATCATTTTCTAAAGCATGACTTGCCCCAGTAACCCCACTCCTGGCTAAAGTGTAAATATAGCCTTGCGAATTTAGGGCTACTTGTTCTAAATCCTTAACGCTCGCATTAGGGCTAGCGATAAAGATTTGTTTAATTTGGTGTTTTTGAGCGGATTTGATGACTAATTCTTTTTCTATCAGGGGCATATCCGCTATTAAAACGCTATCTGTACCGCATTCTTTAGCTTGAGCGTAAAAACTATCAACGCCATAAGAAAAAATTAAATTCGCATACGCTAAAAGCCCTATGGGAATATGAGAATCATAATCTCTAATTTTTTTTAAAAGTTGGAAATTTTTAGCCATAGAAGCGTGTTTTAACGCCCTTAAATGGCTCGCTTGTATAGTGATGCCATCAGCTACAGGATCTGAGAAAGCAAAACCTAACTCTAAAGCGCTCACACCGCTAGCAATTAAAGTTTTAATGATTTCAAAACTCAGTTCATAATCAGGATCGCCCAAGGTTACAAACGGGATAAACGCCATTTTTTCTTGTTTTTTCAAAGTTTCAAACATGGTTTTATACCTCATTTTAAATCCCCTTTTAAAGCGCTATAAACGGTATTTAAATCTTTATCCCCCCTGCCGCTCAGATTCACTACAATAATGCTTTCTTGTGTGCATTTTTGAGCGAGTTTTAAAGCATACGCTAAGGCGTGTGAGCTTTCTAAGGCTGGGATAATGCCTTCTTTTTGGCATAATAAACTAAAGGCTTCTAGCGCTTCAATATCGCTTGCACTTTCATAAATCGCGCGCCCGCTTTCTTTTAAAAAGCTGTGCTCTGGCCCTACTCCTGGATAATCAAGCCCAGCGCTTATGCTATGACTTTCTATAATTTGGCCTTCATCATCTTGCAAAAGATAGGTTTTATTCCCATGCAAAATCCCCACTCGCCCCTTATTCAAAGTTGCTCCATGCTTATTAGTTTCTAGCCCCAAGCCTGCCGGCTCTACGCCTATGAGTTTGACCTCTTTATCGTTTAAAAACGCGCTGAATATCCCTATGGCGTTAGACCCCCCTCCAACGCATGCGATAACATAATCAGGCAAGCGGTTTTCTTTTTCTAGAATTTGTTGTTTGGCCTCATCGCCTATCATTTTTTGAAAGGTTTTGACCATTGTAGGGTAAGGGTGCGGCCCAGCGGCTGTGCCCAGCAAATAGTGCGTGTCTTTGTAGCTGCTCGCCCAATCTCTTAAGGTCTCATTCACAGCGTCTTTAAGTGTCGCGCTCCCTGAATTGACTTCTCTGATTTCAGCGCCCAACAAACGCATTCTGAAAACGTTCATTTCTTGGCGCTTGATGTCTTTGCCTCCCATAAAAATCACGCATTTTAAATTTAACAATGCACAAGCGATAGCCGTTGCAACGCCATGCTGCCCAGCGCCTGTTTCAGCAATGATCCTGGTTTTACCCATTTTTTTAGCCAAAAGGGCTTGCCCTAACGCTTGGTTCGTCTTATGCGCTCCGCCATGGATTAAATCCTCTCGTTTCAGATAAAGCCTAACTTTAGGGTTAGAAATGATATTTTGACACAAAGTTAAAGGGCTAGGGCGGCCCACAAAATCCTTTAAAAGATGGAAATACTCTTGTTGGAATTTATCATCTTTTAAACAAGCATCAAACGCTTGTTCTAACTCTCTTAACGCAGGCACTAACAATTCTGAAACAAAACTCCCCCCAAACTCCCCAAAATACGCTTTTTTATTCATTTTAATACTCTCTTAAAATTCGGGCTAACCGCTTGATTTTATCCTTATTTTTAATACCAGGGCTTATTTCCAAACCTGAATTAAAATCCAGACCCAACGCTTTGACCTTTAAGGCTTTTTGAGCGTTATCCAAATCAAGCCCACCGGCTAGCATGAAAGGCGTTTTGACATGGTCTAAAATATCCCAATCAAAACTCACGCCATTGCCTCCATATTTATCCCCTTTAGTGTCGTATAAGATTAAAGAGGCTTCTTCAGTTTTAGGGGCTAAATCTTTAGAATCCGCGACGCTCACTACTTGCCAGATTGCACAAGTTTTAGGGAGCGATTTTTTTAATTGAGCGATTTTTTTAGGCGAATAGTTATAAAGCTGCACCGCTTTTAAATCAAGCTTTTGAGCGATTTTTACGATTTTTTTAATTTTATTTTTCACAAACACGCCCACAAAATCCAATTTTTTAACCGCTTTTGTGATTTTTAGGGCTTCTTTGGGTTTAATGTATCTGGGCGAAGATTTTTCAAAAATCAAACCCCCATAAATAAAATGGTTTTTATAGACGGCTTTAGCGTCTTTGATTCTTGTAAGCCCGCACACTTTATTTTCGCCTAAAATCAATTTAATGCACGCTTTTTTCAAATCCTTTTCTTTCATTAAAGAGCTTCCCACTAAAAAGCCATTCACATAAGGGGCTAGGGCTTTGATTTGTGCATGCGAATGGATACCGGACTCACTGATGATGAGCGTGTCTTTAGGCAATAAGGGGCGTAATTCTAGCGTGTGAAACATATCGGTTTTTAAGGTGTGTAAATCCCTATTGTTAATGCCTATAATGTCGTATTTAAGTTTGAGTAAGCGCTGGATTTCTTGCTTGTTGGAAACTTCACTCAACACGCTCATTTTTAAGGACTTGGCGAGTTCAAAAAGCTCTAAATAGTTTTTGTCATCTAGCACGCTTAACATTAAAAGCACCGCATTAGCCCCCATAACCCTAGCGAGTTTGATCTGGAAACTATCAATGATAAAGTCTTTGCATAAAATAGGCTTGGTGGAATGCTTTGAGACAATCTTAATGTTTTCATAAGATCCTAAAAAATGCTTGGCGTCGGCTAAAACCGAAATGCAAGAGGCAAATTTTTCATAAACCTTCGCTATTTTTAGTAAATCAAAATCTTTTCTGATCAAGCCTTTAGAGGGCGATGCTTTTTTACACTCTAAAATAAAGCTTGTTTTTTTTTCCAATAACGCTTTTTTAAAATCCCTATCGCTTGGGCTTATGTTTGCGGGCAAGGTGTAATTTTTTTTAAGTGCAGAGACTTCTAAGAGTTTGTCTTTAAGGATATTCTCTAACACGCTAGGCATGGCTTAATCTTATGATTTTTTGTAAATGCGTATAAGGCGCTTTGGTTTTTAAATGCTCTAAAGTCATGCTCACGCCCTCTTTTAAATCTTTAGCTCTATTACTCAAATACAACAAACTCGCCACATTCGCCACAACCACCATCGTGTGCGAATCCTTGCCCTTATTTTCTAAAATATCCAAACACGCTTGAACGCTTTCTTGCACGCTTTCAATCTGTAATTCTTTCAAATCATAGGGGGGTAAATTAAAATCTTTAGCGCTCAAGTCATACTCTAAAATCTCGTTATTTTTTAATTCACACGCATGCGTAATAGCATGCAACACGATTTCATCTGTCCCTCCTCCATTAACCACCATCGCCCTTTTAACGCCTAAAGCCTTTAATGCTAGCGCCATAGTCTTGCACAAGGATTCATCATACACGCCTAAAAGCTGGATTGTGGGTCTTAAAGGGTTGATTAAAGGCCCTAAACAATTAAAAATCGTTTTAGTGAAAAGCTCTTTTCTTAAAGGGGCAGATTTTTTAAAACTTTGGTGGTATAAAGGCGCGAATAAAAACCCAAAATGCGATTCTTTGAGGCAATTTTCTAATTGCGCGCGATTCATTTCAATATTCACGCCTAGATTTTCCAATAAATCCGCGCTCCCGCTATGACTGGACACGCTTCTTGATCCATGTTTAGCCATCGGTAATCCCATAGAGCTGGCAATGAGTGCAGCAATAGTGCTAATATTAATCGTTTTTAGCCCATCACCCCCCGTGCCGCAATTGTCTATTAAATCCAATCCGCTCTTAAAAGGTTTAGGGGCATGCTCTAAAAGCGTGGTTGCAGCGGCGCTAATCTCACTCAAGCTCTCGCCCTTAATCTTTAAAGCACACAAAATCGCCCCAAGTTGCGTGGGGCTTACTTCTTCGTTAATAATAAAAGTGAATAATCTTTTGACTTCTTCATCATTCAAGTCTTTTTGATGGTACAAGGCGTTTAAAATCCCTTTCATGATGATAGCCCTTTTAAAAACCCCACGCTTTGTTCCAGTAACGCCCTCCCTTGTAAAGTCATGATGCTTTCAGGGTGGAATTGATAGGCTAAGATTCTATCCTTTTCATCAACAATAGCCATAGGGATATTTTCATGTTCTGCGATCACTTCTAAATTTTTAGGCAATCCGCTCGCCATTAAAGAATGGTAACGCCCCACCACCATGCTCTCCCCTAAGCCTTTAAAAACGGCATGCTTTTTGAGCGCGATTGTCGTTGCTTTGCCATGCACGATCTCTTTACTCCTTATGATTTTGGCTCCATAGCTTTGCGCTAAAGCTTGCAACCCCAAACAAACCCCTAAAATGGGGAATTTCTTTTTAGCCATTGCAATGATTTCTAAAAGATTACCCGAACTATTAGGGTTACCAGGCCCAGGCGAAATAAACAATAAGGGCGTTGTTGATTCTTTAAGCATTAAATCCATGAGATAGCTAGGCTCAATATCGTTTTGATAAACAGCCACTTCATAACCCAAGCACTCCAATTCATACACCAAGTTATAAGAGAAAGAATCAAAATTATCTATAAAAAAGATTTTCATAAGCTTGTTTTCCTGATCGCATCAATAAGGGCTTTAGCTTTGGCTTTTGTTTCATCCGCTTCATTTTGTGGCACGCTATCTAAAACGATGCCAGCTCCTGCTTGGATCACAGCTTGATTGTTTTTGACAAAACATGAACGGATAGTGATACAAGAATCCATAGACCCTTCGCTATTCAGATAACCCACACTCCCTCCATAAGAGCCTCTTCTTTGATTTTCTAATTGGTAAATGAGTTTAATTGCAGAGATTTTAGGCGCCCCGCTAAGCGTACCGGCGTTCATAAAACTCCTATAAGCATGCAAACTATCGCACCCTTTTTTCAATTCCCCCACAACCCTTGAAACTAAATGCATGACATTAGAATATTTATCCACTTTTAAAAGCTTATCGCAATAGCGCTTTTTTGAAACTCTGGCCATGTCGTTTCTGGCTAAATCCACTAGCATGATGTGTTCAGCCCTTTCTTTAAAGTCGTGTTGCAAATCAAATTCCATTTTACTATCTAAATCGTAATCAATATTCCCTTCTTTATCCTTACCCCTCAAACGAGTGCCAGCAATGGGGTAAATTTCAGCCATATTCGTTAAAGCGTTGTACTTCAAGGCGCTCTCAGGGCTTGCCCCAAAAAGAATAAAATCGCTATCTTTGATATAAAACATATAAGGGCTAGGGTTAGTTAGCTTTAAATGATAATACGCGCTCAAACCCTCCAAGCACTCCATGTAAAAACTGCGCGATAATACCGCTTGAAAAATCTCGCCCTTTTTAATTTCTTCTTGTAAGGATAACACTTTTTTTTCAAACTCGCTATCGCCGCAACTAACACTAACTTCTGTGCTTTGCTCAGATTTTTTAGGGATAAAGTCGCTTTTAATGTTTTTAGCCAACTCTTTTAAATCTTGTAATTCTTTAGCTATCTCTGTTTTAAAGCGCTCATCAAAACACGCCCCCAAAATTTCAGCGCTTTTTTCTTTGTGATCGATAATGATCAAATTTTGCGCGACGAAAAAAATAAAATCATGCGCTGTGTTGTCTTTTGCTTTTAAATGGGGTAAATCTTCAAAGAAATTGAGCATTTCAAAAGAAAACACGCCCGCGCTTAAAAGCGTAAAGGGGTGTTTGGGGTTTGTTTTAACGCTTTTAAAAAGCCCCCTTAAAGCGTCAAAAGGGCTAGGCTCAAAGAGTTTAGAAAACTCATCTTTGGCTTTTTTGTCTTGCGTGTAAGTTAAAGTTAGGGTATTGTCTTTTGTGGGCGTTTTAAAAAACGCGCTCAATTTTTGCAAAAACGCTCCGCCATTAGCCGTCAAGCCAGTGATAGTTACGATATTGTGATTGCAAATTAGCTTCAAACAAGCTTTAGCCATTAACAGGGATTTAGTGTGCGCTTTGCTTTCAATCTCAGCGCTTTCAAAAAGCAAGGTGTGTTGGCGCTCTAATTTTTCATAAAGAGCTAGGGGGTAGGGAATGTAAGGGGCTTTTTCTATGAGACTAATCATCGCTTGCTTCAAATTAAAAATGAAGTCGTATTTTACAAGAAATAGATAAATGGGCTCTAAATTGGCTATTCAAACGCAATAACAAGAAAAATTTGTATCCAGTTTTATGGGGACGGATACAAAAATCCGGTTCAATGAAGCTTTTATTTTTCAGCTTTATCATAATCCATGTGATTACAAGAAAGCCTTTTTCTGTGGGTGTCAAACTTGGGGCTAAAAAGGTTTTTACTCTCTATCGCGTCTTTAGTGTGGATGCCCACTAAAGGCAAAAGAGAATGGATTAAATCATCGCTCATGAAAGGTTTGTTGAGGGCGTTTTTTATCAACTTTACTTTCTCGGGGTGTTTTTCTTTGAAAATGCCACTCACATAAATCATAAAAGGGATTTCTACGCCCGCTTTAGAACACCTATGCCCATAAGCAGGACCGCTTTCAAAAATATCTTGTGCATGGTCGCTCAAATAAAACACAATAGCGTCTTTATCTTTAAAAAGGTTAAAAATTTGATTCAAAATGGCGTCGTTATAATAAAGCGAATTGACATAATCAACAACGATTTGCTTGTCTCTGTCATTACTCACATGCAAATCAGAAAAAGACAAATCGCTTGTTTTGAATTTGGCAAAGCTTTGGGGGAAGCGATCGGCATACCAATCGTGTGAGCCATGCAAATGGAACACGATAAAATTCTTGCTTTTTAATTGGGGTTGGATATTTTTAGAATAAAATTTTACAAGCTCTTCATCGTATGGACCATAGCCTTCTAGGATATAGTGGCGGTTTTTAGAGCGTTCAGAGACTAGATCTTGTACGACTGACCATCGATCAATGTATTGTTTTTCTAGCCAAAAAGTTTCATAATGGGATCGCTTGAAAATATCTATCATGTTGTGGTATTGATACCAAGGCTTGGTTGTTTCAGCGTCGCTATAATTGAGCAAACTCTCAAAGGTAGGAGAAGTATGGGCTTCTTTGCTTATGACATCAGAAAAGACGAATAGGCTACTCTCTCTCTCTCTCTCTCGTTAGCGAGTTGGCTCAATAACGGGTTATTAGGAACGCTATACCTATAGAGTTGCATAAAATTTCTGCTTGCACTTTCGCCGATGACTAAGACAACATTTGGGACATCGCCCATGCTAGAAAGATAGCCGCTTGGTAAATAAAGGTTCTTTAAAGCGCTATAAAGCTTTATGGCTCGTTGGCGATCAAATAAGCTTAAATAGGTGGAATAAAGCCCCTTGGTTAAGGAAAGGGAAAACAATGATTTTTTTAAAATGGTGTCGTTGTTTGTAAGGGGCTTAAGGTTACGAACGCTCCCTATCATAAGGATAGAAACTCCTAAAACGCTCGCTATCACACCAGGCACAAGCGCTCTAAAACGAATCATTTTAATGGCGATCAACAAAGCGATCAAAATAAAGGCGTAGTAAAGCAAATAGTTTTTATAGCTTTTTATAAACGCCATCGTTTCAGAGCCATTTGTGGCTAAAAGCGTGTCAATCAAGCCTTTTGAAAAAGGCATTTTAAACATGAATAGCATAAAAATTTCTGCCACGCTAAGAGCGATATTGCTCCCTATAAACAGCCACTCTAATGAATATCTCAAGCGTTTTTTAGGGATCAGTGCACAAAAATAATACACCACAAACCCGATTAAAAAAGCGCCTAAAAAGCCTTTAGAGAAAGAAAACAAATCGTTATTCCTGTAAGCGTTAGCTAGAGCGTTGCATACAAGAAACATTAAAAATTTTTCATCTAACGCCACGCTCTTTGCAAAGAATTTTAAAAACTTCAATGGTTTTTCCATGAAAATGTCCTTTAAGAGAATTTGAAAACTTTTTTCAAAATATTTTTTATTCTATAATAAAAATAATCTCTAACCGTCCGCGATCTTATGTGGGTTTTAAAAGATTGCATTTGTTTGTCTTTAGTCATTTCAAGGCGTTCTTTTAGGAAATCGTTTTTAAAAGGGGTGCAAAAAAGGTTTGCGAGCCAAAAACTCGCTGCAGTTTCATAGCAGATCAAACGCCCGTTTAAAGAACTGACAGAATGCCAAGGCTTGTATTTGATGAAATGGAGCATGACGATATTTTTATGGTAGTGTTGATTGAAAAGGTCAGAATAGCAATTATAATGGATGGGCAATTCTAAAATGCGCTCCAAAAACACCATATTCACTAAGCATTGTTCAGAGTAGAAAAGATCTTTTCCTCTATTTTTTAAAAACTCTAAAGCGATTTTTTCAAACCCCTCTTGGCGCCATAAATCTAAATTCGCCACCAAAAAGCCCATGTTAAAGCCTTGGTGGATGCGTTTCAATTCGTTGGAACTAAAATGCGAAAAATCAATTTTAAAATTCTTACAAGTGCGTTTGATAAAATTGCAAAAGGTTTCAAAAGAAAGATGAGAAAAAGTGTCTCTAACCATGCCAAGTAGTTTAGTGGGCTCATTATCCAGCGCAAAATAAGCGCTTGCAATATCGCCTAAAAACACCGTATCCACATCTATGGAAATGATTTTAGAATAATTAGAAAATAGCGAAGCGAGCAAAAGCCGGCATAAAATGAGAAGCCCACCATAACGCTTGGAGCAAGACTCATTAAGATAGCTTTCTATGGAATTGTCTAACAAATCACTATCTATAAACTCTAATGAAGCGAATTCTTTAAAAGGCTCAATGGTTTTTAAAAGCTTGTTTTGTTGCTCTAAAGTTACCCCTTTAATCAAACAATGGATTTTGTATACGATGTTAGCGGGTAAAAGTTTGTTGCTTTGATTGAGAGGGCTAAAATCTATAGCGCTTGTGTGCTTGCTCGCATGAGCGAGTAAAGAATAAAGGCTCACACCTGCCCCTAGCGCGTAATTTTTATCAAAACTCATAAAAATAGGGATAACTTGATTGGGTGAGATTTGCGTGTTCATGGGCTATTCTTTAATACCGCTTTTTGAGCGCTTTAAAATCGCATGCCTAACTTCTTCAACGCTCCCCACATAAAGGTTGTTGAATTGGGTTTTATTGAAAGTGTTTTGCCGCTTGGCTAATTTTATGGTGTTAGAGACAATCGCTTCTTCTAATTCTTTTAAAGTGAGCTGTTTTTCTAAATAAAGAATGCTCTCTTTAACGCCTATGGCTTTAAAAGGCTGTGAATCTTTAGGGTATTGGGTATAAAGGGCTTTGATTTCTTCAATAAGACCGCAATCAAGCATGTTTTTAGTGCGCTGTTTGATGCGGTTATGGAGTACGGTTTTTTCAATACAAAGAGCGAATAGCGTTATGGCATGCTCAAAGGGCTTTTTGGGATTTTTTTTAAAATACTCGCTTGGGGGCGTATGGGTGGCATAAAAGATTTCTAAAGCCTTATGAATGCGGTAAGTGTCGTTTGAATGAATTTTAAAAGCCATGTTAGGGTCAATGGATTTTAAAAAGGCGTAAGGGTTAGTCAGGGTGGCAATTTCTCGCTCTATTTTTAAAATTTGATCGTTATTAAGTTTTGGCATGCTGCTCAAACCTTCTAAAATGGATTTGAGGTAAAAACTGCTCCCCCCCACAATGAGTAAAATCTCTTTTTGGGATACTTTCATGGCGTCTTCTAAAAGGGTTTTAAAAAGGGGGGCGTTATTTTTTTCATCAATGTTAAGGCAGTCTAGGGCGTAATGTTTGATATTTTTTCGCTCTTTTAGGCTGGGTTTAGCCGAAGCGATATTAATATCTTTATAAATACTCAAAGAGTCCAAAGAAAAGATTTCTGCGTCTAATGTTTGGGCTAGTTCAATAGAAAGAGCGCTTTTCCCGCTCCCGCTAGGCCCTAGAAGCGCGATAAGTTTCTTAGGCGTTTTGATAAGTAAGCTCCCTTTTATAAGCGTTTAAAAACCCTTCTAAATCAAATTTTTTACGGCATTCTTCTGTGAAAAGATGGATCATCAAATCCCCTAAATCTAAAATGATCCACTCTTCATTGGATTCATCTATTTGGTAAAAGACTTCACCTAAAGACTTAAGGGTGTTTTTTAGTGCATCTAATAAAGAAAGGGCATGCTTACTCGCTAGAGTGGTGGCGATAATGACATCTTCTACCAAATAGGGGGTTTTAGACAAATCAATATGCGTAATATCAAAAGCCTTTTTTTCATCCAATAAAGCCGTAATAATCTCTATGCGTTTGTTCATTGAGTTTCCTAAAAAATGGGTTAAAATAGCCTTATTATAACTTAAATCAAGGAATATTCATGAGTTCTGAATTAAACCTTAAATTATTAGGCGCTAAAACGCCCTATATTTTTGAATACAATAAAGATTTGTTGGAAGCTTTCCCTAACCCAAACCCCAATTTAGACCCCTTAATCACTTTAGAATGCAAGGAATTTACAAGCCTTTGCCCTATCACTTCCCAACCGGATTTTGGCGTTGTTTATATCCGCTATATCCCTAAAGATAAAATGGTAGAAAGCAAGTCTTTAAAACTCTATTTATTCAGTTATAGAAACCATGGGAGTTTTCATGAAAGTTGTATCAATACGATTTTACTGGATTTAGTGGGATTGTTAGAGCCAAAGTATTTGGAAGTGTATGGGGATTTTGTCTCTAGGGGAGGGATTGCGATCAAACCCTTTGTGAATTATGCGATCAAAGAATACCAAGACTTTAAAGAAAAACGCCTTTTGGGTGCGAAATAATATGCTGTTAAATATGCATTAACTTTTTGGCTAAAATGAGTTGTTAAAGAATTAAGGAGCGTGAAACAATGAAATGCATTTTTAAAAATTTGCTTTCTCTTATAAGATCCCAATCTTTTATTCTCAATATTCAAATTGTTTAATGTTTTTAATTTTTTCAACCCCATATCGTTTTTTGCATGCGGGGTTAATAAAGTTAAAAGGAGCAAAAATGCCTGGGGATCATTTAGAAAGAATCGCTAGTGCGTTAGAGGAAATGGCGTAAGCAATGCAAGATTCAGTCAAAAAGCAAGAAGAAATTGCTCAAGAGACAGAAACTGTTAGAAGAAGTGTTTATGATTGGGTTGATCAATGCGAATCGCAAGGTAGTAGATTTAGCGCTCCATCAGCCAATATTAACCGCAATTTAAGAATGCTCAACGGACAAGCCTTTAAGGCGCTGCAAAGTCAAGATTTACTAGATCCGCAAGCAAGAAAGGAATTAGACGAAGCTTTGGGAAGCATTACTAACGCTAGATGGTATTGCCGTGGGCATCATAGCAGACAATGGAACGCTTAATGAGAAGCCAAAATGAGTGGCGAGGGTAATAAAGAAATGGGAACAATAAACGCTAACATTGACAAATATACGGATGGATAAAAGCCTATTGTCCCTCAATGGTAGTGGGATTAAAACATTACTATTTAAAACGCCCTAACCCCATAAAACGCTACTCTTATTATTCTATCCAACCCAACAAACCTTATTTTTTAGCCCCTTATTCAAATAATTTCAAATAACTTTTATCAAATTTCTCTCAAACTTTAAGCAAACTTTAAGCATCGTATGTCTATAATTACATTTCGTTTTTAAAGAACGAGCTTTAAAAAGTTCTTCAATTCAAACAACCAAACAAGTTGTTACAAGCCAAAAAGCTTAAAAAAGCTAAAAGCTCATAACTTGATAAGTTAGAAGAGATTAGAGATTAAACATTTTTAGTCTTCTTGTTAAAAAGGGTTTAAAATTTGAACTTATTATAGCGAGTTTTTGAATAAAACGGAGTTGTTTGATTTAATATTGTTAATAGCCTATGTAAAAGTAAAGTAAAACTACAATGACTCTGTCTTACATTCACTAAGGCAGTGGTAGCGCTAAAGAATATTGGTGCAATTGTCGTTATTCATTATAAAAGGGCGGGTTTTAAAGGATATTTTAAAATTTAAAACAAGCTTTTAAGAGCAGATGGCGGATGCCTTGCCAAAGAGAGGCGATGAAGGACGTACTAGACTGCGATAAGCTATGCGGAGCTGTCAAGGAGCTTTGATGCGTAGATGTCCGAATGGGGCAACCCAACTAATAGAGATATTAGTTACTCTAATAGAGAGAGCGAACCTAGTGAAGTGAAACATCTCAGTAACTAGAGGAAAAGAAATCAACGAGATTCCCTAAGTAGTGGCGAGCGAATGGGGAAAAGGGCAAACCGAGTGCTTGCATTCGGGGTTGAGGACTGCAATATCCAAGAGAACGCTTTAGCAGAGTTACCTGGAAAGGTAAGCCATAGAAAGTGATAGCCTTGTATGCGACAAGGCGTTCTTAGGCAGCAGTATCCAGAGTAGGCCAGGACACGAGAAATCCAGGTTGAAGCCGGGGAGACCACTCTCCAACCCTAAATACTACTCTTTGAGCGATAGCGAACAAGTACCGTGAGGGAAAGGTGAAAAGAACCGCAGTGAGCGGAGTGAAATAGAACCTGAAACCATCTGCTTACAATCATTCAGAGCCCTATGATTTATCAGGGTGATGGACTGCCTTTTGCATAATGATCCTGCGAGTTGTGGTGTCTGGCAAGGTTAAGCGAATGCGAAGCCGTAGCGAAAGCGAGTCTGAATAGGGCGTTTAGTCAGATGCTGCAGACCCGAAGCTAAGTGATCTATCCATGGCCAAGTTGAAACGCGTGTAATAGCGCGTGGAGGACTGAACTCGTACCCATTGAAACGGGTTGGGATGAGCTGTGGATAGGGGTGAAAGGCCAAACAAACTTAGTGATAGCTGGTTCTCTTCGAAATATATTTAGGTATAGCCTCAAGTGATAATAAAAGGGGGTAGAGCACTGATTGGGCTAGGGCTGCTCGCCGCGGTACCAAACCCTATCAAACTTCGAATACCTTTTATCGTATCTTGGGAGTCAGGCGGTGGGTGATAAAATCAATCGTCAAAAGGGGAACAACCCAGACTACCAAATAAGGTCCCTAAGTTCTATTCTGAGTGGAAAAAGATGTGTGGCTACTCAAACAACCAGGAGGTTGGCTTAGAAGCAGCCATCCTTTAAAGAAAGCGTAACAGCTCACTGGTCTAGTGGTCATGCGCTGAAAATATAACGGGGCTAAGATAGACACCGAATTTGTAGATTGTGTTTGACACAGTGGTAGAAGAGCGTTCATGCCAGCGTTGAAGGTATACCGATAAGGAGTGCTGGAGCGGCATGAAGTGAGCATGCAGG
The DNA here is from genome assembly GCF_900461455.1 of Helicobacter acinonychis. Taxonomy (NCBI): domain Bacteria; kingdom Pseudomonadati; phylum Campylobacterota; class Epsilonproteobacteria; order Campylobacterales; family Helicobacteraceae; genus Helicobacter; species Helicobacter acinonychis. The sequence goes on along the minus strand of NZ_UGIA01000001.1, from coordinate 1,320,104 downwards.
AATGAGTAACGATAAGATATATGAGAATTGTATCCGCCGTAAATCTAAGGTTTCCTACGCGATGGTCGTCATCGTAGGGTTAGTCGGGTCCTAAGCCGAGTCCGAAAGGGGTAGGTGATGGCAAATTGGTTAATATTCCAATACCGACTGTGGAGCGTGATGGGGGGACGCATAGGGTTAAGCGAGCTAGCTGATGGAAGCGCTAGTCTAAGGGCGTAGATTGGAGGGAAGGCAAATCCACCTCTGTATTTGAAACCCAAACAGGCTCTTTGAGTCCTTTTAGGACAAAGGGAGAATCGCTGATACCGTCGTGCCAAGAAAAGCCTCTAAGCATATCCATAGTCGTCCGTACCGCAAACCGACACAGGTAGATGAGATGAGTATTCTAAGGCGCGTGGAAGAACTCTGGTTAAGGAACTCTGCAAACTAGCACCGTAAGTTCGCGATAAGGTGTGCCGCAGCAATGCGGTCTCAGCAAAGAGTCCCTCCCGACTGTTTACCAAAAACACAGCACTTTGCCAACTCGTAAGAGGAAGTATAAGGTGTGACGCCTGCCCGGTGCTCGAAGGTTAAGAGGATGCGTCAGTCGCAAGATGAAGCGTTGAATTGAAGCCCGAGTAAACGGCGGCCGTAACTATAACGGTCCTAAGGTAGCGAAATTCCTTGTCGGTTAAATACCGACCTGCATGAATGGCGTAACGAGATGGGAGCTGTCTCAACCAGAGATTCAGTGAAATTGTAGTGGAGGTGAAAATTCCTCCTACCCGCGGCAAGACGGAAAGACCCCGTGGACCTTTACTACAGCTTAGCACTGCTAATGGGAATATCATGCGCAGGATAGGTGGGAGGCTTTGAAGTAAGGGCTTTGGCTCTTATGGAGCCGTCCTTGAGATACCACCCTTGATGTTTCTGTTAGCTAACTGGCCTGTGTTATCCACAGGCAGGACAATGCTTGGTGGGTAGTTTGACTGGGGCGGTCGCCTCCTAAAAAGTAACGGAGGCTTGCAAAGGTTGGCTCATTGCGGTTGGAAATCGCAAGTTGAGTGTAATGGCACAAGCCAGCCTGACTGTAAGACATACAAGTCAAGCAGAGACGAAAGTCGGTCATAGTGATCCGGTGGTTCTGTGTGGAAGGGCCATCGCTCAAAGGATAAAAGGTACCCCGGGGATAACAGGCTGATCTCCCCCAAGAGCTCACATCGACGGGGAGGTTTGGCACCTCGATGTCGGCTCATCGCATCCTGGGGCTGGAGCAGGTCCCAAGGGTATGGCTGTTCGCCATTTAAAGCGGTACGCGAGCTGGGTTCAGAACGTCGTGAGACAGTTCGGTCCCTATCTGCCGTGGGCGTAGGAAAGTTGAGGAGAGCTGTCCCTAGTACGAGAGGACCGGGATGGATGTGTCACTGGTGTACCAGTTGTTCTGCCAAGAGCATCGCTGGGTAGCTACACACAGATGCGATAACTGCTGAAAGCATCTAAGCAGGAAGCCAACTCCAAGATTAACTTTCCCTGAAGCTCGCACAAAGACGATGTGCTTGATAGGGTAGATGTGTAAGCGCAGTAATGCGTTTAGCTGACTACTACTAATAGAGCGTTTGGCTTGTTTTTTGCTTTTTGAATAATATAACGACAAGAAGCATCAATAAGTTACCACTGCCTTACTGAGTGTAAGAGAGTTGGAGTTTTACAAAAGACTTTTATAGTTGGTTTTAAGTGGGGATAAGACACGCTCTATTCCTTTTTAAAATAAAAGGCTATTAATGTCTTCTTGGTTAGAAACAGCTCCCTAATAAAGAAAGGGGAGTTAAGGGTAAATGCGGTTTATCTTTAACTCCCTTTTCCTTGTGCCTTTAGAGAAGAGGAACTACCCAGCTAACCATTCCGAACCTGGAAGTCAAGCTCTTCATCGCTGATGATACTGCTCTTTTCAAGAGTGGGAATGTAGGTCGGTGCAGGGATAGGGAAATGTTTTTAATTCTGTCTTGTTTTATCTTGTTTGGTTTATTTTTTATGGCTTATTTTTTATTTCTTTGGTTTTTTAATCTCTTAGTGGTTTTAGTTTATTGTTTATTCTGTATTTTTAATTTTGGTTTGTTGCTTAAGGTTTTGGTTTTTGGGTTGTTTTTAACCTCTTAATGTTTTATTTTTTTATTTTATATGCTTTGTTATAGTGGTGTTTTTATTTCTCTTGTTTTTAACTTTTTTTGGGTTGTTTAATCTCTTAATGTCTTGTTTTATTGTTTAGTTTATTGTTTAAGGTTTGGTTTTGATCTCTCAATGATTTGTTTTAGTGGCGATGGGTTGTTGGGTTGTTTCAGTTTTTTGGTTTGGTTTTGGGGAGGGTTGGTTTGGTGTGCAAATAATTAAGTCATAGCGTAACGCATAGAGTTTGGTATTTTATAAGAAAACGAGTTTTGCAACAAAATAAAATTTAAAGCTATAAAATACAGCTTAAAATTTATTTTTTAAAAACTAAAGGACATTGGAGTTAAATTAAAATTTTATGTTTAATGAGAACAAGAGCCTGCATCAATCAAACATGAACTTAAGGGATTTAAAACTTGTTTGTATAAGTGGGTTTTGCAAAATCATGCAAAAAAGGGTTTTATTTGGGATTGTTATTAATAAACCCATCCATTTGCCCTTCTAAACCTATGATTTGCGTTATCGCTCCGTCTAAAATTTCAAAATTTTTAGCGTTTTTTGGGGTAAGGCATGCGAGTTTGCTAGAAGTTTTTTCTAACGATTGGAGATCTTTACGCAAGGTTTTTAAAACTCCTACGCTTTTGAAATCTTTCTCAAAATAGTCATCAAATTGTTGTTCTGTTTGAGATAAATTTTCTAAAAAAGCGTTTTGGAGGCGTATTTGGGTGCGATCATGCCCGCTCTTTATGCAGGTTTTATAAGTTTTATTGATTGCGCTAAAAGCCTCTTTAGCCTTTAAAAAAGCCTTTGAAAGTTCAGCGATGATTTCATAATGTTCGCCCTCCGCTCTTAAAAACCCTAAAAATAGTGCAATAAACAATAACTTTTTTAACATTTTATCCCTTTACCATTCATAAGAAAAGCTCACCCCATAGCGGTTTCTCCCCTTAAAATCGCTAGAAATTTCAGGATAGAGCATCCATTGTTTAGGCTTATAGCGTGAAGTGAATAAATAAGCAAATCCCCAAGAAATAAGGCTGCCAATCGTAACTTGCAAGATCGTGTGCTTTTTGGCTACTACTCTGCTAACATCCGTAAGGAATGCAAGAGCGATCACAGGAAGAGCCGGCTTCCACCCATAGCGGTAATACACAAACCCAGCCGCACTAAATGCTCCCCCAGCATGTCCGCTTGGCATGCCTCTCCAAGAATTACAGCATGGGCGTTTGGCAAAATCCACTCTAGCCCCATTCTTATGGGCGGAACTGAGCGCTCCTTTAATGCCATAAATCACCCCTTGAGTGACTAAAGTGCCTACCGCTAACTCCCCTAACCCCCTATAATCTCGCATCGCTAAACTAACCGTGCCGACAAAAATAGGCAAAAACCTGAGCACATCGCCAATTTCTTCTAAAACATATGCTCCGTTACTCAAAGGCTTGCTCTCTAAAGGATACAAGCATAAAAGCAAGCTCAAAAAAAGACCTTTAAGCCTTTTCATTAAGATGCTCGTTTTTCTAGGGCACAAACTTGCCTGTTTAAATAAAAATAGCCCATTAAATAGCATGCGATAAAGACTAGGCCAATAATAATGAGTGCATAAGGATTCAAGCGGAATAAGACGCTTGTTAAGATAAAAGGCAGGTTGCATACAATGATGATAAAGGCGCATAAAGAATTAGGATAACCCAAAGAGCGCCGTTGCAAGAATTTGAATAAAAGGGTGTGCAAATGCAAATTATCTGGCATGGTGGCTTTTTGGCGTTTTATTTTGCGCCTAAGGATACTAAAAAGCACCTCTATGATTGGATAAAGCATTAAATTTAATCCAAAAAACACGCTGATTTTTTGCTCTAAACTCAAATATAAGAGGGAAATTCCGCACGCCAACCCTAAAAAATACGCCCCCCCATCACCTAAAAAAATCTTTCCTAAAGGGAAATTTAACACCATAAACCCAAGCACCATGTAAGCTAACAAACACGATGGACCATTAGGCTCTATGTAATGGACGATTAAAAGCGTGATCGTGCAAATCCCAGACGCAAGCCCGTTAAACCCATCAATAATATTGATAGCGTTACTGATACCTACAAGCATAAAAATAGCGAATAAAAAAGCGATAAAATAAGGTAGGCTAAAAAGAGGCGAAAAATCGCTCACCACTAAAGGCGTTGATGAAATGATGCAAACGACCCCTATGCCTTGCAAAATAAGGCGCGTTTTGGGGCTAAGCGAAAGGTTAATGTCTTCTAAAAAGCCGCTCAAAAAGACTAATAATAGCCCCAAAAAAACAAAAGATCCCTTAAAAGGCATCTCTAAAGGCTCAAAAAAACAAGCCAACACGAAAGAAAGAAAGATCCCAAGCCCCCCAGCTCGTGGGGTTCTTGCGTGATGGAAGCCCTGGATCTTGTTGGCGTTATCCACAAAGAGCGTGGATTTTTTAGACCACAAAACAATCAAAGAGCAAATGAATAGACTGGTTAAAAAATATAGCACCCACAACACTTTTTATTAGATTTAGTATTTTTACTTCAGTTATTATAGCAAAAGATAGCTTGATGATAAAATCTTATACATAGGGAGGGTTTTTGTGTTACAATTTCAAAAATCATTATTACAAAATAAAGGATAGCCATGCGTTTTGGATTGAATATTGATCATATTGTTACTTTAAGAGAAGTGAGGAAAACTTACGAGCCTGAGATTTTAGAAGCCCTATTCATCGCTAAAAACACCCATAAAGTGGATTTAATCACTATCCATTTGAGAGAAGACAAACGACACATTCAAAATGAAGATGTTTTGAGACTGCTTGAGATTAGCCCTTTACCTATTAATATTGAATGCTCTATTAATGCTCATATCACTGATTTTTTATGCTCCTTAAAGAATAAGCCAAGTAAGGTTACCATCGTGCCTGAAAATAGAAACGAAGTTACGACAGAGGGGGGGTTGGATTGTTCTCTAAAGGGTTTAGGGGAAACTATTAAGGCGTATCAAAACAAAGGCATTGAAGTGTCTTTATTCATTGATCCTTTAGAAGACGCTTTGCATTTTGCAAGAGAGCATCAAGTCAAACAAGTGGAGTTTCATACCGGCGTGTATGCGAATTTGCACAACGCCTTGTATTCTAACGCTAACAATCAAATCCATGCCATTAGTGCGCTCAAAGAAAAAAGCCCTAAAGAGTTGAAAGAAGAATTACACAACGCCTTTTTGCAATTAAGGAAGATGAGTAAGGAAGCGTTTTTTATGGGTATTATGGTGTGTGCAGGGCATGGGTTAAATTACTCCAATGTGAAAGAATTATTAAAAATCCCTTCTTTAAGAGAGCTTAATATCGGTCATAGCGTGATTTCAAAAGCGGTTTTAGTGGGCTTAGAAAAAGCGATTTTAGAAATGGCGCAACTCATTAAACGCTAAAATGGTTAAAAAGAAAATTGCGATCAGTTGTGGGGATATTCAAGGTATAGGCTTAGAATTGATTTTAAAAAGCCATAAGGAAGTGAGCGTGCTTTGTGAGCCATTGTATCTCATTCATAGCGAACTTTTAGGGCGAGCCAATCAATTACTTACTAACGCTTATGAAGTAAAGCCGCTTAATGCTATCGCTATAAATTCCCCCTTACCTTCATTCAACTCTAGCACGATAGGCAAAGTCAGCGCTCAAAGCGGAGCGTATAGCTTTGAGAGTTTTAGAAAAGCTTGCGAGTTAGCAGATGATAAAGAAGTGGATAGCATTTGCACCATGCCTATCAATAAACTCGCATGGCAACAAGCTCAAATCCCTTTCGTGGGGCATACCGATTTTTTAAAACAACGCTACAAAGAGCATCAAATCATTATGATGCTTGGGTGTCCTAAACTCTTTGTGGGACTATTTAGCGACCATGTGCCTTTAAGGGCGGTTTCTCAACTCATTCAAGTAAAAGCGTTAGTCCAGTTTTTATTGGCGTTTCAAAAAAGCACTCAAGCTCAAATTATTCAAGTGTGTGGTTTTAACCCTCATGCGGGCGAAGAGGGTTTGTTTGGAGAAGAAGATGAAAAGATTTTAAAAGCCATTCAAGAGAGTAACCAAACGCTAGGCTTTGAATGTTTTCTAGGACCACTGCCGGCTGATAGCGCTTTTGCCCCCAATAAGCGCCAAATAACGCCTTTTTATGTGAGCATGAGCCATGATGTGGGGTTAGCCCCTTTAAAGGCACTCTATTTTGATGAGAGCATCAATGTGAGTTTGAACGCCCCTATTTTGCGTGCTTCCACTGACCATGGCACTGCATTTGATATTGCTTATCAAAACAAAGCGAACAATAAAAGCTATTTGAATGCGATCAAATACCTATCTCAAAGGCTTTAAATAAAATTAAGATAAAATGAAAGCGATGCGCCAATAAGCGGCATCAAGCGAACTAAAAGGCGAATTTAAATGATTAAAAGCGTAGAGATTGAAAATTACAAAAATTTCAAACACCTTAAAATGGAAAGTTTTAAACCCATCAACTTTTTTACCGGTCAAAACGATATGGGCAAAACCAATCTTTTAGAAGCCCTTTACATCAACACAGGTCTTTGTGATCCTCTTATCAATCAAGTCAGTCTTCCCCCTGAACATGCCACACTTGTTAGTGAATTTAGGAAAATCAAACCCAATAACGACAACTTAAAAACCTTTTTTACCAAGGGAACACTGCTAATCTTATTAGCATCCGCACTGAATTTGAGCATGCCACTATCCCTCTTACTATCCAATACCACACCTATGCAAATGATAACGATCACATGGCAAACCTTATCAATCAAAACAACCAGCTAAAGGCTAAACCACAACTGCAATTTTTCTACAACCCCTCTCTTTATCCCAAGGCAATGACTCTAACTTATGAAAGCGAAACGCACAATTCTGGTTCAATCCATTCTGATTTAGATAAAATCGCTCAAATCTATAAAGAAAACGCCGCATTTATTCCCATAGAGTTGCCCGCTCTCAATTCTCTTAAAGCGTTGCAAAATTTACGAAAAGCGAGCAAAGAAAAGGAATTGGTTGGAATCTTAAAATGCTTCAACTCTGATATTTTAAACGCTGAAGATATAGGCAATTCCATGCTATATTTAAATCAAAGATGAAAACACACCGCTGGAAAAAAGCCCCAAAAGACTTTTAAATTCGTTTGGTTGGGGATTTATCAAATTCTTTATCATGGCGAGCATTCTTATGGATAATCGTGTTAAGTACCTTTGCGATACCGCCATAAACCCCCACAGAGAGCTTGTTGTTTTTACCTAAAAGTTGGTGGCTTTGTCGTTGATGAATTATAGAGAGCGTCCGTGCCCACGCCATAAGTTCAAACCTCAGAAGCGGCATTGAAAAATTGGGATTTGGTATAGGCATGGTTGTAATCCACAAAGCCATAATATCTAGTGCCCCATCGTTTCTTTTTGCCAAAAAATTGCTTATAGCCCACTTGAAAACCGATCCCATTCATCGCACCGTTGTTGTTTTGAGAGCTAATCCTTACTACGCTTCTAAAAGGGTTGTTGGCTAATTGTTGTGCAGCACTTGCATTTGATTGTAAGCGTTTTGGTTGAAATTATAGGTGTTTTGCAAAGGATCAACGCTGTTAGAGAAATTGAGTAGCGTGTTAGCGATGGTTTCAGCCCAATTGATCTGATCGCCATAATAAGCCACGGTGTTTTCTAAAGTGCCTAAAGTGGATGCAAGCTTTGCGCAGCTTGAATACCTAGCGTTATGACCAACCCCACCAACGCCTCCTAGGCATGTTTGCATGTAGTGTTGTTGCAAGGAATTGATGCTTTTGAAATTATTCGCCACTTGAGTGGCGAGATTGAGGAGCGCTGATTGGGATATCAAGCGTTTTTGGAGCATTTTGTCAGCGAATGCTGTCTCGTTAGTGTTGAAAGGGTTGAATTGGCCTAGGTTTTGGATTTGACTTTCTTGTGTGCTATTAAGGGCTTTAGTTTGGTTCACGACTTTATTGGCGTTAGCGATCATGTTGTGATGCTATCTGAAGTGTTTTTAAAGATACTACACACTGCCCCACTCGTGCTAGTTTATCCAAATGCTTTACCGCCATCGCTTGTTTCTAGCCATGGGCATTGGGTTTTAAGTGTGTCTATGATGGTGCTAGCGTTGGTGAGTAGGGTTTGAGCGTCATTTTTGACTTTCTGGTCTGCACTTGTTCCGCTACCACTACTACCTGAGCCGTTTTTTAGCGTATCCACTGTGACTTCAGCGTTACCATTTGTTCCTAAAGCACTCATCCCTTGTTTTAAAACCGCCTAGATCTTTTGGTAGGCTTCATTGATCTTTTTGGATTCATCGGTTTTGAGAGTACCTTGAACCCCTACATGTTGAGTGCGGTTGCAGTTAGTCGTCCTAGCGGAGGTGTTTTGAAAAGTGTTTCCATTGTTTCCGTAGCCAAATATTGGGAGCGACGAATTGCCGCATCGCCACTGCAGAATTGAGAGCTAAAAGCACCGTCTGATACGCGGGCGAAGAGGTGGTGTTTTGGGTTAGATTTTTAACGCCTTCATTGAGATTGTTGATCGCGCCATTGATACTAGTGGTACTGCTAGCGTTAGTGACTGCCCAATTCAATTTGTTGAAACGATCTAAAAGGTTGTTTAAATTTTCATAAGTGTCTGAAAGCCTTTTGATCGTGCCGGTGTTTTTAACCATCTGCGTGGCTTGACCGATTTGATAGCCAATGCTTACAAAATAATCGTTGCATTCAGCGTTTAAGAGCAATGAATAGAGAGTAATAGGGTTTTTTCATAAATATTCTTTTTGGAATAAAATTGTTTTGTGAAGAAGTCTTGCAAGAATTTAAGTAAAGCCATATCACAAGCTTAATATACTCTAAATTAATGGGTTTTTTAAAATAATGGGGCGTTTTTGCCCTTTCAAAAAAAGTTTTGTGGTATTTCTAAACAAATGTTAAACAAATAAAAGCGGTTTTTGACTTTTGTTTATCAAATTGAGTTTTTTATTGGTGGATTGTTAAATTGTGGGGGTTAACCCCCCCCTTTTTGTGGTAGTGGTTATTTCCCCACATAAACCTGTCTTGGGCGCGTGATTTTGGCTTGAGGGTTTTTGACATGCTCTAAAAGTTGTGCACACCAACCCACGGTTCTGCCGATGACAAAAACCGGCGTGAAAAAACGCACCGGAATTTTTAAAGCCCTTAAGATTGTGCCGGAGTAAAAATCCACATTAGGGTAGAGATTCCTTTCAATGAAATACTCGTCTTTTAGGGCGATTTCTTCCACTTTAGCGGCGATTTCGCTTAACCTTTCGTCCATTTTAACGCCTTTTTTATGCAATTCATCTTTCAAGCCTTTTAGGATTTTGGCACGCGGATCGTAACTCTTATACACCCTATGCCCAAAGCCCATGAGTTTGAAGCTGTCGTTTTTATCTTTCACTCGTGCGATGTATTTATCCACATTTTTCACATCGCCGATTTCTTCTAATTGCAAAAGGACTTTTTCATTCGCTCCGCCATGCAAATGCCCCCATAAAGCGCTAATCCCCGCACTAATTGCAGCATAAGGGTGCACGCCGGTGCTAGCGACATTCCTTACGGTGGTAGAAGAGGCGTTTTGGCTGTGATCGGCGTGTAAAGTTAGAATCTTGTCAAAGGCTTCTATTTCTAGGGGCGTGATTTCGACTTCGCCTTTGGTGGTGTGTTTTAAGCGGCTATAAGGATAACCTCTCAACATAAAAAGGATATTTTCCACATAAGAGCGTGCAATATCCGGATAAATAATAGGTGCTCCCACTTCATTACGATAGCAAATAGCCGCAAGAGTGGGGATTTTGGCGATGATCCTTCTTGCCATCGTTTGGTAATCTTCTTCAGTGTGCATGTTTTGGTGCGTGGAATAAAGAGTGGATAAAATAGACACACCGCTAGAGAGTTTTGCCATAGGGTGGGCGTTAGTGGGGAAGGCTGAAAACATGTTGAGTAAGCTTTCATGCACAAAACTTCTGTGACGTAATTCTAGTTCAAACTCTAGGCTTTCCTCTTGATTTTTAGGCAATTCCCCTGTAAGGAGCAATTTGCACACATCTACATATTGGTATTTGGCGACTAGATCTTCTATTTTATGCCCTCTGTAATACAATTCGCCTTGTTTACCATTGATATAGCTTATGGTGGATTGGCAACCGGCAGTGGAAGAATACCCTGGGTCGTAAGAAAAAAACCCAGTCGTTTCAAAAAGCTTGGAAAAATCCACCGCTTTAGGTCCACGGGTGCATTCAATTATCTCAAATTCGTAGCGTTCATTATTTTCATTATTGATTAAAGTAACAGACATTTGACTTCCTTAAAGTTTCAGAATGAATGATAAATTATAAGCCAAAAAATTAAATATTTTTTTAAAAACATTTCGTTTTTTCAAGTTATTTCTAAACGCTACTTTTAAACACGCCTCTAAAAAAGATTAAAAGATTTGATTAAGGGTTAAGTCATGTTTTTATGCTAGTATAATCACCTAAATTTATAAAAAAGGATGAGAGATGGCTTACAACCCTAAATTTTTAGAAAAACCTAAAGAGGGCGAAGAAATTACGATTAAAAATGGCAAATTGTATGTGCCAAATTGCCCTATTATCCCTTTTATTGAAGGCGATGGCATTGGATCGGATATTACCCCAGCGATGATTAAAGTGGTGGATAGTGCGGTTCAAAAAGCTTACAAGGGCGAGAAGAAAATCGCATGGTATGAAGTGTTTGTAGGCGAAAAATGCTATCAAAAATTTAAAGATCATAAGGAATTAAGCCCAGAAGAGCAATGGCTCTTACCGGACACTATTGAAGCAATCAACCATTATAAAGTTTCTATTAAAGGGCCTTTGACCACGCCTATTGGTGAGGGGTTTAGATCGTTAAATGTGGCGTTACGCCAAAAAATGGATTTGTATGTGTGCTTGAGACCAGTAAGGTGGTATGGGAGTCCAAGTCCGGTTAAAGAGCCTCAAAAAGTGGATATGGTGATCTTTAGAGAAAATTCTGAAGACATTTATGCGGGCATTGAATGGCAAGAAGGCAGCACGGAAGCGAAAAAACTCATCCATTTTTTACAAAACGAACTAAAGGTTAAAAAAATCCGTTTCCCTGAAAGCAGTGGCATAGGGGTAAAACCCATCAGTAAAGAAGGCACAGAAAGATTGGTAAGAAAAGCGATTGAATACGCTATTGATAACGACAAGCCAAGCGTAACTTTTGTGCATAAGGGCAATATCATGAAGTACACTGAAGGGGCGTTCATGAAATGGGGCTATGCGCTCGCTCAAAAAGAGTTTAACGCTCAAGTCATTGATAAAGGTCCATGGTGTTCTTTGAAAAACCCTAAAACCGGTAAAGAAATCATCATTAAAGACATGATCGCTGATGCGTTCTTGCAACAAATCCTTTTGCGCCCGGATGAATACAGCGTCATTGCGACCATGAATTTAAACGGAGACTATATCTCTGATGCACTAGCGGCGATGGTAGGGGGCATTGGGATCGCTCCTGGGGCTAATCTTAACGACACAGTGGGCATGTTTGAAGCCACCCATGGCACCGCCCCTAAATACGCTGGGCTAGATAAAGTCAATCCGGGGTCTATTATTTTGAGTGCAGAAATGATGTTAAGGCATATGGGTTGGGTGGAAGCGGCTGATTTGATTGTCTCTGCTATGGAAAAAGCGATTAAGAGCAAGAAAGTGACTTATGATTTCGCTCGTTTGATGGATGGGGCTAAAGAAGTCAAATGCTCTGAATTCGCTAGCGTGATGATCGAACACATGTAAAAAATAAAGAGCGTTAGGGCTGATATTTTTATTAAGGAATAAAGTTGGTAAAAGTAGTGCGTAATGTGGTTTTATCCCTTGTAACGATAATCTTTTTAGCACTCATGCTCGTGGTGAGCTATTGCATGCCCCATTATAGCACGGCTGTCATTAGTGGGGTGGAAGTCAAAAGGATGAATGAAGACACGCCCAATAAGACGCTAAAAAGCCCCACTAGAGATGTTTATTTCATACAAACTTACGACCCTAAAGACAAGCAAAGCGTGAAAGTCTATCGCAACGAAGACACGCGCTTTGGCTTCCCTTTTTATTTCAAGTTCAACTCTGCTGATATTACAGCTCTCGCTCAAAGTTTAGCCAACCAGCAAGTGGAGATTGAATACTATGGTTGGCGGATCAACATGCTTGATATGTTCCCTAATACGATTTTTATAAAGCCCTTAAAAGAGAGTGCTGAAATTTCAAAACCCATTTTTAGCTGGATTTTATACGCCTTACTGCTTGGGGGCTTTTTTATCAGCGTGCGTTCTATCCGCTCCTTATTTAAGAGTAAAATCCATTAAGTTTTTTAAACTTTTTTGAAAAATCACAATGGGGTTATTGGATCGCTCATTAAAAAGCTCAATATAAGGCAAACTAATGCTATTAAAAGCGGTGCTATTTTCTCTTAAATTGATAGCGATTTGATAATCCATTTTATGGGATTTCAATAAAAAGTCATTCAACAAACAATCATTGATTAGACCCAAATTGTCATGGCTAATCAAAAGCGTTTTGGCTTTTAATTTCAAGGCTAAATCCAGCATGTTTTCTTCTAAAGTGACAGGCACGCATAACCCTCCAGCCCCTTCAACGATGACTAAATCATAAGTTTTTGTGAATTTTTGAATGCGTTGGATTAAATGATGGGTATCAATAGGGGTGTTTGGATCTTCTTCTTGTTGGGCGATGAGGGGGGCTGAAGCTTTACCATAACGATAGAATGAAATGTCGTTTAATGTTAAAGAGCTGTCTAAAAGGCGGTTATCTTGTAAGAATAAATGCGCATCGCTAGAATGATTAATCGCATCATTAACGCCGGTTTCAATGGGTTTTAACAAAATGGTTTTAACGCCACAAGTATTGCAATATCTGGCTAATAGCCTGGCACAAGTGGTTTTGCCGGCATTGGTGTTAGTCGCACTGATAAAGAGCATGGTTTAACCTTTTTAATGCTTTATTATTGGGATTGTAGCGCTTTAAACTTCAGCGGTAATTAGGGTTTATTTGCTATAATATCAAAACTTCATGTAAGGTTGGTCTTATGAATATTTTATTTGGGATTAGTGACACGCAAGAATGTTATAACGCCATTAAGTTCGCTATCAAGTTCGCCCATTCGCTTAAAGAGGTTCGTTTTACTTTGTTGCATGTGAGCATGGAAGTGTTTATTTATAGCGAAAGTGGGATGATGGATTATGGCCAAACAGAAGCTTTAGAAGAAGAAAAAGCTAAAATTTTATTAAAGCAATTTGAAGACGCTTTCAAAAAGGAAAATATAGAATGCGAGAGCGTTTTAAAAAGTGGTGATTTAGTGGATGTGGTTTTAGAGATGGAGAAGGATTATGATTTGTTGTTGATCGGAGCGAGTGAGTCTAATTTGTTGTATCGTTTGTTTAGTTCAAACCAAAACCGTTTGGTTGAGCAATCTAGTATCTCTGTAATGATCGCCAAATAGCATGAAAATCTATAAAATACCCATCCCCACCATGTCAGGAGTGATCATGCTCAATGACCCTGTTACGAAAGCTGAGTTTGTGATCTCTACTTTGAGGGATGTTTTTGACAAGTCTTTAGAAGAGGCCCAAGATCTCATGTTAAGCATCCACCATAATGGCGATGGGGTTTGTGGCGTCTATCCTTATGAAATTGCCATATATAAAGCGGTATGCGTGAGGGATAAAGCCAGAGCGTTAAAATTCCCTTTAAGATTAATGGTGCAAGAGATAAGATAATGGATAAATTCAATAAAGATTTAAATGAGGTATTATCCCATTCTTTAGATTTAGCCCTAGAATTCAACCATGCCCTTTGCACCACAGAGCATGTGCTATTAGCCGTATTAGAGCATGAGATTGGGGTAAGGATCTTTAACACTTTAGAAGAAGATGAATACCACAAAATGGGGCAAATCCTTAAAGACTATTTGCAACAATATATCCCTTTAAAAAATGATCCGACCAAAGTCCCAGACAGAAGCCCCGTATTAGCAAGGGTGTTTAAAAAACTGCGTGTGAGCTATTTAGAGAGCGTGGGCGTGGAAGAATTGTTGATTTTTATCCTAGAATACGCCGATTGCTACGCTTCGAAGCTCATGGATAGTTTTGGCATCACTCGTTTGTATTTCAAGTCTGCTTTATTGGATCTTGATATTTCTAGCGAGACGAACGCCAACCAAGAGGAAACGCCCAAAAATAACGCCCTAAAAAAATACGCTAAAAATTTGAGCGCTTTAGCCCAAGATAACGCTTTAGATCCGGTCATTGGGAGAGAAAAAGAGATTTTAAGGGTCATAGAAATTTTAGGGTGCCGCAAAAAAAATAATCCGCTTTTAATTGGCGAAGCAGGGGTAGGCAAAACCGCTATCGCTGAAGCTTTAGCCCTAAAAATCGCCCACAAAGAAGTGCCAGAATTTTTGCAAGAATATGAAATTTATTCTTTAGATTTAGCTTTAATGGTGGCTGGGGCGAAGTACAGAGGGGATTTTGAAAAACGCCTGAAAAAAACGATTAAAGAGATCCAACAAAACGGTCGTGTCATTTTATTCATTGATGAAATCCACACCCTTTTAGGTGCAGGGAGCAGTAGTGCAGGGACTTTAGATGCAGCAAACATGCTAAAACCGCTTTTAACGGATGGGAGTTTGAAATGTTTGGGGGCGACCACTTTTGAAGAATACCGTAGCGTGTTTGAAAAAGACAAGGCTTTAAACAGGCGCTTTTCGGTAGTGAAAGTTGAAGAGCCCACTAAAGAAGCGTGCTATTTGATTTTAAAAAAGATTGCCCCCCTTTATGAAGAGCACCACCAGGTGCGTTATGATGAGAGCGTGTTTAAGGCATGCGTGGACTTGACGAGTTACTACATACATGATAAATTTTTGCCGGATAAGGCGATTGAATTACTAGATGAGGTGGGATCAAGGAAAAAGATTAACCCCAAAAAAGGTAAAAAAATCAGCGTTGATGATGTGCAAGAAGCGCTCGCTCTAAAGCTTAAAATCCCTAAAATGCGTTTGAGTGGCGATAAAAAAGCCCTTTTAAGAAACTTGGAAAAATCGCTAAAAAATAAGATTGTCGCCCAAACACAAGCGATCAATCTCATCAGTAATGCGATTAAAATCCAACATTGTGGGCTTTCTTCTAAAAATAAGCCTGTGGGGAGCTTTTTATTCGTGGGACCTAGTGGGGTGGGGAAAACAGAGTTGGCTAAAGAATTGGCCTTGAATTTGGGTTTGCATTTTGAACGCTTTGACATGAGCGAATACAAAGAAGCCCATAGCGTGGCAAAGCTTATTGGTAGCCCTAGCGGTTATGTGGGGTTTGAACAAGGGGGGTTATTGGTGAATGCGATCAAAAAACACCCGCATTGTTTGTTGCTTTTAGATGAGATAGAAAAAGCCCACACCGATGTGTATGATTTGTTGTTGCAAGTGATGGATAACGCCACTTTGAGCGATAATCTAGGCAATAAAGCGAGTTTTAAACATGTGATATTGATTATGACTTCAAATGTGGGGAGTAAGGATAAGGATACGCTAGGGTTTTTTAGTGCTAAAAACACTAAGTATGATAGAGCCATTAAAGAGCTTTTAACCCCTGAATTACGCTCCAGGATTGATGCGATTGTGCCATTTAGAGCGCTGAGTTTGGAGGATTTTGAACGCATTGTTTGGGTGGAATTGAATGAGTTAAAAGCTTTGGTGCTAGAGCAAGGTATAACCTTAAATTTCCATAAAGAAGCGGTGAAATTTATCGTGCAAAAGAGCTATCAAACGACTTTGGGGGCGAGAGAAATTAAAAAAATCATCTATCATGAAATCAAAACAAAATTAAGCGACATGCTGCTCTTACAATCGTTTAAAAAACCTTGTAAGATCGCTTGCTTGTTGGAAAACAATCAATTGGTTTTAAAAGAAATCAAGCGTGCACAAAAGGTGAAAGAAAATGACTTTTGAAATGCTTTATAGCAAAATCCACAGAGCGACTATCACAGATGCTAACCTCAACTATGTGGGCTCGATCACCATAGATGAAAATTTAGCCAAGCTCGCTAAACTCAGAGAGGGTATGAAAGTAGAAATCGTCAATATCAATAACGGCGAACGCTTCAGTACCTATGTGATTTTAGGGAAAAAAAGGGGCGAAATTTGCGTCAATGGTGCAGCAGCGAGAAAGGTAGCCATAGGCGATGTGGTGATCATTTTAGCTTATGCGAGCATGAATGAAGATGAAATGAATGTGCACAAGCCGTGCATTGTGTTAGTCAATGAAAAAAATGAAATTTTAGAAAAATAAAAGGTTAGATATGGATTTTAGTCAATTGAGTGGGTTATTAGACGGCGTGAAAAAAGAATTTTCTCAATTAGAAGAAAAGAATAAAGATACGATTTACACTTCCAAAAGCGGTGGGGGAATGGTGAGCGTGAGTTTTAATGGGGTGGGGGAGTTAGTGGATTTGCAAATTGATGACAGCCTGTTAGAAGATAAAGAAGCGATGCAAATCTATTTGATGAGCGCTTTGAATGATGGGTATAAATCCGTAGAAGAAAACAGAAAAAATTTAGCTTTTAGTATGTTGGGGAATTTTGCCAAATTGTGATGCTTTGCAAAGCCCTTATTGTTCTATTGTTTTTTGTGAATGGCTTAGGGGCTTATGATTTCAAGCATTGTCAGGCATTTTTTCAAAAAGCCAGTCTTCAAAAAGGGGGTGTGGCTTTAAAAGAGTTGCCTAAAGGCGTGTATTTATATTATTCTAAAACCTACCCTAAACATGCCAAAGTCATCAAATCCGATCCTTTTATAGGGTTGTATTTGTTGCAAAGTGCACCAAGTGCTTACGCTTATACTTTAAGGGATTTAGATAAAAACGCTCTCACAAGACCTATGGCTAGCGTGGGGGCAAACCAAGTCACAGAAGTGCAATTACTCTCTAAGCAAAAAGGCTATAACCATTACGCTCGCATTTCGCAAGCGATTCAAAAAAATGGTGTCATTAGCAATATTTGCTATCAAATGTTAGGGCTAGGGGTAGGGGGGAATGGTTTTATAGAAACAAAATTTATCAAGCGTTTTTTAAGCCAAAAAGAGCCTTATTATGGGGATATTGGGGTGCGTTTAGAAGAATATCATAAGCGTTTAGTGGTAGTGCAATTTGATCCCTTTTTCCCCAAAAACCCTTTTTTAAAAAACGATGAAATCATAGCGATCAATGATCAAAAAATCCATTCGTTAGCGGAGTTTGAATGGGTAGTGAGCAATCTCAAATACCAAAGCCTTGTTAGAGTGAAAATCAAGCGGAACCGCCAAATCAAAGAAGTAACGCTTAAAGTCAATAAGCGTTATGGGGGGTTTTTACTCAAAGACACTTTTTTAGAACGCTATAATATCGCTTTAGATGAGCGTTTTGTAATCACTAAAATAGGCAGTCATTTACCCAAAGGCTTGGATTTTTTAAAGCTTGGGGATAGGATTTTATGGGTGAATCGTAAAGATGTAGCCTTCAATCAAAAAGCTTTAAGAGAAGCATTGAGTGCACCTAAAATTGAATTGTTGGTGTTGCGTAAAGGCTTTGAATTTTACATTAAAGCGCGTTGAAACATTGATGAAAAATGACGCTTATGAAATTATTCTTTCTTGGTTTATCACACCGCTCACGGCGATTTTAGGGCGTTTTGCTGAATTTTTTCTCTACACTTTGCATGCACAATTCGTGTTTAATAGCGCGGTCGCTTTGGCGTTCATGTTCTTTGCTTATAAAAGTTTGAAAGAGCAGAATTTCTTTAGCGTTAGCACGATTTTAGAGGCGTTATTGTTTGTGGGGTTTTTTGTGCTTTTTAACTACGCTTTGAAAAATCCTTTGCATTTTTATGAATTTTTTCAAAACGCTATTTTTATTTTGCCTAATATGGTTACCCATGCCCTTTCTCAAAGCTTGAATCATTTTTCTAGCCACACGCTTTCATTAGATTTTATTTTCAATCATGGGTTTTATGCCCTTAGCTTTATCAGCGATTTGAGTCATAGTGAAATATCTGTTTGGCTTTTTTTAAGCGTTTTGCAAGCGCTTTTTTTGAGCGTGCTGTTTGCGATTATTATTTTAGTGTATTTGGAAGTGCATGTGTGGTGCTCTTTAGGGGCACTGTTTTTAGCGTTTGGGTTTTTTAAAACCTGGAGGAGCGTTGTGTTTGTATGCCTTAAAAAATGCCTAGCCCTTGGGTTTTACAAGCCTTTTTTGTTATTGGTTGGGTTTTTGAATGTGTCTGTAACTAAAGCCCTAATGGACGCTCGCATGCAGGAACAACAAGACTTGAGCCTTTTATTGGTGGTGGCGTTATTTTTGTGTTGCGTTTTTATCATAGGCGTGCCTTTTTTCATCAACGCTTTGTTTAGGGTGCAAAATAGCCTTAAAGAAACTTACAAACTCGCTACAAATCTGGGCACTAACATGAGCCAAAACGCTCTCACTTCTTTGCAATATGTTACTACCCCACCTGTTACTACTGCTCTCTCTAGCGTCTCTACTTCTACAAGCGAAAGCGTCTCTAAAGAAAAGGAAACGCATTCCCCCACATTCAAGGTAGAAACCACCCGATTGGATGTAAAAATTCCAAATTTCAAGCAAAAAAAGGTTAAAAAGGATACAATAAATCCAAAGCATGAAATTTAAATAAAATTAAATAAATGAGAATATAATGAAAATTTTTTTATTATTGGTGGGGTTGGTGCTTATTGGTTGCACAAGCAAGGTGCATGAGATGAAAAAAAGCCCTTGTGCATTGCATGAAAAGATGCATGAAAAACTATATGAAAACGGATTAAACCTTGCATGAAAGAAAAGCCTTTCAACAGCGAGCAATTGGCTTTTTTAGAAGAGCTTTTAAGCCACCAAGAAAAGCATTTAGAAAACAAGCTCTCTAGTTTTTCGGTGAATGATTTGGACATGCAAAGCGTGTTTAGGTTGGAGAGAAACCGCTTGAAAATCGCTTACAAACTTTTAGGTTTGATGAGTTTTATCGCTCTTGTTTTAGCGATCGTTTTAATCAGCCTTCTACCCTTACAAAAAACCGAACACCATTTCGTGGATTTTTTAAATCAAGACAAGCATTACGCCATTATCCAAAGAGCGGATAAAAGCATTTCTAGCAATGAAGCCTTGGCTCGCTCACTGATTGGGGCGTATGTGTTAAACAGAGAGAGCATTAATCGCATTGACGATAAGTCGCGCTATGAATTGGTGCGTTTACAAAGCAACGCTAAAGTGTGGCAGCGCTTTGAAGATTTGATTAAAACCAACAACAGCATTTATGCACAAAGCCACTTAGAAAGAGAAGTCCATATCGTCAATATTGCGATTTATCAGCAAGACAATAACCCCATTGCAAGCGTGTCCATTGCCGCCAAACTCTTGAATGAAAACAAATTGGTGTATGAAAAGCGTTATAAAATCGTGCTGAGTTATCTTTTTGACACTCCGGATTTTGATTACGCTTCCATGCCTAAAAACCCTACCGGCTTTAAAGTTACTCGCTATAGCATCACCGAAATTGCACCTAGAAATAAGAGCGATTGATGCAAAGATTTTTATTTATTCTTGCGTTTGTTTTTAGCGCTTTAAGGGCCGATGATTTTTTAGAAGAAACTAACGAAAAAGCCCTCACGAATTTAAACCACCCCATGCAAGATTTAAACGCCATTCAAGGGAGTTTTTTTAATAAAAACCGCTCAAAAATGTCTAACACTTTGAATATTGATTACTTTCAAGGGCAAACTTATAAGATCCGCTTGCGCTATGCGATGGCAACTTTATTGTTTTTTTCAAAACCTATTAGCGATTTTGTTTTAGGGGATAAGGTGGGCTTTGATGCAAAAATATTAGAAAGCAATGATCATATTTTGCTCATCAAGCCTTTACAAATTGGCGTGGATTCTAATATCAGCGTGATTGATAGTGAGGGTAAGATTTTTTCTTTCTATGTGTTTTCTACCACTTTCACTAGCTCCAAACACCCTAATTTACAGGTTTTTATAGAAGATAAGAATTATTATTCTAACGCTTTCATCAAGCCTAAAAAAGGGAATATAGCTGAAAATACAGCCGAAAACAATAACAAACCCTTAAAAGAAACCAAAGAAACCAAAGAAGAAGAGATCATAACTATTGGTGATAACACCAATGCGATGAAAATCGTTAAAAAAGATATTCAAAAAGGCTATAAGGCTTTAAAAAGCTCTCAAAGGAAATGGTATTGTTTGTGGCTATGCTCTAAAAAATCCAAACTCTCTTTAATGCCTAAAGAAATTTTTAACGACAAACAATTCACTTATTTCAAATTTGACAAAAGATTAGCGCTCTCTAAATTCCCAGTGATTTATAAGGTCGTTGATGGCTATGATAACCCAGTGAATACAAGGATTGTGGGCGATTATATTATCGCTGAAGATGTTTCGGCTAAATGGACTTTAAGGTTGGGTAAGGGCTATTTGTGTATCCGTTTTATAAAAAAGGGTAGAGATGAATAAGTGGCTCAAGGGGGCACTTATTGTTGTAGGGGGTTTTATAACGATTGTAACAACCTCTTTAATCTACCACCAAAAGCCAAAAGCCCCCTTAAACAACCAACCCACTCTTTTAAATGATGATGAGGTGAAATACCCCCTACAAGATTACACTTTCACTCCAAGCTTACAACCAACCCATACAGAAAGCTCCAAAGACGCTACTATAAAAGCCTTACAGCACCAACTAGAAGTCGCTCTCAAAACCTTAAACGCCCAAAAAATGAATATTCCTAAAGAAGAAACTAAAGAACCCAACAATCCTCCCATAGAGCCTCAAACAAAACCAACTAAAAAAGACGTTTCTTTAAAACAATTAGATTTATTAGCCGCTCGCATCACTCCTTTTAAACAAAGCCCTAAAAATTACGAAGAAAACTTGATTTTCCCAATGGATAACCCTAAAGGGATCGATGGCTTTACTAACCTTAAAGAAAAAGACATTGCCACTAATGAAAACAGGCTTTTACGCACCATTACAGCGGATAAAATGATACCCGCTTTTTTGATCACGCCTATTTCTAGCCAGATCGCTGGTAAAGTCATTGCACAAGTGGAGAGCGATATTTTTGCGAGCATGGGCAAGGCTGTTTTAATCCCTAAAGGCTCTAAAGTTATAGGTTATTACAGCAACAATAACAAAATGGGCGAATACCGCTTGGATATTGTGTGGAGTCGCATCATCACCCCCCATGGCATCAATATCATGCTCACTAACGCTAAAGGGGCGGACATTAAAGGCTATAACGGATTAGTGGGGGAATTGATTGAAAGGAATTTTCAACGCTATGGCGTGCCTTTATTGCTTTCTACGCTCACTAACGGCTTGTTGATTGGGATCACTTCCGCTTTAAACAACAAAGGCAATAAAGAAGAGACGACTAATTTCTTTGGGGATTATCTTTTATTGCAATTGATGAGGCAAAGCGGTATGGGGATCAATCAAGTGGTCAATCAAATTTTGAGAGACAAGAGCAAAATCGCCCCCATTGTTATCATTAGAGAGGGGAGTAGGGTATTCATTTCGCCTAATACTGACATTTTCTTCCCTATACCCAGAGACAATGAAGTCATCGCTGAGTTTTTGAAGTGATAAATGCTGTGTTAAAAACGCTATAATAACCCTAAAAGCAAAAGAGAGCATGACAAGAAAGCCCATGAAAATCAAACATATCTTACTGAGTGGGGGGAGTGGCAAACGCCTATGGCCTTTGAGCCGTAGCCTATACCCTAAGCAATTTTTAAAGCTTTTTGATCATAAAAGCCTGTTTGAGTTGAGTTTTAAAAGAAACACTCCCTTAGTAGATGAAACGTTGATCGTGTGCAATGAAAAGCATTATTTTTTAGCCCTAGAAGAAATAGAGGGCGAAATCCAAAATAAAAGCGTGGGTTTTTTATTGGAGAGTTTGAGTAAAAATACTGCTAATGCCATTAGTTTGAGTGCTTTAATGAGCGATAAAGAAGATTTGCTCATCGTTACGCCAAGCGATCATTTGATTAAAGACATTCAAGCGTATGAAAATGCGATGCAAAAAGCGATTGATTTAGCCAAAAAAGGCTTTTTAGTTACTTTTGGCGTGAGCATTGAAAAGCCTAACACGGAGTTTGGGTATATTGAAAGTCCTAACGCTTTAGATGTCAAACGATTCATTGAAAAGCCAAGGTTAGAAAAAGCGATAGAGTTCCAACAAAATGGAGGGTTTTATTTCAATAGTGGCATGTTTGTTTTTCAAGCGGGCGTTTTTTTAGAGGAATTGAAAAAACATGCCCCTAATGTTTTAAAGGGGTGTGAAAGGGCGTTTGAATCGCTAGAAAACACGCATTTTTTTGGCAAAAAGATTGCACGCTTGAGTGTGGAGAGCATGCAAGATCTAGAGGATGTGAGCGTTGATATAGCCTTAATGCAACAAAGCCATAAAATCAAAATGGTAGAATTGAACGCTAAGTGGAGCGATTTAGGGAATTTTAACGCTCTTTTTGAAGAAACAGCTAACGGATCTAAAGAAAATGTCAGCTTGAATCAAACGCCCGTTTTTGCTAAAGAAAGCGAGAATAATTTAATCTTTTCTCATAAAGTCAGTGCTCTTTTAGGGGTTGGGAATTTAGCAATCATTGACACTAAAGACGCTCTTTTAGTCGCCCATAAAGACAAGGCTAAGGATTTAAAAGCTTTAGTGAGCGAGATAGAAACACACAACCAGGAATTATTGCAAACGCACACTAAAGTGTATCGCCCTTGGGGGAGTTATGAAGTCTTGCATGAGAGCGGTTGCTATAAGGTTAAGATTTTAGAAGTCAAACCAAACGCTAGGCTTTCTTTACAAAAGCATTTCCATAGGAGCGAACATTGGGTGGTGATTAGTGGGATGGCGAGCGTGGAATTAGATTATCAATTGTTTGAATTGCAAGCCAATGAATCCACTTATATCCCTAAAAACACCTTGCACCGCTTGGCTAATTATGGCAAAATCCCTTTAATTATCATAGAAGTCCAAGTGGGCGAGTATGTCGGTGAAGACGATATTGTAAGGGTTGATGATGATTTTAACAGACAAAATCCGAGTAAATAAAGGACAATAATGAAAGAAAAAATCGCTTTAATCACTGGGGTTACCGGTCAAGATGGGAGCTATCTGACTGAATACTTGCTGAATTTAGGCTATGAAGTGCATGGGCTAAAAAGGCGCTCTTCTAGTATCAACACTTCTAGGATCGATCATCTGTATGAAGATTTGCACAGCGAACACAAAAGGCGTTTTTTCTTACACTATGGGGATATGACAGACAGCTCTAATCTTATCCATTTGATCGCCACCACAAAGCCTACAGAGATTTATAATTTAGCCGCACAAAGCCATGTAAAAGTCTCTTTTGAAACCCCAGAATACACCGCTAACGCTGATGGTATTGGCACGCTAAGGATTTTAGAGTCCATGCGGATTTTAGGGCTAGAAAATAAAACACGATTCTACCAAGCCAGCACGAGCGAATTGTATGGTGAGGTCTTAGAAACCCCACAAAATGAAAACACCCCCTTTAACCCACGAAGCCCCTATGCGGTCGCTAAAATGTATGCCTTTTACATCACTAAAAATTACAGAGAAGCCTATAACTTGTTTGCGGTTAATGGCATTCTTTTTAACCATGAAAGTAGGGTGAGAGGCGAAACTTTTGTCACTCGTAAAATCACACGAGCCGCAAGCGCGATAGCGTATAATTTAACGGATTGCTTGTATTTAGGGAATTTAGATGCTAAAAGAGACTGGGGGCATGCCAAAGATTATGTGAAAATGATGCATTTAATGCTCCAAGCGCCCACTCCGCAAGACTATGTGATCGCCACAGGAAAAACCACAAGCGTGCGCGATTTTGTGAAAATGAGCTTTGAATTTATCGGTATCAATTTAGAATTTCAAAATACAGGGATTAAAGAAATTGGTTTGATTGAAAGTATTGATGAAAAAAGAGCGAACACTTTAAATCTAAACTTAAGCCATTTAAAAACAGGCAAAATCGTGGTGCGTATAGATGAACGCTACTTTAGGCCTACTGAAGTGGATTTGCTCTTAGGCGATCCCACTAAGGCTGAGAAAGAGCTAGGCTGGGTGAGAGAATACGATTTGAAAGAGTTGGTTAAGGACATGTTAGAGCATGATTTAAGCGAATGCCAGAAAAACTTTTACTTACAAGATGGGGGCTATACTTTAAGGAATTTTTATGAATGAGATTATTTTAATCACCGGTGCCTATGGCATGGTGGGGCAAAACACGGCGTTGTATTTTAAAAAAAATAAGCCTGATATCACTTTACTCACCCCTAAAAGAAGCGAATTAAACCTGCTAGACAAAGACAATGTTCAAGCCTATTTGAAAGAATACAAGCCGATAGGCATTATCCATTGTGCTGGGAGAGTGGGGGGCATTGTCGCTAACATGAACGATCTTTCAGCTTACATGGTTGAAAACTTGCTCATGGGCTTGTATCTCTTTTCTAGCGCTTTAGATTTGGGTATCAAAAAAGCCATCAATTTAGCGAGCTCTTGTGCTTATCCTAAATTCGCCCCTAACCCTTTAAAAGAGAGCGATTTGTTAAACGGCTCTTTAGAGCCAACCAATGAAGGCTACGCTTTAGCCAAACTCTCTGTGATGAAATATTGCGAATATGTGAGCGCTGAAAAGGGCGTTTTTTATAAAACCTTAGTGCCTTGCAACCTTTATGGAGAGTTTGACAAATTTGAAGAAAAAATAGCGCACATGATACCAGGGCTTATTTCTAGGATGCACACCGCCAAATTAAAGGGCGAAAAAAATTTTGTGATGTGGGGCGATGGAACCGCTAGAAGAGAATATCTAAACGCTAAAGATTTAGCCCGATTTATTGCTCTAGCTTATGATAATATCGCTCAAATCCCTAGCGTGATGAATGTAGGCTCTGGCGTGGATTATAGCATTGAAGAGTATTATGAAATGGTCGCTCAGGTTTTAGACTATAAAGGCGTGTTTGTTAAAGACTTGTCTAAGCCGGTGGGCATGCAGCAAAAACTTATGGATATTTCCAAACAAAAGGCTTTAAAATGGGAATTAGAAATCTCTTTAGAGCAAGGCATCAAAGAAGCTTATGAGTATTATTTGAAGCTTTTAGGAGCTTAAAATAATGGTTTTGACGCTTTATTTATAAAGTCCATGCTATGCTCATAGTGCTTTGATATAACAATCTATTCCTTTTTAAATGGATGCTAGCGATCTAGTCAAATAGCGTATAATATTTATGTGGGCGGTTCGTTGGATTTGGCGCTTGTTATTCAAATGGTTGCAGTAAGTTTCATGAGATATTTTCTCCTAAAGCTAGGGTCTTTACGGCGTTAATTGGTAAATATTCACCCTTTAAGCTTAATTTAATTTTTTAATAACCTTTTTAAAATATTTTGATATGAAAAAATACGAAAAAAAATAAAAACGATAAAATCTAAAGAAGATGTCTCAATGAATGACATTTTAGACGAAGGTGTGGAACATAGGGCTAATTTGTGTTTTTAGAACAAGCTTTCAGAAGGCTCTATAAAGATTACTTTTATAATTTTAATTAAATAGAGTTTATGTAAAAAATTAAGCTTTCTACATAAATTCTTGGAGTTTATTCGCTTGTGCCATCCATTCTGCAAGGCTTTCATAATCGTTATTTTCTATCCAAGCCTTAGCTTGTGCGATTTCTTTTTCGCATTTTTGAATCGCTTCTAAGACATTGTCTCTATTTTGTTTGAAAATATCCTTCCACATTAAAGGCGAGCTTTTAGACAAACGACTCATATCCCTAAAGCCCCCACCCGCTAAAGATAGAATCATCTCTGGGTCGTTTTGCTTTAAAACGCTATTGGCTAACGCATAGCTCAAAACATGGGGTAAATGGCTAATATAAGCCACATGTGTGTCATGCTCGTTAGATTTCATTTTAATCAGGCGTGCTTTAATGCCTAGAAAGATTTCTTTAGCGAGTTCTGCTTGCTTGACCCCTGAATCTTCTAAATCGCACAATATCACTAGAGCGTTTTCATACAACCCCTTAACGCTCGCTTTAGGGCCATAAAATTCTGTCCCACACATAGGGTGTGCAGCGATAAAATTTTGACGAATGCTTTTAGGGATATTGTGAATGATTTGAGCTTTAGCGCCCCCTAAATCAATGATCGTTGCGTTTTTTTTAATGGAAGTCATTTTTTTTAAACATTCAATAATGCCTTCAACGGGAATGGCCAAAAAAATCACATCGCATTCTAAAATCTTTTCAAATTCCACACATTCATCTACAAGCCCCAAAGTCAAGGCTAATTTAGCATGCAAGGCGTTATGATCATAGCCTATAACGCTTTTAAAACGCCCTAATTCTTGCAAAGCCAATCCCAAACTGCCTCCCATAAGCCCTAAACCAATGATTCCGGCTTGCATTTTAAAGTAAGGTTTTTTCCAACACTTCAGCGATGTTTTTCACCGCAACGATTTTTAAATTCTCTAGCACTTCAGCAGGGATTTCATCTAAATCCCTTTCGTAATTTTTGACAGGAATGAGAGCGGTTTTAATGCCGGCTTTAAAAGCAGCGATCAATTTTTCTTTCAACCCTCCTATGGGTAAAACTTCCCCACTCAAAGTCAGTTCGCCCGTCATTGCCACATCGCTTCTTGTGGCTTTGTCGCACAAAATACTCGCAATCACGCTCGCCATAGCGATTCCAGCGCTTGGCCCATCTTTAGGCGTGGCTCCTTCAGGGACATGCAAATGCAAATCGTAAGCGTTATAAACCTTAAGCGCTTTTTTCTTTTTCTTACCCTCTGTGTCTTTAAGGGTCTCGCTAGGGATTTTGGGGGCTTTTAATTTTTCTTCATCCAACAAGACTTTAACGACAGAAAAAGCGATCAAAGCGGATTCTTTCATCACATCGCCTAAGCTTCCCGTGAGTTTCAATTCCCCTTTACCCCTAATCTTAAGCGCTTCAATTTTAAGCACATCGCCGCCTACTGGCGTCCATGCCAAGCCATTGACAATACCGATTTTATTTTCTTTATCTATGGGGTCAATTTCAAACACCGTGCGTTCTAAATACTCTTTAAGGTTATTAGGCGTGATAGAGACACAAAAATCTTTATTTTCGCCTTTTTTATTTTCATCTTCTTCATTTTCGTCTTTTTTGGCTCGCCCTTTTTTGTGCGGATTATCCTCTAGGTATTTTAAAGCCACCTTGCGCATAATCGTTGCGATTTGTCTTCGTAAATCCCTAACGCCCGCTTCTCTGGTGTATTTTTCAATAATGAGCTTCAAACACGCCTGGCTAATCTTAACCTCGCTAGGTTTTAAGGCATGCTTTTCTAATTCTTGGGGGATAAGGTAGTTTTTAGCGATTTCTTCTTTTTCACTAGGCGTGTAGCTAGACACGCTAATAAATTCCATTCTGTCTCTTAAAGGAGCTGGGATTCTATCCACATTGTTGGCGGTGGCGATAAAAATCACTTGCGACAAATCAATGCTAAAATTCGCAT
This sequence comes from Helicobacter acinonychis, assembly GCF_900461455.1. NCBI lineage: Bacteria > Pseudomonadati > Campylobacterota > Epsilonproteobacteria > Campylobacterales > Helicobacteraceae > Helicobacter > Helicobacter acinonychis. The sequence goes on along the minus strand of NZ_UGIA01000001.1, from coordinate 1,292,294 downwards.
AATGATCCCTAAAAGCAACATTTTGCTCAGGGTCTAAAATCTCTAACAAAGCGCTCGTTGGATCACCCCTAACGCTCCTATCCACTTTATCAATTTCATCTAAAACCATGACCGGATCCATTTTTTTAGCTTCAATAAGCCCTTGGACAATGCGCCCAGGCATTGAGCCTACATAAGTGCGCCGATGACCTCTTAATTCATTCACATCCTCTAATCCCCCTAAAGCGATCCGAACTAATGGGTGCTCTATCGCTTTAGCAATGGAATTGGCTAGGCTTGTTTTACCTACGCCAGGAGGCCCATAAAAACACAAAATAGTGCCTTTGGTTTTGTCTTTTTTGTTTGGTTGTAGCTCTTGTTTTTTCTTTTGGCGCATTTCTAAAAGCTGCATGGTGGCAAAGTATTCCACAATGCGCTCTTTAGGTTTTTTCAAGGAATAATGATCCTTATTCAATTGTTCTCTAACATGCTTAATGTCTAACGCTTTTTTCCCATATTGACCAAAAGGCACATCCAACATAGTTTCAATATAGCTTTGCAAAGTCGCACTATCAGAGCTATCCACATGGGTTCGGCTTAATCGGTCAATTTGTTTTTTGATTTCTTTAAACGCTTCTTCTTTTAAAAAAGGCTTGATGCTTTCTAATTTTTGGTAGTATTGGTTTAAATCCTCATCTCGTTGCTTGTCTGTGCCAAGCTCTTTTTGGATTTGTTTGAGCTGCTCTTTTAAGAAATATTCCTTATTGACTTGCTCCATTTTTTGATGGACTTTGGATTTGATTTCTTTTTGGAGTTTTTGGGTTTTAGTCTCTTCTATCACAATATCAATCAAATCCAATAAGCGTTGCTCGGTGTTGTTGTTAGCAAAAAGGGAATACGCTTGATCTTTTTTCAAGCGCAAAGCCGCTGCGATTAAATCAGCGATGCGGTTGGGATCGTCATTGTCTTCTAAAGCTTTGATCAAATCTGGGGGGAAGAGCGAGCTTACATTCGCTAGAGTGATCACTTTTTCTTTCAACACTTCCACGATAGCTTGAATGTTTTCTTTATCGTATTCTAAATATTCAATAGGGCTTATTTGAGCTTCCAAAAAGCCTTGCTCATTTTCTTTAGCGGGCTCTAAAATACGCCCTTTAGCGATACCATTAAAAAGCAATTTCACGCGTCCATTAGGCATGTCCGCTTCGCGCATGATAGAGCCAATCACCCCCACATCATAATAAGGGGCTTCATTGTCGTTCAATTTGTCTTTTTGGCATGCAATAAAGACTAATGATTTGTTGCTTTTAGCGTAAGCCACCGCCTTGATACTCGCATTATTTTGCAAAAAAATAGGGGCTATCATAAAGGGGTATAAAAAAGTGTCTTCTTCTACCAACACGGGCAGAATTCTAGGAAAATATTCAGTCATTTTTCATCTCTCTGTTATGGTTTGTATGGTTTGAAATATCCTACCAATCAAAAATCAACACATACCAAGGCATGTGTGATGGTTTGGGTTTAGTCTCTTTCTCTAAAGTCTCATCCACTCTTTCTAAATAGCGTTTCACGCCCTCAGGTTTGTGGCGTTTCCTATAAACATTTGCGATCGCACGATTGAGCTCATTTTGCCCCAAAATAAATTTCACTTGCATGTATTCCACATAAGGGCGGTAGCGGCTGTTAGGGTATTTTTCTATAAATTCACCCAAATTGACAATGGAGTTAGAGATAAATTCCTGGTCTTTGGAGTGGTTTTTAAAAGCGTAATAATGCGATTGCAGTTTCAAAAAAGTCAAATAATCCACATTGTCTTCCGTCCCAAAGCGCTTGATATATTCATCAAAATAAAAAGACGCCAAAACATATTCTTTCTTTTTCATGTGTGCTTGCCCTAAAGCCAACATGGCCTCTGGGACAAGGGGGGAGTTGATGTGTTCGCTTTGTAAGGAAGAATAATAATTGTCTGCTGTTTCTAAATTGCCAAAAAGGATTTCTCTTAAAATCCCTTGATACCAAAAGATCGCCGGTTTGTTGTATTCATCTTTTTTCTTTTTATTCGTACAACCTGTGCTTACCACAATAACTGCCATTATGATAAAAAGAAATGTTTTAAAATGTTTCAAATGCATGCCACCTATCTTGTATAAGTTTTTTGAATTGTTTAAAAGGCTAAACCTATCTTTTTCAAATTATACCCAAAACTAGCAAAAATTGATTTTATAAAAATTGTTTGATATAATAGGAATTTGAGTTTAGAAATCATTGAGCGCTAGTTTTAAGGCGGTCTCTATTCTTTAAGGAGAGGATTTTGTGCTTTTTTAAAGGGAATGCAATCGCCTATGCTTTTTGATGTGAAAGTGCCTATATTGGGGTTTGAAACCATTCATAAAATGCGTTTGCAAAAGATTGATGAAATCTTTTTGCGTTTGAGTAGTGCAGAAGAGAATTCTGTCGTGTCTTTCACGCTTGTCAATCCCTTTGCTTTAAGAAAATACGAGTTTGAAGTGCCCACCCCTTTAAAAATCCTTTTAGAATTAGAAGAGGCAAAGAGCGTGTTAGTCGCTAATATTATGGTCGTTCAAACCCCCATTGAGCTTTCCACCGTGAATTATCTAGCCCCTTTAATTTTCAATTTTGATAAGCAACTCATGGGGCAAGTGGTTTTGGATTCTAACAAATACCCACACTATCATTTAAGAGAAAATATTTTAAGCCACACGCATGAATGATGCATGAAAATGCAAAATAAAATAATGCTTAAAAAGCCATTTTTAAACTTATTTTTAATGCATGGGAGTTTTTGCAAAAGCGAGCGGTTTTCTTGTGGTATAATAGCAGTTATTTTTTAAAATAGCAGGTGCTAAAATCATTAGTTTAATCAAAAAGGAGTTGGTATTCCATGGAAACAAGCCAAAACCCACAATCTCAATTTTTTATAGAGCATATCTTACAGATTTTACCGCACCGCTATCCCATGTTATTAGTGGATAGAGTCGTGGAGTTAGAAGCCAATAAAAAAATTGTCGCCTATAAGAATATCACTTTCAATGAAGATGTGTTTAATGGGCATTTCCCCAATAAGCCCATTTTCCCAGGCGTTTTAATCGTAGAGGGCATGGCGCAGAGCGGAGGGCTTTTAGCTTTCACTAGCTTGTGGGGGTTTGACCCTGAAATGGCGAAAACAAAAATCGTGTATTTCATGACTATTGATAAGGTTAAATTCCGTATTCCTGTAACCCCAGGCGATAAATTAGAATACCATTTAGAAGTCCTCAAACATAAGGGTATGATTTGGCAAGTGGGTGGCACGGCTCAAGTGGATGGCAAGGTGGTCGCTGAAGCCGAATTGAAAGCCATGATCGCAGAGAGAGATTGAAAATGAGTAAAATTGCAAAAACGGCTATCATTTCTCCTAAAGCAGAGGTTGGTAAGGGCGTAGAAATTGGGGAATTTTGCGTGATTGGGGATGGTATCAAACTAGATGATGGCGTGAAACTCCACAACAATGTAACCTTACAAGGGCATACTTTCATTGGAAAAAATACCGAAATTTTTCCTTTTGTGGTTTTAGGCACACAACCTCAAGATTTAAAATATAAAGGCGAATACAGCGAACTGATTGTTGGAGAAGACAATCTCATCCGTGAATTTTGTATGATAAATCCTGGCACTGAAGGTGGGATTAAAAAAACCATTATTGGGGATAAAAACCTGCTCATGGCTTATGTGCATGTCGCGCATGATTGCGTGATTGGTAATCATTGTATTTTGGCTAATGGCGTAACTTTAGCAGGGCATGTTGAAGTAGGCGATTATGTCAATATTGGCGGTCTCACTGCAATCCATCAATTTGTGCGCATCGCTAAAGGATCTATGATAGCCGGTAAGAGCGCTTTAGGCAAAGATGTGCCACCTTATTGCTTGGCAGAGGGCAATCGCGCTTTTATCAAGGGATTAAACCGCCACAGGATGCGCCAATTGCTAGAGAGTAAGGATATTGATTTTATCCATGCACTTTATAAAAGGCTGTTTCGCCCTGTTCTCTCCTTGCGAGAGAGTGCTAAATTAGAGTTAGAAGAGCATGCCAATAACCCTATTGTAGAAGAGATTTGCTCTTTTATTTTAGCGAGTTCTAGGGGCGTGGCGTATAAATCAAGCGAATATTCTAGCGAAGAAAAACAAGAGGATTAAAATGAACGAAACGCTTTATTGTAGTTTTTGCAAAAAACCAGAATCTAGAGATCCCAAAAAACGCCGTATTGTCTTTGCGAGCAACTTGAATAAAGATGTGTGCGTGTGTGAATATTGCATTGATGTGATGCATGGGGAATTGCATAAATACGATAGATTTAGAAGAATGGAATCAAGTGCCTATGCCTATGAAGAAGAGTTTTTGCTCTCCCACATTCCAGCCCCTAAAGAGCTTAAGGCGGTTTTGGATAATTATGTGATAGGGCAAGAGCAGGCCAAAAAGGTTTTTTCTGTGGCTGTGTATAACCATTACAAGCGCCTATCTTTTAAAGAAAGACTCAACAAACAAGAGAGCGATTTAGAGCTAGAGCATTTAGAAGAAGTGGAGTTGGGCAAGTCTAATATCTTATTGATTGGACCTACAGGATCAGGAAAGACTTTAATGGCACAAACTTTAGCCAAGCATTTGGATATTCCTATCGCCATTAGCGATGCGACTAGCCTTACTGAAGCGGGTTATGTGGGTGAAGATGTGGAAAATATCCTTACAAGATTGCTACAGGCGAGCGATTGGAATGTCCAAAAAGCTCAAAAAGGCATTGTGTTTATTGATGAGATTGATAAAATCAGCCGCTTGTCAGAAAACCGCTCCATCACCAGAGATGTTTCTGGCGAGGGCGTGCAGCAAGCGTTGTTAAAGATCGTTGAAGGCTCTTTAGTGAATATCCCCCCAAAAGGCGGAAGAAAGCACCCTGAAGGTAATTTCATTCAAATTGACACGAGCGATATTTTATTCATTTGTGCAGGGGCGTTTGACGGACTGGCTGAAATCATTAAAAAACGCACCACGCAAAATGTGTTGGGCTTCACCCAAGAAAAGATGAGTAAAAAGGAGCAAGAAGCAATCTTGCATCTAGTCCAAACCCATGATTTGGTTAGTTATGGGCTTATCCCTGAGCTTATTGGCCGTTTGCCTATTTTAAGCACGCTAGATAGCATTAGTTTAGAAGCGATGGTAGATATTTTACAAAAGCCTAAAAACGCACTCATCAAGCAATACCAGCAGCTTTTCAAAATGGATGAAGTGGATTTGATTTTTGAAGAAGAAGCGATTAAAGAAATCGCTAAACTCGCACTAGAAAGAAAAACTGGGGCTAGGGGCTTAAGAGCGATCATTGAAGATTTTTGTTTGGATATTATGTTTGATTTACCCAAGCTTAAAGGCTCTGAAGTGCGTATCACCAAAGATTGTGTTTTAAAACAAGCTGAACCTTTGATCATTGCTAAAACGCATTCTAAAATCCTTCCTTAAGGAATACGCTTATAAGTTTAATTCAATTTAATAATAAAGGATTAGAAAGAGCATGATTTTTAGCAAATTAATTGGTCTGTTTTCGCATGATATTGCCATAGATTTAGGCACGGCTAACACGATCGTGTTAGTCAAAGGGCAGGGCATTATTATCAATGAGCCTTCTATTGTAGCGGTGCGCATGGGATTGTTTGATTCTAAGGCTTATGATATTTTAGCAGTGGGGAGCGAGGCTAAAGAAATGTTAGGTAAAACCCCTAAAAGCATCAGAGCGATTCGCCCCATGAAAGATGGCGTGATTGCTGATTATGACATTACCGCTAAAATGATGCGCTATTTTATTGAAAAAGCGCACAAACGAAAAACATGGATTCGTCCGCGCATCATGGTGTGCGTGCCTTATGGATTGACGAGTGTAGAAAGGAATGCGGTCAAGGAGAGCGCTTTGAGCGTTGGGGCTAGAGAAGTCTTTTTGATTGAAGAGCCTATGGCAGCTGCGATTGGGGCAGGCTTGCCGGTGAAAGAGCCGCAAGGGAGTTTGATTGTAGATATTGGCGGTGGCACGACTGAAATTGGCGTGATTAGTTTAGGAGGGTTAGTCATCTCTAAAAGCATTAGAGTGGCTGGGGATAAGCTGGATCAAAGCATCGTGGAATATATCCGTAAAAAATTCAATTTATTGATAGGTGAGCGCACCGGCGAAGAGATTAAGATTGAAATCGGTTGTGCGGTCAAACTAGACCCACCACTCACTATGGAAGTGTCAGGGAGGGATCAAGTGAGTGGGTTGTTGCACACGATTGAATTGAGCTCTGATGATGTGTTTGAAGCCATTAAAGATCAGGTGAGAGAAATCTCTAGCGCTTTAAGGAGTGTGCTTGAAGAAGTGAAGCCGGATTTGGCTAAAGACATTGTGCAAAATGGCGTGGTGCTTACCGGCGGTGGGGCTTTGATTAAAGGTTTAGACAAGTATTTAAGCGATATGGTTAAACTTCCTGTATATGTGGGCGAAGAGCCTTTGTTGGCGGTAGCTAAAGGCACGGGAGAAGCTATACAAGATTTGGATTTACTCAGCCGTGTGGGTTTTAGTGAATAATATTATGCACTTTTATTCCAAATTCCTTTGGCTTTTAGGGATTTTTCTTATTTTTTATTTTTCAGATATTAAAGGTGGCTCTTCTTATATCAGCGACAAGCTTAAAGACGCCTTGATGAGTGCGAAAAATAGCTTATTAGACAACATTCAAGCTTATTTTTTTCAAGCCAAAAACATTAAAGAATTTCAAAAAGAACGCTTGGTTTTAGAAGCTTTAAAACTAGAAAACGCTGATTTGAAAGAGCGCTTAAAGGGCGTGTATCCTTTAGAAAAGCCAAAAATGATTTATACCCCCACCTTTATGACTTCCTTTATTAGTTTAGAAGACACGCACAGCGTTTCTCTCAACCCTATCATGAATTTAGAAGAAAATAAGATTTATGGTCTTGTTTCTCATAATCAAGCCATAGGTATTGCGGTGCTAGAAAAAGGGCGTTTGAATGGGTTTTTGAACGCCCACAAGCGGTGCGCTTATAGCGTGATGATAGGCAAAAATCAAGCGTTAGGTTTTATAGGGACTAATTTCAAGCAAGAGTTAGTCGTGGATTTTATTGTCCCAAGCGCTGAAATTAACATAGGTGATCAAGTGCTAACAAGCGGATTAGATGGGATTTTTGGAGCGGGGGTGTTTGTGGGCGAAGTCTCAAGCATTGAATATCATTACACTTATAAAAGCGCGGTGTTAAAAAACGCTTTTTTAAGCAACGCTAAACTTTTAAGGCATGTGTTTTTGAGCGATGTCAAAAACTAGTATGGATGGTGGATTTAAGAAATTTTAATGGATGGAGTTGTTTGATGATTTTAGATTCTAAATTTTTTGTGTTCATTCTTTTTAATGTGCTTTCAGCATGTTTTCTCTCTTCAGCGAGTGCGGATTTTATTCTTAGGGCGTTCTTGTATAGTTTTATATGGCTTTTTATCGTTTATTGGGCGATTAGTTTTATTAAGAATGGGTTTGTAGCAGAAATCCTAAAAAGTTTTATATTGGTTTTAGGGATTGTGTTTAGCTGCATAGATATTTTTGGTTCATATTATTTTCATTTGCCTTTGTCTAATGAGTTGGGTAATATTTTATTCACCACGCATTATAAAGAGAGCTTGGAGTTTCTCCATGCTTATGTTTATCCGAATTGGTATTTTGTGGTAGGTCTTATTTTAATAGCTGTAGGCTCTCTAAAACTATTTAGCTTCATTCCTAATAAACCCATTCCTTTAAAAATGGCTAGTATTCTAAGTGTTTTATTTTTGATTGTAGAAGTGCCACACACTATAAAAACAATCAAAAAATATAAGGAGCATGAAGCTCTGTTGAACGCTGATGGGACGATGGAATACATTGCTTTAGCTAAAGGAGTGTATTATTTTGGTAGGAATATCAGCAGCTTGAGAGAAAGCAACAACTCTAGTCAAGTTTTAGAAAAAGCTTCTTACCCTAAAGATTACCTGCTCAAAAATACAGGAAGTGTTGAAAATGTGGTGTTGGTTTTTGGCGAGAGTTTGAACAGAAACTTTATGGGTGTTTATGGTTATCAAGCCCCTACAACCCCTTATTTAAGCGCTCTAAAAGAAAAAGGTTCGCTTTTAGTGTTTGATAATGTGATTAGCCCAGCTTTTTATACGGACAAAAGTTTCACAATGCTTTTAACTTACGCTAATAGGGATAATCTCAACCAAAAAGCATGGTATCAATTTAAAAATCTAGCCCATATCCTTAAATTGAGCGATTATAAAAGCGTTTGGATCACTTCTCAAGGTTTTGGAATCATGTGGGGCAATAGCTATTATCAAGTGGCTAAGTATTTTGATACTTATATAGAAAATGATAAACCTTATGATGAAAATTTGGTGGCTCTTTTCAAGCGGTATTATGACAATGAGAGAGAGAGAGAGTAGCAAGCGTAAAAATTTTGTTGTTTTTCACTTGATTGGCAATCATTTTGAATACAAAAACCGCTTTCCTAAAGAATTTTCCCGCTTTAATCTCAATAACACTTCTTATTTTTCAAAAACCAAGTCTTTGAAGGTTAAAAACAATACTGACAAGCAAGTTGTAGCCGATTATATTAACAGTGTTTATTATAATGATTATGTTTTGCATTCTTTGATTGAATTGTTTAAAGACAAGGATAGTCTCGTTATCTACCTAAGCGATCATGGCGATGACATGTTTGAATCAAGTGCTTTTAATACCCATGAATGCTCAAATGCCAGCATGGAAATCCCATTTTTAATCTATATGAGCGATGCATTCAAACAAAAACACCCCCAAATGGTAAAAAGATTTGAAGAAGCTTTGCACAAGCCTTTTATGAGCGATGATTTATTGCATACCGTATTGCCATTAGCAGGAATAATAACCAAAGATTATGAAAAAACGAGGGATTTATTTAATGAGAATTATAACGATAAACGCCCAAGGAAGCCATGCGATAACAAGGTTTATCCTATGGATAAATGAGTGGTATTTATAATTGCCCATTTAAAAAATCAATCAAGCTTTGCTTGTCATGGTATGGGCAAATGTTATGACTTAAAAATAGGATCAATCTCATTCAAACTTTAAACCCATTTTTTGATGGTTTGATTTAGTGAAAAATAGGCTCAAATTTAGCCTTAAAAAATTTAGTCATACACCTTTAACACCGCAAGTTTTTCAACTTAAAGCTCTTTTTAGAGCTTGTCTTTAATTCTTAAACAAAGACTCTAAAGCTTCTACCCCTACTTTTGGTGTTTCTTTTTCGTCTTCATTTTCTGTATTTTCTTTGACGCTAGGAATGGTTTCAAACTCTATATGATAGCTAGTAAGCATGGACGCTAGGCACACATTCACCCCACCCTTGCCGATAGCCTTAGATTTTTCCGTGTCTAACAAACGCACTTTAGCCTTTTGCAAATGGTTATTGACAATAAAACGCTCTTGGATTAACTCTTTTTCTTGAGCGCTCAATTCTTCTATGGGAATTTTTTTAATCTCAACGCTTAAAATTTTAGCAGGAGCGAGCGCCAAAGTGATATAAATTTCAGGCACATTAGAATACTCTATGCAATCAATATTTTCTTTATTCAATTCATTGCTTATCGCATTAATGCGCACGCCTTTAACCCCTACAGCCGCACCTATAGGATCAATCCTAGAATTGTTAGAAAAAAAGCTCACTTTCGCTCTATTACCTGGGATTCGCACGCAATGGATAATTTCAATTTCTTTATCCTTAATCTCAGGGACTTCTAATTCTAGCAAAGCTTCAAGCATTTTAGGGGTGGTGCGGCTAAGCTCTAATAACAAGCCTTTTTTAGTGCGTTTGACTTGCGTTAAAACCGCCTTAATACTATCGCCTATTTTAAAACTCTCGCCCTTGATGCGATGGCGCATGGAAAGAACGCCTTGAAATTGTTGCTCAATTTCAATAAAAGTGTTTTGATTGTTATCCACTAAAATCACTTGCCCCATTAAAACGCTGTTGAGACGCTTTTGGAACGCTTCAAAATGGCTGTCTTCTAACGCCTTTTCTAACTGGTATTGCAAATCTTTAAAAAGGCGGTTGATCGCTCCTTGTTTCATGCTCTCTAAACTCAAACTATAAGACAATTCATCTTTAATCTTAACGCTCGGATCCATTTCTTTGGCTTTAGAGAGGCTAATATATTTAGAAGGATCGTTAATCAATCCTTCATCATCATCTTCTAAAACTTCTACCAACTGGATAAGCTGGAGCTGCTTGTTTTCTTCAATCACTAAGTAGCGTGCTAGGGGGTCTAATTCATTTTGCGCCATTTTTAACAAACAACCTTGAACCACTTTTGAAATCATCTCTTTAGGCAAATTTTTTTCATACGCAATGCATTCTATAAGGTCGCTGATTTTTTCCATTTTTGAGTTCCTTTAAATTTTTGTAGGAGAGAGTATTTTAAAAGAGATTCTATTATAGCGAATTTTTAAGCCTTATTAAGGATTTCTTCTAAAACTAGAGCGATTTTTTCCAAATCTTCTCCATCCAAGCTAAAGACTTCAAAACACACAAATTCGCATGAGATTCTTGAAATAACGCCTTTTTGAAAAAGTCTTAAATAAAGCTTCTCACAATCTAAAATCTGGGTGTTTTTAGACCGGATCTTCACGCAAAAGGATTCTAATTCTGTATGGGACAAATTCCCTATTTTAGAAAAGCTAGACGCTATGCTCACATCTAATTCTAAAGGTTTTAAAAGAGCGTAGAGTTTTAAAGCTTTTTGTAACAATTCGTCTTTAGTTTGATTGAGTAATTCATAGAATTTAATCTCTTCTTTATGGCTTATCCATGCTTTTAGGCTATGGAAAAGCAAAGTGAGCGTGATTTTATCCGTTCTCAAAGCTCTATAAAGGGGGTGGTTTTTTAAGGTCTCAATCAATTCTTTTTGCCCCATAATAATGCCAGCTTGCACGCCATTAAAGAACTTATCTGCACTAAAGCTTAAAAGCGATGGTTTTAGGGCTAGAATTTCTTCCAAAGCCCTTTTATTGAATAGATCCACATCCCCTAAATTGTAATAATCTATCAAACCATGCTCTTTAGCTAGGGCTTGCAAATCTTTAAAAGGCGTGTCTTTTTTAAAAGTGGGGTTATGGATTTTAAATAGCATTTTACTATTTTCATTCAAGGCTAAGCGGTAATCCCTTAAATAAGTGCGATTGGTATTTCCCACTAAATGCAACCTAGCCCCACTGGCTAACAAAATGTCTTTAATCTTAAAATTCCCTCCCATGCCCACTAATTCGCCATAAGAAACAATGATTTCTTGTTGCAAGGCTAAAGCGTTAGCAATAAGAATTAAAGCGCTTGTGTTATTATTGACAATCAAAATTTCTTCAGTGTCAAAACACGCTTTAAAAAGCTTTTTTAAGGGGGTTAAGCGGTTGGTTTTTTTGGCGGTGTTTAGATCGCATTCCAAATCAATGGGGTGGGTTAAGATTTCTTTTAAGCAAGGTTCAATCCTTTCATAAAATTTTTGGCTAAAAAACGATCGCCCATGGCTTTCATCAAAAACGCTCGCACTCGCATTGATGATCTTTTGGTAAGGGTTTTTCAAGAGATCGGAGATTATTTGGGGCGTTTCTTTAGTCGTGATATTAGCCATAGATGAAAGCGCGTTTGCTTTTCCTTTTTGAGAGTTAATAAGGCACGATTTTAATTCAAGCTCGCTAAATTTTTAATAAAACTACTTTTTTAAAATCCTTAAAAGCGTTTTAATGAGTCTGTTGAGCGAGCGGAACTTTTTCCATAAGGTTTGGTAATTTTTGTAAGGTTTTTTCATGTTCAAAATTCAAAAAGAAATCCTAAGATTTCTTTCAATTTAGAACTGATAGGACACCTCAAAACGCGCATTAAATCCAGGAGCCGGAAGTGCCATGCGTTTGTCTTTAGGGATCATATCGCTCGCTGGAGCGTCTGCACTCGCTTGCCATACTGAAGCCTGACTGATATATTGCTTGTTTAAGATATTGTTAAACACGGCTGAAATCCTTAAGCCCTGCCATTTTTTAGAAGTGGGAGTCCAGTTGACAAAGACATTATGTACGCCATACCCAGGTTTATGGATTTTCATCAAGCCGTATTGCGGATAGTAAATAGAATAGCCTTCATAAAACATGTTGGTTACAAAGCGTGAGAGCCAAGTCAAGGTAAGCCCCCATTTATGGATATTGTAATCGGCTTTTAGGATAAACACATTCCCTGTGGTTGCAGCTAGTGCGTAAGTATCGGCTAATAAATGCCCCCTAGCTGTCGGCCAAGAGCGTGCCACCGAGAAAGTCCCTACGAAATTTTTATATTGCACATTCCCTGAAACTTCATAACCATAGATATTGATGGTTTCAGGTAAATTCCCTGACATGTTTTTTGCCGTTGCATTACCCCCACCATTTTTAGAGGTGTCTTGCCCATAGCTGTTGATGAAGTTGTTGATCACTTGATAGAACGCTGCCCCACGCACATTGAAATACTTGCTGTTGTAATCCACATTGAATTCCACATTTTGACCGATTGCAGGGCGCAAATTCCTTTGATAAATCACTGTGGGATCGCGCATCAAAACGCCATCTCCCGGTAAAGCTCCCTTAGTCACATACGCGTAGCTCACTTTCAAGCCAATGCTTTCAATAGGGTTATAAAGCACGGTTGCAGAAGGTGAAAAGCCAGAAGTCACATGCGTACGACCGTTTTTATCTAGCAAGGTGTAAATATCATAACGAGTTCCCGCACCCACGATGAGATTTTCCAAAAGATTGTAGTTGGCCTGCATAAACCCACCGATGATATTGCCAATCGCATGCGAATTTTGGGGCATGTTACGATAGAGCGGATTAGGCGTGTTCAAATTTTGAGGGTATTGGGAGCTTTGATCGGTGTAATAGTGGCGGTAAGGCAAGCCCAAGCCGTTAGGGTCGTTAGGGTTAATGTTGTTTTTATAGTAGCCGTTTTTACCTTTATCCAATCCAGAGAAAACGCTCAAATTTTGATAAATCATGCCGTATTCAAACACATTCCCATAGTCTTCGCTAATGGGGTGGGTGACTTTGAAATTAACACCCGAGTTGATTAAGAAAATCCTTCTCGCTAAAGTCCCCTCAGCGTCCGCATTCCCTAAAGTCCAATCGTTAGAAGCGGTGTTTTCAGCGTTTGGAGGGGTCATGTCGTAATCAGGGTTTTTAGGAACAAGCCCATGGTAAATATTAGAGCCTGTAGAAATCATAGAAGTGTTTTGCCAATCGATTGCACCCGGCTTCCCATAGCCTATTTGATAGCCTCCATCAGAGGGTCTGATAGCCCCTTGCGTGCACTGGCTGATATTATCGGGGTTGTTACACCAATCCTTAACTTCAGGAATGTAATCTGGGTTGGCTGGCTCGTTGGAATTATAAGCGAAAGGATTCACCACAGGGTTATAATCGCCTCCCCTTACCCCTAAAAAGGCGGTGGATTCAATGCGAGGCTGACCAAATCTAGTACCACCGTCATGCTTGTATTTCAAGCTCAAATTGTGGTTGAAGTTGATCGTATGGGCTAACTCTTTCCCAAAGTCAATCACAAAAGGTGCTGGTTGGCTTCCTGGATCGTTGGCTTTAGAAAGAGCTGATGTGGTGTTGGGGCGTAAGAGCCTAGTGGAATTTTCCCTTGTCATGTTATAGCTTAAGCTGATGGTGTCCGTGTCGTTGATATAGCCATTGACTTTGCCTAAAACACTATTGACTTCACTAGGAGTCCCTACGCCAATATCACTATTGCTTGGATCTTGCAAGTCAAAATTGGGGTGGAAGAGACTCCTAAAAGCGTTGTTCCCATCTCTGTAATAAAAAATATCTTGATGGTTGTAATACGCAAGAATATCCCAATTTTTCCCACGGTAAGCTGCAGTGGCGTTCATGCGGTATCCAAAGTTAGTGTAAAAGCCCGCTTCCATTTTGGCACCATAAGTTTGATTTTTCCTTAAAAAGTCGTTAGCGTCAATCGTGGTGAAAGACAATTTACCTGCCACCGCACCCGGACCCGCTGAAGCGTTCGCTGCACCTTTGATGACTTCCACTTCTTTGATCATGTTAGGATCGATTACGGTGTTAGCGTCATGGTGGAAAATATTACCATTTTGAGCGACGCCATCGATCGTTACCCTTAAGAGACGGCTTTCAATCCCCCTAACATAAATCTTTTGTGCCATTAAGCCCCCACTAGCCACATTCACATCGGCTCTAGTCCTAAAAATATCACGGACTTGGTTACTTTGGCGTTGTTGGAGCTCTTTTCTTTCAATATACATTTTATTGTTATACTCAAAGGTCCTTTCGCCTAGCGTGGTTACCTTACCCAAAGTGTGGGTTTCTTCTTGAGCTTGCAAACTGCTAGCGACAATACAGGAGACAAATACAATACGAAATCTATTTCTGAGCATTTCTTTTTAGCCTTTTTCTTTACTTTTTCTCTAGGAGTTAATCTTCTTGAACCTAGATTATTATTACACTATTCTATTTAATAATACCTTAAATTTTGTTTTAAAATTAAGAAAATACGAAGAAAAATGTGATCAAAAAACGCTTTAGCATTTTATTGAGCGACCGAATCAACCACGATCCGCGAAAAATTACTGCTCATGCCCCTTAAAAAAGTTTGAGAAGACACATTGATTTCAGCGTTTTGGCGAAAAATATCGCTTGGTTGGTTGCTTTGGCGTTCTTCTAAGTCATGGCGTTTGATAATGATTGTATTCCCCCATTGAAAGGGTTTGTAAGATCGCTTTTTTTTGATGACAAAACGAGGTTCTAAATCCAAAAATTGCGCGTAACTTGGGAAATATAAAGGCTCTAGTAGGGGGTTTATGGGTTGTGCTTTTAAAATAATAATGAGAAAAAAGAGGTTAAAGATGGTTTTCATAGTTAATTTTCACGCTCGCCCCCACTTGAGAATTTTTAGAAATCTCTAATTTGCTGATCTTTAAAAAAAGCTCAGTGATCTCCTTGTAGCGTGTTTTTAAGATGCGGCTTAAATCTTTAAGGGCGTCTTCAATGAGTAAGTATTGTTTTTCTTGCATCGTGTTTTGAATGATTTCTTGGATTTCCATGTAGTCTAAATAGACCTTGTTGGGTGATTCCGTGTAGAAAAGATCCAAATTTACGCTTATTTTTTGGGGTTTCAAGCGTTCAAACTCTAAAATCCCTAAAATCGTTTCAAACACGAAATGATGGATATGAACGGCTTGTTTGATTTTCATAAGACTTTCTTTTCTTTACCGGCGAGCAAGTTAAAAATATTGCCCACATGCTTGATAAGAGTAAAAATAAAGATTAACACCATAGGCGTTTGTGTGCCTACTTCTTTAAGGATATTGACGCTATCTGGGATATGCATGTAGGGGACAAAAAAGATAAGAATTGTCGCTGTGCCTACCCCTACAATGCTAGCGAGAGAAGAGATTTTAAGCACCTTACCCACAAAAAACCACACCATTAAACCGATTAAGCTTTCAATAGGGATAAGCAACACCACAGAGCCCATGATCGTAGAAACGCCCTTGCCTCCATTGAAATTTAAAAAAGGCGAATAACAATGCCCTAAAATGCTTGCGATAGCGACCATCCATTGCAAGCTATAATCCAACCCAAACAATTTGCTTAAAAAAACAGCAAACATGCCTTTGAATAGATCCAAGATTAAGACTAATAGTGCCATTTGTTTGGCGTTACTCACGCCCCTACTTTGTAAAGTGCGCAAGACATTCGTCGCGCCAATGCCCCCTGATCCGATCTTAGTAATATCCATACCATAAAAGATTTTCATTAACGCATAGCCAAAAGGAATCCCTCCAATAAGATAGCCCAAAAGGGTGAAAATCACATTGATATTGGTTAGGAAGTTTAAAACGCCATCCATAAATACCCTTTCAAATAAAATGTTTGCCATTATAACATGTTGATTTTAAGTGAAAGCGTTAAGTTGTTAGGGTATAGTGGATTAAAAATTTTAGGATATGAGAATGCTTGAATCTTCTAGCCATTTTTTAAAATCGTTTCGCTTGAAGCGTTACATAGGGTTTTTATTGATCTCTTTAGCGCTATTAATCACGCCCTTTATTCGTATTGATGGGGCACATTTGTTTTTGATCTCCTTTGAGCATAAACAATTGCATTTTTTAGGCAAGATCTTTAGCGCTGAAGAATTGCAAATCATGCCTTTTATGGTTATTTTGCTTTTTATAGGGATTTTTTTTATTACCACTAGCCTTGGGCGTGTGTGGTGCGGATGGGCTTGTCCGCAAACCTTTTTAAGGGTGCTTTATAGAGATGTGATTGAAACTAAGATTTTCAAACTCCATAAAAAGATCAGCAACAAACAAGAAAGCGCTAAAAACACCCCAAGCTATAAGATCCGTAAAATATTGAGCGTTTTGTTATTCGCTCCTGTTGTGGTGGGGCTTATGATGTTGTTTTTCTTTTATTTCATCGCCCCTGAAGATTTTTTTATGTATCTTAAAAACCCTAGCGAGCACCCTGTTGCTATGGGTTTTTGGCTTTTTAGTGCGGCTGTGGTGTTGTTTGATATAGTGGTGGTTGCGGAGCGTTTTTGTATCTATTTATGCCCTTATGCTAGGGTGCAATCGGTGTTGTATGACAATGACACCTTAAACCCTATTTATGATGAAAAGCGCGGTGGGGTGCTTTATGATAATCAAGGCAATCTCTACCCTCTATCCCCTAAAAAGCGCAGTGCGGAAAATGAATGCGTGAATTGTTTGCATTGCGTACAGGTTTGCCCCACGCATATTGATATTAGAAAGGGCTTGCAATTAGAATGCATCAATTGTTTGGAATGCGTGGATGCATGCACCATAACAATGTCTAAATACAACCGCCCTTCACTCATCCAATGGTCTTCAACCAACGCCACAAACACGCGCCAAAAAGTGCATCTCGTGCGTTTAAAAACAATCGCTTACATGGGGGTTATCGCTATTGTTAGCGCTCTTTTAGTCATCACTTCGTTTAAAAAAGAACGCATGCTTTTAGACATTAACCGCAACAGCGATCTGTATGAAACGCGCTTGCAAGGGTATGTGGATAACGATTATGTGTTTTTATTCCACAACACGGACAATAAAGATCATGAGTTTTATTTCAAAATTTTAGGGCAAAAGGACATTCAAATCAAAAAACCTTTAACCCCCATTATGGTTAAAGCTGGGCAAAAGATTAAAGCGGTAGTGATTTTAAGAAAACCTTTAAAAAGTGCAGAACAAAAGCGTGCCAAAGACATTTTAACGCCTATTAGAATACAAGCTTACAGCACGGACGATAAGAATATTATGGTAGAAAGAGGATCGGTGTTTATCGCACCAAGTGAAGATTGAGCCTAAAACTAGCGCTCAATCACTTCATAAGGCAGACCTTGTTTAGTCAATTCTTCCATGAAAGGATCGGTGTTTAATTCTTCTATGTTAAACACCCCAGCCTTAAAATGCTCCACGCTCCAAGTGTCATTGCAAATCATTTTAGCCGTGCACATCGCTGGCACGCCGGTGGTGTAGCTTATAGCTTGCGAGCCTACTTCTTCATAGCATTTCTTATGATCGCACACATTGTAAATGTAGAGCGTTTTGTCTTGGTTGTTTTTAATGCCGGTCATATAGCACCCAATATTGGTTTTACCGGTAGTGTCTTTGGCTAGAGTTGCCGGATCAGGGAGCAAGGTTTTTAAAAATTGTATCGGCACGATTTTTACGCCTTGATGCTCTATCTCTTTAATGCCTAGCATGCCGACATTTTTTAAGCATTTCATGTGAGTCAAATAGTTTTGAGAGAAAGTCATAAAAAATCTCGCCCTCCTTAAACCTTTAATGTTTTTGACTAACGATTCCAATTCTTCATGGTATAAAAGATACGAATCCATTTCGCCAATTTGAGGGTAAGCCCACACTTGTTTGATTTCTAAGGGCTTAGTTTCAATCCATTTGCCATTTTCATAATAACGCCCTTTAGAGCTCACTTCTCTTAAATTGATTTCAGGGTTAAAATTGGTAGCAAAAGGGCGTTTGTGATCCCCAGCGTTGCAGTCTAAAATATCTAAAGTGTGGATGGTGTCAAAATGGTGTTTTTGAGCGTGAGCGACATAAGCGTTAGTTACGCCTGGATCAAACCCCGATCCTAAAATCCCTAAAATCCCTGCTTCTTTGTAAGCTTTATCAAACGCCCATTGCTCTTTGTATTCAAACTTCGCTAAATCCGGATGCTCGTAATTAGCGGTATCAATGTAATGGGTTTTAGTCTCTAAACATGCTTGCATGA
This sequence comes from Helicobacter acinonychis, assembly GCF_900461455.1. NCBI lineage: Bacteria > Pseudomonadati > Campylobacterota > Epsilonproteobacteria > Campylobacterales > Helicobacteraceae > Helicobacter > Helicobacter acinonychis. The sequence continues at coordinate 1,273,907 of NZ_UGIA01000001.1, read as the reverse complement.
TTGTTAAATCTTGATAGGGTAAAGCCACATTAACAACGACTTTAGGCTTGTATTTGTTGATTAAAGTTATTAAGGCTTGCGTATCGTCAGCATCCACTTGTTCAACACTGATTTCCCCCAAACCTTTTTTGAGCATGCTTTCTTTAATCGCATAGCATTTGTCTAAACTCCTACTTGCTAAAACGATATTTTTAAAAACATCTCTGTTCATGCCCATTTTGTGTGCTACCACACTGCCTACGCCACCAGCTCCAATTTGTAATACTGTATGCAAGGAACACCTACTTTCTAGCTAATCTCGTTCTTTTAAGTGTCTATTATATTATAATAAGATGAATTGATTAACCAAAGGAGACAAGCTTGCAAGAAATTAAATTAGACATTTATGCCACTTTGGTGTGCATGGTTTTAGTGTTGCTTTTGGGGCGTTATGTGATTTCTAAAGTCAAGTTTTTACGAGATTATGATATTCCAGAACCTGTTGTGGGTGGGGTTTTGATCGCTTTTTTTATCATGCTAGCCCACCATTTTTATAATTTTGATTTGCGTTTTGATTCTTCTTTAAAAGATCCTTTGATGCTGACTTTCTTTATCACTATTGGTTTGAGTGCGGATTTCAAATCTTTACAAAAAGGCGGGAAAATGCTCGCGGTTTTTTTGTTGGTTGTGTCTGGGTTTGTGGTGTGTCAAAATGTGGTAGGGGTTTCTGTCGCCGGTCTTTTAGGGGTCAATCCTTTAATGGGGCTTTTAGGCGGATCTATCGCTTTAGTGGGAGGGCATGGCACTAGTGCGGCATGGGCTAATTTTTTCACCCAACCGCCTTATGATTTTAATTCTAGCCTAGAAGTGGGCATGGTGTGTGCGACTTTTGGCTTGGTGAGTGGGGGGATTATTGGGGGGCCTGTCGCTAAATATTTGATTTCAAGATACAAACTAGAGCCTAAAGACACTAAAGAAAAAGACGCTTTAGAGGGTATTGTGGCTAAAGGTTTTGAAACCCCTAAAGAGCAACGCTTAATCACCGCATCTAGTTTTGTAGAAACTTTAGCTCTAATTGCGATCGCTTTATTGGTGGGGACTTTTTTATCGCATTTGATGCCTAAAAGTTTCACCTTGCCCACTTTTGTGTGGTGCTTGTTTATAGGGGTTCTTTTAAGGAATGCCTTGTCGTTTTTTAAAATCCATAGCGTGTTTGATAGGGAAGTTTCAGTCATTGGGAATGTGAGCTTGAGCTTGTTTTTGGCTTACGCTTTAATGAGCGTGAATTTGTTAGAATTATTAAAACTCGCTGTGCCATTGGCGATTATTTTGAGCGTTCAAGTGGTGTTTATGATCCTTTATGCGGTGTTTGTGACCTTTAGGATTTGTGGGAAGGATTATGATGCGGCGGTGTTGTGTGCGGGGCATTGCGGTTTTGGGCTTGGAGCGACACCAACAGCTATGGTGAATATGCAAACCATCACCAACCACTATGGGGCGTCGCATGTGGCGTTTATCGTGGTGCCTTTAGTGGGAGCGTTTTTCATTGACATCATCAACGCTTTGGCGATCAAAGGCTTTTTGTCCTTACCCTTTTTCCCATCATGAGACTTTATGAGAGTTTATTAGAAATTTGTTTGAATAAGGCGTGGGAATACCAGACCCTAGCCTTAGAAAACCCAAGTGTGGCTTGCATGGTGTTAGATAAAAACCATGAGATCTTAAGCTTAGAGGTGCATAAAAAAGCCAAAACTCCGCATGCAGAAGTCTTAGCCACTAAATCGGCGTTGAAGATTTTACGCCCTAGTTTAAAAATCGATTTAGACCAACTAGAAGATCCTAAAATCTTAAGCGACTTTTTAAAAACACACCATGATAACGCTTTTAAAGACTGCGTTTTTTTAATCACCCTAGAGCCATGCAATTCCTATGGTAAAACCCCCGCATGCAGTGAATTATTAGAAATTTTAAAGCCTAAAAGAGTGGTTATTGCGATAGAAGAAAATAAAGCTAAAAAAGGGGGGTTAGAGAGGCTCAAAAAAGCCCATGTTGAAGCGCTCATTTGCCCAAGTTTAGAAAACAAGGCTAGAGATTTGCTCTTGCCTTTTAGGATAATGGAAAAAAAGGGACGTTTTAATTTATTCAAACTCGCTTTAAGAATGAATGGGGATTACCAGCATGGCAAGATCACCGGTCAAAAAAGCGCTATTTTCACGCACAACCAACGAGCGGTATGTGGCACTCTTATTGTCTCTGGAAAAACCATAAGAACGGATAATCCCTTATTAGATGCACGCTTTTGCGATGGTTTTTATCAAGGTAAAAACCCTAATATCGCTATTTTATCCAAGCATCCAACTAACTCTCATTTGAGAGTTTTTTCTGCACCTAATCGTTTAGTTAATACTTTTCATGACCCTAAGGATTTGCCCTCAGATAAGGGGTTTAATTTCATTGAAGGGGGGTGGGAATTGTTTGAGAGCTTGAGAGACAAAATAGACATGTTACTTTTGCATTCCCATGCGTCTATGATTGGCGAATCTTTTAGCTCGCTCGCTCTAAAAACCCCTTTTAAAGGCCGTTTGTTGCACACGCAAATCTTAGAAAATGAAGCCCTTTTATGGATAGAAAACTCTTAAGATTATACCAACCTTTAAACGCTTATGCTTACAATAGCGATTCGCTCTTTTTATACGATTTTTCATGCCCTTTGATTAAAAATAGTGGTGCGATTTTAGACATAGGCTCAGGGTGTGGGATTTTAGGCTTACTTTGTGCTAGAGACAACCCACTAGCCAGCGTCCATTTAGTGGAAAAGGATAGCAAAATGGCGTTTTGTTCTCAAAAAAACGCCCTTAAATTCCCTAACACTCAAGTGTTTGAAAGCAATTTTTTAGATTTCAACCCCCCAATTTTATATGATGTAGTTGTGTGTAACCCTCCTTTTTATGCGTTAGGCTCTATCAAATCCAAACATAAAGGGCATGCGAGACACCAGAGCGAATTGGATTTCCCCTCTTTGGTTTCTAAAGTGAAAAAATGCTTGAAACCTAAGGGGTATTTTATTTTTTGCTATGAAGCTTTGTCGCTTTGCTTAGTTATAGAGAGTTTAAAAAGCGTTAAACTCACGCTAGAGATTTTAAGGTTTGTCCAAAGCTTTAAAGATAAAAACGCTCATTTGATGCTTGGAGCGAGCAGGAATAATTCCAAAAGCGCTTTAAAAGTTTTGCCCCCCTTAATCACGCACAATTCCAAAAACCAAAGCGACAACACTAAAGAAGTTTTAACAATTTATCAAACTTGTAATACTTATTCTATAAAAGCACTTTTAGATTAAGGATTAAAAAATGAAATGTTCGCATTGCCAATTAGAGTTTAAAGAAAGCGAGCTTTTTAAAGAGACTATCAACCATAAAGAATTGCATTTTTGTTGTGCAGGGTGTGCTAGGGTGTATGCGTTGTTATTGGATTTGAATTTAGAGAGCTTTTATGACAAGTTAGGCGCTTCTACTTTAGCCCCTGTAACGCATCAAGCTCCAGTGAATGCTTTAGAATTAGAGCAAGCTATTGAAGAAAACGATAAGGGCGATTTTACCCTTAATCTTTTGTTAGAAAAAACGCATTGCAACGCTTGCTTGTGGCTCAATCAAAAGGTTTTAGAGCGCTTAAGTGGGGTTAAAAAAGTGAGCGTGAATTTCACCACCCACCACTTACAAATCGTGTTTGAGAAGTCCTTAAACCCCAAAGAAATCATTCAAAAAATTGAGAGTTTGGGCTATGGGGCTAAAGTCTATAACGCTAAAAATTACACCCTAAAAGCGCAAAAAGAGCAACGATCTTACTTGCTCACTTTAAGCGTGGGGTTTTTTGCCACCATGAACTTGATGTTTATTGCAATTGCCAAATATGCGAGTTATGGTAGCAGTGGCATGGATAAGCTCATGCAAAGGAATTTGGATCTCGTATCGCTCTTTTTAAGCTTGTTGGTGTTGGTGGTTGTGGGGCGCTTTTTCATTAAGGGGGCGTTTTATGGGCTAAAAAATGGTGTTTTTGGCATGGATTTGAGCGTGTCTTTTGGGGCGTTGTCGGCGTTTGTTTATTCCGTTTATGCCATGTTTGTGTCTCAAGAGACTTATTTTGAAGCGAGCAGTACCATTTTAACGCTTGTTTTTGGATCTAAGTTTTTGGAATTGAAGGCTAGGTTGTTTGCGAATGAAAAATGTTTGGCCCTAGAATCGCATGAAATCCATAGCGTGATCGTTTTAGAAAAGGACAAACAAGTGGAAAAACACCCCAAAGATGTGGCGATAGGCTCTATTATTTTGGTGCCAAGTGGGGCTAAAATCGCACTGGATGGCGTGCTTTTAAATAATGCGAGCGTGGATGCGTCTTTAATTAGTGGGGAGTTTAAACCTTTGGAATTGGGGGTTAATGATCAAATTTTAGGGGGTTATGTGAATGTGGGCGTGCCTTTTAGCTATCAAGTGAGCGCGAATTTTCAAAACTCACGCCTTTCTAGTTTGCTAGAAACCTTAAAAAAGAGTTTTTTAGAAAAGCCCTTAATTGAGAGCAGTGCGAATAAAATTGCAGATATTTTTTCTAAAACGGTGCTATTTTTAGCCTTTGTGAGCTTAATTTTATGGCAATTTGGTTGGGGGGCTAATTTTGAAAAAGCGTTAATGGTATGCATTAGCGTGTTAGTCATAAGCTGCCCTTGTGCATTCGCTCTAGCTACGCCCATTGCATTAGTGATAGGGGTGTTTAAAAACCCTTTGATTGTGTTTAAAGAAGCGTTGTTTTTAGAAACTTTAGCCAAAGTGAAAAAAATCTTCATAGACAAAACCGGCACTCTCACGCAAAAAGAAGTCCTTTTAAAAGAGAAAATTATTTATGAACATTTTGATGAAAGGCTTTTAAAGAGTCTTTTAAAAACCAGAGAGCATTTAGCCCATAGTGCGATTCTTAAATCATTAGATGGCGATGAGGTTATTTTAGAAAAGATAGAATTTTTTGCCCATGGTTTGAAAGCGCATTATCACAACGAAACCTTGATTGTAGGGAGTTTGAAATTTTTAAATGCTATGGGGGTTAGCGTAAAAGTTAAAGAGAGTGCAAATATCATGGTAGGTTTTGCGAAGAATAAGACTTTATGCGCGTTATTCATTTTAGAAGAGCGTTTGAAGAATAACGCTAAAGAAGTCGTTCAAGCTTTGCACAACAAAGGCTTGGAATTAGAAATTTTAAGTGGGGATAATGAAAGTTCTGTTAAAGAGTGCACGAAAAAATTAGGGATTTCTAAATACCATGCGAATTTGACCCCTGAAGATAAGGCGCAAATCATTAGTTCTTATAAAGGCGTGTGCGCGATGATAGGCGATGGCAATAATGACGCACTAGCCTTGAAACAAGCGAGCGTTTCTTTAGGGTTTGAAAAAAGCGCTTTGAGCAAAAGCGCATGCGATATTTTGCTTTTAGAAGAAGATTTGAGTTTGTTAGAAAAAGCGCTTCATAACGCTCAAAAAGTCTATCAAGTGGTGTTACAAAACATTGTTTTGAGCTTGATTTATAACGCTATTTTAATCCCAGTAGCTATGCTAGGCTATATTAACCCCTTAATAGCGAGTTTGAGCATGAGTGCAAGTTCTTTATTAGTGGTATTAAATTCTTTGAGACTGAAACGCTCTTAAGTGGATTTGTGGTTTTTACTGAAATAGTCGCTAACTATTAGAGTTTTTGCCACTCAAAAATCCGATTAAAACGACTCATAAACCCTTAAAACCCTCTCTTGCGTTCTAAATAAAACAAACTTAAAATACATCAAAAACGATTAAAAAATGAGTGCGTTAGCAAATCCTAGGCAACAGCTCGCCTTCTGGCATTTCTAAGATCCTTTCAAAACCCCATGCGTTCTTTAAAACCACGATAGGATAAGGGCTTTCAAGCACTTCGCCGATCATGCAAGCGTTTTTGGCTTGTTCATTACTTTTTAAAATTTCTAAGGCTTTGGGGGCGTCTTTTTGATTGAGTGCTAAAACAAACACCCCCTCATTAGCTAACGCATAAGGTTCTAGCCCTAAAATCTCACAAATCCCTTTAGTTTCTTCTTTTAAGGGGATTTTTTCTTCTTCTATGACGATTTTTACTTTTGAGCTATTCGCCCATTCGTTTAACACGCTCGCTAACCCACCCCTAGTCGCATCTCTTAAAGCATGGATTTTTAGATTGCTTAAAAATAGGGGTCTTACTAAAGGATAGAGCAGTTGGCAATCGCTTTTAAGATTAGTTTTAAGCTTGATTTCATTACGCATCGCAAACAGGCTTGCCCCATGATTAGCGATAGTATCGCTCACGATAATGGCTTGCCCTTGTTTTAAATGGTGTGAAGAAATCCCTGTTTTTATGATTTTACCAATACAAGTCGTGTTAATAAAAAGCTTATCCACGCTCCCCTTTGGCACGACTTTAGTGTCTAGGGAGAGGAGTTTGAGGTTGGCTTTAAACAACTCTTTTTGCATGGATTGTAGAATTTGTTTTAAAAGAGCGATTTCTAAACCTTCTTCTAAAATAAAACCGATATTCAAATACAAAGGTTTGCCCCCTTGCATGCTCACATCATTCGCACTCCCGCAAACACAAAGCTTGCCTATATCACCCCCATTAAAAGTTAAAGGCGTGATGACAAAACTATCCGTGCTCACGCAATATTCCCCATTGGCTTCAAATTTAGGGGCGTCTTCACCAAATGCACTGATCAACTCTTTTAAATAGGGCATAAAAACTCGCTCAATTAAAGCGTTTGTTTCTTTCCCACCATTCCCGCATGCTAGAGTCACGCTTTCCATTTTTATCCTTTCTTGATGATTGTAGGGTTAAAATACGCCATTAAGGCTTGACCGACAGCAATACTGCTATCGTTAGGGGGGAAATGTTTGTGGAAAAAATACTTCCTTTGAAGTGTTTTTAATCGTTTGGCTAATTGTTCGCACAATAATTGGTTACAAAACACACCCCCACTACACACCACCACATGCTCTTTAAAAGGTGCAATCAAAGCGATAATGATTTCTATTAAGCTATTAAAAAATTTCTTAGCGATATGTTTAGGCTCTAAAATATCCAAATCCTTTTCAAACGCTTGATAAAATTCTTTCAAACCCACCACGCTATTTTTGATTTTAAAAGGATAAAAGGCGATCTCTTCGCTTTGTAGGGCCAAATTTTCTAAAACCTGTCCGCTCTCTGCTTCAAAACCAATCGTTTCTACTGCCCCTAAACTAAACGCCACTATATCAAACAAACGGCCTATGGAATTGGTGGCTACGCTTTGAATTGCTTTGGCATGCATTTGTTTAAAAATTTCTATTTCATCTTCCTTAAAGTGTTTTTGAATGCGTTTTAAAAGCTTGTTGAGTTGGTGTTTTAAAGCGATTTCTAAAACCAAGCGTTTAGGTTCTTTAATCGCTTTTTGTCCCCCTAAAAGCAAAAATTCTTCAAACCTAGCCGCTTCTTCAATTTGGTTAAAATCCCCCACAAAACACTCCGCCCCATAAATCTTATTTTCATAAGCCCCACTCCCATCCCAAACAATACCTATAAAAGGATAGTTTAAGTGGGGGTCTTGTAAAAACGCATCTAGCATGCTCGCTAAAAAGTGGGCATGGTGGTGCTGGACTTGCAATAAAGGCGTGTTAAAATCAAAAGCCATTTTAGTGGTGGTGTAGTTTTTATGCTCATCGCAAGATAAGAGCGTGGGTTTGAAATTATAAGTGTTTAAGAAAAAATTCAGGGTTTCTTTGAAATGTTTTTCATTTTCTAAAACGCTCAGATCCCCACAAAAAGGCGAGAGTAAAAGAACAGAAGTCTCACTATCCAATAAACTAAAATGCCCTTTTTGCTCCGCTCCAAGCGCTAAAATTTTTGTGGGCGAATGAGTAGAGCGTTTAGGGAGAGTGAGATAAAGGGGAGCAAACCCTCTAGCCAAACGCATGGGGCGAATCGCATTATCCACATATTGCGTGATACTATCATCAATCCTGTGAATGATAGTGCGATTGTGCGTGAGCTTAAAATCAAAAATAAAATGAAAACGATCCATCTCTTTTTCATCGCTCGCTAAAGGGAGGGAGTTAAAATTCGCGCTCGTGAACACAATAGGGAAATCCAATAAATCCAACAATAAAGCATGCAAAGGGGTATAGGGTAAGATAACACCATAAAAGGGGGAGTTTTTGGCGATATTGGGGGCTAATTTTGTATCAGGTTTTTTATGCGCTAAGAGGATGGGGGCGTTAGCGGATCTTAAACTCTCGCATTCTAATTCATTCAAAAATACATATTGTTTGGCTGTGTTTAAATCTTTAAACATGAGCGCGAAAGGCTTTAGGGGGCGCTTTTTTAAAAGTCGCAATCTTTCTATGCTCTGAAAGTTTCTCGCATCGCACACCAAAGCAAAGCCCCCCAGACCTTTAAGAGCGATGATTTTACCCTTTTGAATGTCTTTAGCGCATTCTAAAAGCGCATCATAATCCTCTAATTGTTTATAGTCAATCGCAATACCGCACTTTTTGCAGCTTATACCTTGGATATGGAATCGTTTGTTATTAGTGTCTTTATAGACAAATGTGCAAAATTCACAGAGTTTAAAAGGTTTTAAGGCAGAGTTTTCTCTGTCATAGGGTAAGGCGTTTAAAAGGCTGTATCTTGCTCCGCATTTTGCACAAGAATTAAAAGCGTAATGGAAATAGGGGGAGCTTTCATCTCTAATCTCACGCAAGCAATCATCGCACACGCCTAAATCTTTAGGGATTTGACTGAGCAAATTTAAGGGGTGGTTTTTGCTTTCTAAAATCCTAAAATCATTAAATTTGAGCGTTTTATCATAAGGGCTAATAATGATTTTTTCAATCAAAGCTAAAGGGGGCAACTCCTTTTTTAGGGCGTTTAAAAAAGATTCTGTTTTTTGAGTGGGTAAGATGATCTCTAAAGCCGCTTGAGTGTTACGCACAAAGCCTACAAGCTCTAATTTTTGAGCTAGGGTATAGATAAAAGGGCGCATGCCCACGCCTTGAACCACGCCAAAAAGCGTGATTTTATTCAATAAAGTTGCATCGTTACACAATGCAAACTTCCATGCTGCTTGATTAAAGTATTACAATCAACCCCTATCACTTCTAGGGGTGTGTGTTGCTTGAAGATCTCTAAAATGAGTGCGTCTTTAGGGTCGTTGTAAGTGGGCACGATTAAAGCGTTATTGCAAAATAAAAAATTCACATAAGTTGCTGGCAAGCGTTGTTGGTTTTCATCAAAAATAGCTTTGGGGATTTCTAGAGGGATAAGTTTATAAGGCGTGCCATCTAGTTTTTTAAAGGTTTTTAATTCTTCTTGCATTTTTTTTAGGGCATCGTAATGTTCATCATTTTTATCCTTGCATGCACTATAAACAATGGTGTCTTTATCTAAAAAGCGAGCGAGCGTGTCAGTGTGGCTATTGGTATCATCGCCTTTTAAATAGCCATAAGAATACCATAACACTTGTTTAGCCCCTAATTCCTTTTTAAGCATTTCTTCTATTTCATTTTGATTCAAATGGGGGTTACGATTTTTTTCTAACAAGCATTGGGTGTTGGTTAAAATACTCCCATCCCCATCGCTCTCTATACTCCCACCCTCTAAAATATAGGGCACCGTTTTTAAAGGGTGTTTTAAAAACCCTAAATTTTTGAGCTTGAAATTCACTAGATTGTCTAAATTGGATGGGTATTTTAACCCCCAACCATTAAAACCAAAATTCAAGCACTCTAAAATGCCCTGATTTTCAATGCTAATCGCTCCAAAATCCCTAGCCCATGTGTCATTAGTGTCAATCCTTACAATTTCTACGCTAGATAAATTTTTAAGCATCTCATAACCGATAGTATCGCTAGTATGGACACACACTAACACTTTAGTGTGTTTGGCTATGGTTTGAATGATATTTAAAAAGCTCTCTCTGGCTTCTTTAATGCAATACGCCCAATCGCCAAACTCATGGGGAAACGCCATCAAGATCGCTTGGATTTTTTCAAACTCTGCTAACATTCTTTTCATTAAAAATCCTAATTAAGGTATCATTGCAAGCAACTATAACACAATCTCATTCAAATAGCGTTTTTAAAACTAGCCTAAACGCTTTTTAGCGATTTGAAAATATTCTTTTTCTAATTCTGTACCGATAAAGTTTCGCTTTAAATTCTTGCATGTTAAACCGGTGGTGCCGCTCCCCATAAAAGGATCTAGCACGAGATCATTAGGGTTTGTGTGGATAGAAATGATTTTTTCCATTAAGGCTAGGCTTTTTTGCGTGGGGTGTTTAACTCTTTCGGTCCTACTCACTATGGGGCTATGGGGCTTTTTAAAATCAAGGGGCGTAAATTAGGTTTCATTGTTGGGTTTGTTAAACGCCCATTTAGCTTTCTTTTTAACCGCCCATAGGGCAAATCCCATGTCTTGGATATAATGCCGATTAAGGTTTCTTAGCATGGGATTGGTTTTAACTCATTGGATAAAGTCTTTTGTTACAAAGCCATTTTCTTCTAAAAAATCAGCGATATAGCTCATAAACCTATTAAGAGCAAAAAATAATCATGCAACCGTTTGGATTGACTAATGGGGCGTAGTGTGTGATCCATTCTAAAAGCTTGAAATTTTTATCTTATTCCCCAAAATCTATACCTTGTCTTTTAGCGCTATTTAGGGTGGGAAAATTATTTTTAACCGAAATATTATAAGGAGGGTCTGTGATAATCGCATCCACTTTTAAATTTTGTTGGCGGGAATCCTTGATGATTTCAAAGGCGTTAGCGTGATGAATTTGTATCATTTTTTTAAGCTTTTTAAGATCGCTTTGCCTAAAGCTAGGGCTAAAAGAGGAGGCACAGCGTTACCGATTTGCTTGCAAATACTTGTTTTATTGCCATAAAAAATATAAGTATGGCTAAAGCTTTGTATCCTAGTAGCTTCTCTGGGCGTGATAGAGCGGTGCAATTCGGAGTGGGAGTTGGTGCCATTGTTTGGAGTGTCAAACCTTGTGTCTATGGTGGGGCTTATTTTCTTCCAACTCAAACGCCCCATGTGCTTTAAATTGTTGTTTGCCATGCAGGTTTTTAGGCAAACATTCTTTGCCTTGCTCTTTGTCAATGAGCTTTAATTTTTCTAAAGCGCCTTGTGAGTGGTTGGTGGCTTGATGGTTGTATAATTTAGGGCTATTTTTTCGCATTAAAGCTTGATAATTGGATTGGATAGGGTTTAAATAATCGCTTTCAAACGCCAAACGCCCCCTCATTAGAATGAAAATAGGCTAAATCGCTTATAGCCTCTTGAACGCTCACGCTTTGAGAAGGCTCTAAAAGATTAAAATCAAAACTAAAATGAGTAGCCCCAACAATAAAAGCTCTCTCCCTGCTTTGAGGCACGCCATAATCTTTAGCGTTTAGGATTTGATAGCTTAATTGATACCCTAAAGCGTTTAATCTTTCTTTAATCTCTTCTAAAAAATAGCCTTTAGTGTATAAGATTAGGTTTTTCACATTTTCAATGATAAAAATTTCTAGTTTTATGGCTTTCACTATTTCTATAATATCCTAAGAATAAGAAATTTCTAGGGTCTTTTAGCCCTAAATTTTTTCCCTTTAATTAGAAAAGCCTTGATTAGGGAGACCCACCAATGATCATGTTGATTTCTAGTTTTTTAGCCAACTCTATAACTTTTTCTTTAATGTCGGCTTGAGTGATGTCCCCACAAATACCCATAGCGTTTTTATGGTTGTTTTTAAAAGTATTCAAGGCTTGCTTACCGCAATCTAGCCCTATTAAAGGGCTAAACTCCTTTAAACGCTCTAACCTAGCCCTAAAACCTCCAGCCCCACAAAACAAATCTAAGATTTTATAATTCATTTTAAGTTTTTTAAAAAGATTATAAAATAGCGCTCATTAGTTTTTGTTTAAAGGGATTAGAATGTTGTTAATAAGGCGTGTTTTTAAAAGTCTTAAGTGCATTCAAGTTCTAAAAGGACAAAAGGGCATTCATGTCCTCTTTTTTATTATTAAATAATCCACGATTATGGGAATTTTAGGGGTGGTTTTTGCTTGACTTTTAAGATTGCAATTGGTTATAATAAAATAATTCAGAAAGTAATACTGCATTAGGCAGAGTGTCTCAAAAATGGCACTCCATTTTATAGTAAAGAAGAAGAGTAGGATGCAAAATCGCAGGGTTTGTAAAAATTTTAATCGTAAGGAATCTGTTTTGATGGCTCAATTTGTCTCTAAAAAAGGCTCGGTAGTTTTAGGTGCTCTTTTGAGTTCGTTGTGGCTGACAAGCCCCTTAATCGCCCATGAAAAGAATGGTGCGTTTGTGGGGATCAGTTTGGAAGTGGGTAGGGCTGATCAAAAAACAAACGCTTATAAAAACGGCGAATTGTTTCAAGTGCCTTTTGGCGATGTTTCGGCTAATGATGATGGCAATGTGCCCAATGGGCAAACAGGTGGCTGTCAGCCAGCTTCTGGGACACCTGGAACACCAGGCTATACTAAAGCTAACTGCGTGGTCAATTGGACTTCTCGCACCATGTTAAGCACTAATAAAAATATTCCTGGTCGTAACCAGCCAATGTATGGGCTAGGCGTGATGACAGGCTATAAGCATTTTATGGGTAAAAAGAGGTGGTTTGGGTTGCGTTATTATGGTTTTTTTGACTATGGGCATTCCAATTTCTCTAACTCTAGGGCCGCTAACGCCATATCGCCTTTCTATTTGAGCGATCAAAAAACCGACATGTATACTTATGGTTTTGGTACGGACACGCTTTTTAATGTGGTGGATAAGCCTAAAGTTACGGCTGGGTTTTTTGTGGGCGTGAATTTTGCGGGTAACACTTGGACTAATAATCGTGTGGGGTATTTTAAGGATGGGTATGTTTATGGCGTCAATACCAACGCTGACGCTTACATGACTAACGCTGATGGCACGATCACATGTGGGGATACGACGCCAGCGAGTTGTAATGTGGGGATCAACCCTAACAGCGTCTATGCCACAGGAAAATTAAACTCTAAAGTGAATAGCACGATTTTCCAATTTTTAGTGAATGTGGGCATTAGAACCAATATTTTTGAACACCATGGCATTGAGTTTGGTATCAAAATCCCTACGCTCCCTAATCACTTTTTCAAAGGCTCTACCACCATTAAAGAGCAAAGCCAAGGTCCGCTAAAGAATGGCAAACCAACCACTATCGCCGGAGCAGAAACCAATTTCAGCTTAACCCAAACCTTACGCCGTCAGTATTCTATGTATTTGCGTTATGTTTATACTTTTTAAGGTTATCAAAGCTTGATTTTTCAAGCTTTTATTTAGTGGCTTTTTTGTTATTCTGCTTTTTGTAAGATCAGCATAAAGTTTCGTTAATCTTATCTTTGAATTGAGCAAATTCCATCTATTTTTTGGAGTTATGAAGACATTCTCGTTAGTATCAGAACTCCCCCTTTAATCCATTTTCTTAAGCGACTTTATTGAAAGAATAACTTTTTTGAGAGCTTGAATTGAAGAGAGCTTATATAATTGATTAGTAAAAAGCGGATTTTGTGCTTTTTATAATCTGAATACGGAAGTTATTTTCCCACGAAACTTTTAATGCAATTAGACTTGTTCAAAATAGGTTGTTTCGTTGATATTAGACGGTGTATCTTCTTTTAAAAGATGAGGTGCAAAATGTTTAATGGTGTTAATAATATCTTGCGGATTTACAAAATCTGCTGGTGGGTGTAACATAGTCATAGCTTTGATTACTCCATTGGGTCTAGAAATTATTTTTTCAAAATTCCTTGGGTAAATCATGTGAATATTAGGACCAATTTCCTTTGGATAGGGGTTGAATCTTGGAATTGAGAGACCAGAAGCGATTATAAACGCATAAGGAATTCCCAGACAAGCAGCCAAATGCGTAATAGAAGATTCATTCCCTATTGCAAAACTAGCGTTTTTTAAAAGATGGATATATTCCATCAGGTTTGTTTGATTGACTAAAGAAATGGCATTTTTGTGGCGCTTCAGAATGGAGCGAGCAAGTTTTTCATCTTTTTTGGAGTTCCCACAAAGAATGAGCTGGTAGGTAGGATTTAAGAAAGCAATCATTTCATCAAAGCGTTTATACACTCTAAAATCATCGCTAGCTCCGAGATTTAACACGCCATAAGGTGGTTTTAGGAGATTTTGAAATTTTTCATATTCAGGAGCAGCTGGGAGTTTTAATTCAAGTTTAACAAACCCTATATCCACACCTTTAAAATGTTTAAAAAAAGACTGAAAAAAATCTTGATTTGAATCATAGATAAATTGTGGCACTTCCTTAGGATAAAATAAATGCGTGTAAAAACTTTTCCTAATCTCTCCTCTATTTCTATAATCAGTCCTAAGACGAGATTCTATTGGATGGGTGCAAAAAACCCCCACTTTATTTTCAGCAATTATATGCCTTATAATAGCGTCTTCTTTAGTTAAAAAGTAAAACATATTGCTATTAACGCATATCTCGTAGCTTTCTTGTCTCAAAACAGAAACATCTTTATAGCGTTTTCTCATAAATTTTGGGAGAAAAAATAACAATTCTTTTAGTTTTGAAAGGCGTGAGCCATTAGTGCCAATCTGCAAGTATTTTTCCCAATAAATGTTGTCTAAAAAGATAAATTTGTCTATATGTTTGGAATCGCAATAGGTCGCTATATCCTTGACTGCAGTGTTTCCAATAAAGGTAATTTTATAATCTTTAAAATATTTTTTAAAAAGGGGTAAAAAATTGCGATGGAGTATATAATCCCCTAATAGATCTAATCGGATAATGCATAAGGTTTTTTTACGAATGGGTGGAGGGGTAGGCTTTGTGAGAGTGATCAATCTGTCTAGTTGGTTTTGGATGCGAATAAGGATTTTTTTTTGAATAGTGTAACGACTCTTAGCAGACATTCCAATAGAAAGAAGCTCTGTAAAAATCGCAACCATCAAAACAAATATCACATAAGGGTAATAGTAAAGATAAGACAATCTTGATTTTAAAAACAAAGAGAGTAAAAAGATTCTCAAAAATAGCTCCTATTTTTTAGCGTTTAATAATGTAAAGTTCACGCAAACATTAAGAATAAGCAAAGACACAATTGTAGCAAAAATATCTTATCAAAACTATGTTTTGCAACAATGGATAAAATTCATTACATTCTCATACTCTACTTCAACCAAACCCATATCGTTTGAGCCATTAGGTGGAGTGATGCCCAAAAAGCGTTCATTGAAAGGCCGCCATCTGGCAATAGAGGCGGTGAGTTCGTTAGGGTAAAATCCGATGGATTGGTTGTCAAATAAAGCGTTCACATGCAAAGGACCTGAAGCGTTCCCAATATAGACGGACAAATTTGCGCACAATTTGGCTAAATCCACTAAACTATGGCTCGTATCATAAAGGTGGGCGAAAGGGATTTCTTTAAGAATCTCTTCTGTTGTCTCTCTCTCTCTGGGTCCGCAAGTAAGAATGATTTCACAATTTAAATTTTTGTGTAAAAATTCAATCAATTTAATAAAATGTGAGATGGGCAATGCGGGCGAACTGCCCCCACTATGCACATGCACGCCAATCCATGGCAAATCAAAATGGGCGTTGAGTTTTGAAGCGATGAGGGATCGCTCTTTTGGTTTGTCTTTAAGCTTCCATGCGATTTTTTGGAGTTGAGCGTTAGGGAGATTATGATCTTTACAAAAAACATTGATTAAATCCAAATTGTATTCGTATTCAGTTTTTAAACATAACGATCGGCTTTGGTGCACGCTTTTTTTATAAAGCCAAAAATAGGCTTTGGTTTTAGGGGCTAGAATATAAGGAATATGGTTTCTCAAACTGAAAGCGAGTTTAGCGTTTTTGAAATTGGAAAATAAAAAGATAAGAGCGTCAATGGATCGCTTTTTGAGAGTGGTAGATAATTGATTATCTTCTACAATGACTTCATCAATGAAAGGGAATTCTAAAGCGATAGGGGCGGTGTAATTAGGCACAACCACGCCCAAATACACTTCTTTGCCTTTTTCTAAAAAAGCATGCTTTAGGGCGATTAAAGCCGGGATAGCTAAAATAAAATCGCCCAATTTATCGTTACGGATGACAAAAACTTTTTGAGAGTTTTCTTTGTCCTTACATTTTAAATCTTCAAACCCTACAAAATCCATTCAAAACCTTTGCCATAAAAACCCTTTTGCATGCGAGCAAAAAGGTTTTTTGTGCTTAAGCTTTATTTTTTTTATGACTTTTATTTTGGCTTTTGTGGTGGTTTTGATTTTGCCAAGCTTTTATGGGTTCTTTCTCCCATGTGCCATAAAGAGAATTGGGTAAAATGATCCACTCAGTGCCAAATTTTTGAGCGTTTTGCAAGACTTTGGCTTGTTGCTCTTGGGTGTTTTTAGCGTCTTTGGCAAAAATGGCGTCAAAATCATGCAAAGTATCGCCCACTTGCAAAATAATCTCATAGTTTTTAGCGACCATTTCTCGCCTTACGGCTTTAGGCTTGTCTTTTTCCTCTAATAAAACGGATTCTTCACTCACTTGTGGGAGTTTAAAATCTTTCAGTGCTTTTAAGGTGAATGCCTTATTTTTTTGAGAGCGGTTAGAAATGTAAAAAATCTTAACGCCTTTAGAATTGGCGTATTCTAAAAAGTCCAACGCTCCAGGAATGAGCGAGAGCGAGCCTTGTTTTTCAAAATCATCCCAAGTTTCTGGGGTGTATTTAATGCAATTTTTAATCAAATAGCCTGAATAATCCGCCGTGCTTAAAACGGTTTCATCTAAATCCAAAATGACGGCTGGCTTTTTATCCTTAACAAGCTTAAGGTTGTTGTCTAACGCCATTTTTGCCATTTTGTAAGCTTGCAATTGTATAGCTCTAATTTCAGCGCTTTGCTGATGGTATTTGGCACTCTGTATCAAGGGCGACACACATTCTTTAGCGTTTGAGATGCCCAAACTCAATCCCAATAAAACGACTGCGATGGTTTTTTTTATCATAACGACTCCTACCTAAAATGAGATGCTTTATTATAGCTCAATATACCTTAAATAAAGAGGGGTTAAAAACAGAAATTAAAGCTATTTCTTAAATTAACTAAATTTGTTGTATAATCGTCGTTTTAATTTAAGAATGAATCGAGGAACAATGAAAAAAGCGTTACTATTCACCCTTTTTGGCGTTGGTTTGGCGTTTGCAAAACCTTATATGATTGATAAACCGCACTCTAGCGTGTGGTTTGAAGTTAAGCACCTTAAATTTAGCAAAGTCAAAGGTGCGTTTGATAATTTTGATGGCAAAATTGATGCAGATCCTAACACCAAAAAGATCAATGTTTTTGAAGGCACTATTGATGTTAAAAGCATCAACACCAGGAACAAAAAAAGGGATAACCACCTGAGAACCGCAGATTTTTTTGATGCTATGAAATACCCGCAAGGGAGTTTCAAAATGACAAAATACGAAAATGAAAAAATCTATGGGGATTTGACCCTTCATGGCGTGACTAAGCCTATTGTACTAGAAGCAGACATTAAAATCCCTTTGCAACACCCTATGGATAAAAAAGAATTCATGGTTCTAGAAGCTGAAGGCAAGATCAACCGCAAGGATTTTGGTATCGGTAAAAGCACAAGCGATCATATCGTGAGCGATGAAATAGAGATTGATATTAGGATTGAAGCTTACGCCCAATAAACTTTTTGCAAGAGATAGATTGTCTCTTGCACTTTTCTAGCAATACAAAACTTTCATTCTAACTAAAACTCGACGCTTTAAAATGCTAAAAAAGAGTGCTAAAACCCCCAAAAAATCATTATGATTTGCCTTTCTACTTCCTTGTAAATATCTTCAAGGTAGTCGTATTCTTTAACTTGGACAACTGATGGGGCGTATGCTGGAAGTGTATTTCATAGGAATGGGTGTTTTAGTATTATCAATGTGTATGGATTACTTCAAGTTATTCAATATAATATACTATATAAATGTTTATATTATATTTTGCAGATTACCACTCCTTCACATGTAAGCTCTAGAATGGGTAACCCAAAATTGATGAGTGCCGCTATGCAACAAATCAAAATCTCCCTTCCCCCTAAACGAACAAACCGCTATCGCTAACATTTTAAGCGCTTTGGACAATGAAATCACAAGCCTTAAAAACAAAAAACGCCAATTTGAAAACATCAAAAAATCTTTAAACCACGATTTAATGAGCGCTAAAATCAGAGTTTTAAACAAACATAACGCCCCATCAAAGACAAACCCACTTGAAAAGGAAACCCCTAAGCTTGAAAGCTTAAGGGAACACTCTTGAGCTCAGCGTTTCACAGAAACGACTCCTTTAAGCTCCAAAAAAAGCAAACTCAAAGTACAATTCTTTCCAAGAGCGTTTGTTATGTGGCTTTGGTATAACATACTCCTTAAAATATCGGTTTGCCCCATATTGCAACTATAGGGCGTGATGAAATCCTACAACAAACCCCCTTAAATCGTTTGAAAATTGTATTAAACAAAATGATGCGTTTGTTTATAGATGATAATCAAGCTGAGCGTGGTTGCAAAAAGCTTTCAACCCTACCTTAAAATTTTCACTTCTTCTTCTAAATGAATGCCGCATTCTTGTAACACTCTAACTTTGGCTAACTCTATCAAATCCAATGCCTCTTCAAATTCTGCACCCCCCAAATTCACCAAAAAATTCGCATGCTCTTTAGCAAAGCCCACCCTTTTCAAACAATAACCCCTTAAGCCCACGCCCTCTAAAAGCCTGCCCGCATAATCATTAGGCGGATTTTTAAAACAGCTCCCAAAATTAGGCAATTTAGGGTGGCTTTTTCGCATGCTTTTACACGCTTTTAAGACTTCTTCTCTAAAGCCGTGCATTTTTTTAAACCTAGCCCTTAAAACAACGCCGTTAAATTTGCTGCTACGATAATCTAACCCTAACGCTTTATTTTCTAGCCATTCATTATTGATACAAGCGCTTTCTAAAACATTTTTTATTTCATATTCTTTCATGCCAGCATTCATTTTAACTAGTGCCCCTAAAGTGCCAGGTAATTGCCCTAAAAACTCCAAACCCCCTAAATCATTCGCCCTAAAATAACCAAAAATTTTAGAAGAATTCGTCGCCCCTCCTATTTCAATACATTCGCCCCTATCGCAAATATAATCATAGTTTGGGCCCAATAGGGCAAGATTTTTCGTACTAGGAGCGATTAAAAGGTTGTTCGCTAACCCTATGATCTGGTGTTCTTTAGAAATTTCATCATCCTTTTCTAAAACGCTCACTTTTAAAGGTGCGCCGATTTTTACGCTACTATAACGAGAAAAATCAATAACGGTTTCTAGCATTTTCTAGCCTATGATTTTAGGAATGAGCTTGATTAAGGTTTTGGTGTAATCTAAAAGCATGTTAGTCATCCAAGGCATGGTTAAAATCAGCACGCCAATCACGGCTAAAATCTTAGGCACAAAAGACAAAGTCATTTCATTGATTTGAGTAGTCGCTTGAAAAATACTCACCAATAACCCCACCACTAATCCCACTAACAATACCGGTAAAGAAATTATCAAAGTGATTTTATAAGTCTCAATGGCGAGTTTCATAAGCTGTGATTCCATCATATTCCTTTTATTTTAAGATTTCTTCTAATTGTTTAGCACTTTGTTCAAAAGGCTGCAAGGCGTTTTCATCTTGCACTAAAAATTGCTCCATTAAAGCCTTTTTGTTGATCGCTTCATCAAGCTCTTTATCATTCCCCATTTGATAAGATCCGATGCGAATAAGCATCTCATTTTCTTTCAATAACGCATACAAACGGCGGAATTTTCTTGCATAAAGGTTTTGAGACTCGCTGATAATGTCTTTAGCCACCCTTGATGCGGAGTTTAAAATATTGATAGGCGGATAGATCCCATAATCGGTTAATTCCCTGCTTAAGACAATATGCCCATCTAAAATACTCCTAGCTTGATCGGCTATTGGATCACTCAAATCATCGCCCTCTACAAGCACGCTAAAAAAAGCCGTAATGCTCCCCTTGCCCTCTTCTTTGCCCGCTCTCTCCATTAACTGAGGCAATAAGGAAAGCGCGGATGGAGGGTAACCTTTGGAGGTGGGCGGTTCGCCTAAAGCCAAACCAATTTCTCTTTGAGCCATAGCAAAACGAGTTACTGAATCCATGATAAACAACACATCTAGCCCTTGATTTTTAAAATACTCTGCCACGCTCATCGCGCAAAACGCCCCATATTTTCGCATTAAAGGGCTATCATCGCTTGTAGCGACCACCAACACGCAAGAGCTTAAATCCCCTTGCAGGTTTTTCTCTATAAATTCAGGGATTTCTCTGCCCCTTTCCCCAATCAAAGCGATCACTTTAATAGGCACTAAGCACCCCCTAGTGATCATGCCCATTAGCGTGGATTTACCCACCCCAGAGCCGGCAAAAATGCCCAGTTTTTGCCCCTTACCGCAAGTCAAAAGCCCATCAATGCTTTTCACTCCCACGCTAAAAATCTCATCAATCAAGCCCCTTTTTAGGGGGGCTATAGGCGTTGTGATCACTGGAGCCAATCGCTCATAATCCAACGCCCCCTTATTGTCAATTACTTGCCCTAAAGGGTTAAGCACCCGCCCTAAAAGATTATGCCCCACAGGGAAATTCAACCCCTCTTTTAAAAACAGTACCTTATCGCCAGCCCTAGCCCCCTCTATAAAATTAAAGGGCGTGAAACCAAATTGTTCTTTTTCTACCACCACCACCATTCCCACGCATTCAGTGCCATCGCTTTTTTCAATCTTCACCACATCGCCCACAGATGGGTTAAAACCATTCGCATAAACGATATTGGGCATGATTTTTTTCACGCTCCCATAACGAGGCGATAGATCAAAATGTTGATTCAAGCGGTTTTTTAAGGATTTTAGGGGCATTTAAAGCTCTTTAGTCCATAAAACTTCAGCGATTTGGCGTTCATTCTTGATCCTATTGACATGCACAATCACATCAATCGCACTTTTAAAATACGCATGCATCAAATCCTTATCTAAAATATGTGCATAACGCATGCTTAGATTCAATGAAAGGGCTTCTAAAGTTTTTTGAGCACTGCTAGCATGAATGGTTGAAAGCATGCCCTTATGCCCCGTGTTTCCTAAACGCAAGAAGAGTGCGGCGTTTCTCGTGTCAATCTCACCCACAATGAGCCTGTCCGGATTTAGCCGCATGGCCATATTGAGAGCGTCTTCGTAATTAAAACACCCATTTTCTTGTTTGCCCACTAAAAGCCCCACGCAATTACTAAACGCCTTTAAATCCAATTCCTGGCTATCTTCAACGCTCACCACCCTTTCATCTTTATTCACGCAATCTAAAAGAGCGTTTAACAAGCTTGTTTTACCGCTTGAAGTTTCTCCGCTAATTAGAATATTATGCCCTTTAAGCGCTAAATTTTTCAAACTCTCTTTTTCGCTTGCTTTAAAAGTGAAATCCTCTAAACTTAAAGGCTTAAGCCTAGGCACACGGATATTGAGCGTGATTTGATTATTGGTAGTGATACTAAAGTGGTTCGCGCTCACCCTATAGCGCGTGAAAGGGATAGAGCAATTCAAAGTGGGGTGCTCTTCATCAAAAAACAACCCCCTAAAACCCGCTAATTGCTCGCAAAATCTCAATAAAAACGCCCTATTAAAAAGTGCATGCTCTTTTTTTTCTCGTGTGTTATTAGTTTTATAAAGCCAAAGTTCTTGCTCGGTGTTGATGATAAGCTCGGTGATCCCACTTTCTAAAAAAGGGGTAAAATGGCCAATTAGGGCTTGTAAAACTCTATGGGTTTGTAAAGTTTCCAAAAGCCCTATTCCCTTATCATTGTCGTTCTTTTAAAACCTGTTTGCAGCGCTTGCAAGGGGTGTTTTCTAATTCGCTTTTAAAACGCCAGCATCTAGGGCATTTGAAAAAGGGGGCTTTAAAGAGCGTGAATGTTGGAGTTTCGCTTATTTTTTCATTTGCAGACCCTACAGAGCTTACCATCAGCAATTCTTCTACTAAATTTTCACACAACGCTTTTTCTTCCACTTCAATAGTGCATTCCAACGAATTTTTAACTACGCCTTCTTTTTTCAATCGGTCTAGCTCTTCATTAAAAGCAGAGCGCAAGGCTAAAAGGGCTTCAAAATTTTCTGGTTTTTTACATTCTTTAAGGTGGAGTTTTTCTAAAACATTAATATCTTTTAAATCAAACACATCTTTGGCTTGTAAAAATGCGCAAAGCACTTCGCTATGCTCTAAAACCTCTTCAATCGTGTGCGTTAAAATGGGGGCTAAAAAGTAGCATAATTTACTAGCCACAACGAGCAAGACCATTTGAATAGCTTGTCGTTTTTCACTACTTATGCTATCACAATACAAGCTATCCTTACAAGCGTCTAAATAAATCCCACTCAATTCATTGGTAACAAACGCCATTAAAATGTTCAAACCCTTCACAAAATCATGCTCTTCAAACACGCTATTGACTTCATTGCTTATTGTTTCTAAAGTCTCTAGTAAAAAATGATCTAAAGGGCTAAAATCATGGGAGCGTTCTAAATTCTTAAGATCCATATCGCTAAAATTGGCGAGCAAGAATTTCAAAGTGTTACGGAATTTCTTATAATGCTGTTCTGTTTGAGTGAAAAAGGTTTGAGAGACCCTCAAATCGTTTTGATAGTCATTAAACGCCACCCACAAACGCACCACATCGCTCCCATGCTTTTTGAGCAAGTTGTCTAAAGACACCACATTGCCTTTAGATTTGCTCATTTTCTCGCCCTTTTCATCTACGATAAAGCCATGCGTAATGACCTTTTTGAAAGGGGCTTGGTTGTTTAAAATACAACCCAGTAAAAGCGAGCTTTGAAACCACCCCCTATGCTGATCGCTCCCCTCTAAAACCACATTGCTAGGGCTTTTCCCTTTTTCTCCATGATAGTCTTCTAAAACCGCCTTAAAGGTGCTAGCGCTATCAAACCACACATCTAAAATGTGCATGACTTTTTCGTAATGCTTGGCGTTATCTTGACAGCTAGGGGGCAATAAATCTTTTATATCATACTCCCACCACACATCACAGCCTTTTTCTTCAAAAAGATTGGCGGCATGCTCTAAAACTTCGCTTTCAAAACAAGGCTTATTCGTGCGTTTGTCTATAAAAAAGGCTAGCGGTACGCCCCATTTTCTTTGCCGGCTCAAGCACCAATCAGGGCGGTTTTCTATCATGATTTTTAGGCGGTTTTTTCCGCTACTTGGCACAAATTCCACCTTTTCAATCGCATTCAAAGCCACTTCTCTTAAAGTTTTTTGAGAGCCGTCATTTTGGATAAAAGGCTCATCCATTAAAATAAACCATTGCGTAGTCGCTCTATAAATCACAGGCTTGTGTGTTCTCCAACAATGCGGATAGGAATGTTCGATCTCTTGTTCTAGCAATAAAGAATCGCCCAATTGCTCCATAATGCGTTTTTGAGCCTTAAAAATATGCTCGCCCAAATAACTTTCATCTAATAATTTCTTATGGATAATGCTCTCATCATAGCAACCCTTTTCATCTACAGGCATTAACACTTCTAAATGATATTTTAAGCCTAAATGATAGTCGTCTTCACCATGCCCAGGTGCGGTATGCACGGCTCCTGTGCCATCTTCTAAACTCACATGCTCTCCTAAAATCACTAGCGAATCTCTTTGATTTAAAGGGTTTGTTGCGACTAAGTATTCTAAATCATTAGCATTAAATTCATGCGTAATTTTGCTATCCACCACCCCTAAAGCGACTAATTTTTCATGCAAGGCTTTAGCGACTAAATAGCCTTTTTGGGTGAGTGCATAAAGGGCGTCTTTTTTCAAAGCGATCGCTACATTCGCGCACAAAGTCCAAGGCGTGGTCGTCCAAATCACTAAGCTCGCTTTTTTGATTTTTAACTTTTCTAAACTCTCTTTTTTTAAACCAAACGCCACGAAAATGGAGGGCGATTTTTTCATCTTGTATTCCACTTCAGCTTCCGCTAAAGCGCTCTCGCACGCATAACTCCAATAAATAGGCTTATGGCGTTCTTTCAAAAGCCCTTTTTTAGCCACTTCCACCAAAGCCCTATAGATGCTCGCTTCAAATTTAAAGTCCATGGTTTTATAAGGATCTTCAAAATCCCCCAAAACGCCTAATTGTAAAAACTCATTCTTTTGGATTTCTAAAAACTTTTTCGCATGATCTCGGCATTTTTCTCTAAAAAGCGTGGGGTTTTCTAAGCTTGTTTTTTCTTTTTCTAATTGCTCTAAAATTTGTTGCTCTATGGGCAAGCCATGGCAATCCCAACCGGGCGTGAAATAAACCTTCTTCCCTTTAAAATATTCCCTTTTAACAACAATATCTTTTAAAATTTTATTTAAGGCATGTCCTAAATGCAAATGCCCATTCGCATAAGGTGGTCCGTCATGCAAGGTGAAATCCCCATGGTGATCCTTTCTATTTTGCATGCGTTTAAACGCTTGTTGCTCTTGCCATTTGGCGTAAGTTTTAGGCTCATTGACGCTCAAATTCCCTTTCATAGAAAAGGTGGTTGTGTTTAAATTTAAGGTGTCTTTGTACTCTTTCATTGATTGATCCTTGATTAATGTTTTGTTTCATTGATCTTTTGTTTTGGGAGCGATATAAAGGTGTGTGTCTTTTCGCGGCACATTTTTTAAAGTGGGGATTTGTAAAATCGTGTATTCTTCTATCCCCTTTAAATAGCGCAAGCTAATCACATCGCCTATTTTCACTTCTTTGCTGGGCTTACTGCAACTCCCATTGATCCACACTGCCCCCACATTACACATATCTGTCGCTAAAACGCGCCGTTTAACCAAACCCACCGATTGTAAAAATTTGTCTATTCGCATGCGTTTATTTTACCCTATTCTTTAAGTTTTTATTCACAACTTATAAGGGTTTTAGTTTTAGCATGTTAGCATTCAACCACCATTCTTTTTAAGGAATTTGTTTGAAGTTTCATGTTGTGAGTTTGTTATTGGCTTTTTTATTAGTCTCTTGTTTGCCTCCTAAAGGCCATTACTCTAGTTTAGTGGATATTTATATTGCACATCAAGGCCAAAGCGTGCGCACTTATTGGCGTAAAGTGGATAGAGAAGTTGTCGCTAAACATAACGAATTGCTTGAAAAAAACCCCAAAATAAAGCTCAAAGACCCTAGGGGGCATTTATTCATGCTAGGGAGTAATCGCTTCATGCTTTTATGGAAAAACGGCTACCCTTTAGCTAAAGTCCAATCAATCAAGCTAGAGCCTGGGTTTTATTACTTGGATTCTTTTAGCGTGGAAACTAAAAAAGGCATTATACAAAGCGCTCCAGGCTATTCATATACAAAAAATGGCTATGACTTTAAAAACAACCGCCCTTTTTTCCTAGCCTTTGAAGTCAAGCCTGACAATAAGATAGTCCTCCCTAGCGTGGAATTGAACTTGATTAAAACCCCTAAAGGCTTTTTAGGGGTGTTTTTATTTGATAATAATGAAAAAGGGGCTAACGCTCAATGGATTGAGGGGAGCTTGAATCAAAAGCTTAAAAACAAAACGAAGTTGGATGACGCTTGGTTGTTAAAAGATGAATGAAGTTAAATTGACAGATTAAACGAATACAAAAACTAGGAGCGACCCTAAAGTTGCCCCTAGCCACACCAATATTACTCGTGATGTCCGTGGCAACAACCGTCTTCATGTTGTTCGTGATGAGTGTTGCAACAACCCTCTTCATGATGAGAACCATGATGATGATGGTGATGGTGTTCGCCGCCATGATAATGGTGGTGGTGTGTGTGATGGTGGTGATGGTGTTCGCCGTGTTTTTCTTCATGGTGTGCCATGATGACTCCTTCAGTTTGAAATTTAAACTCTAGCTTATTAGGCTAGGATCCTATTTTATAATGCAAATTCCAATCAATTGTTAATGGAAGAAATTTTGACGCTAATTTTTGAAAGTACTGATACTTATTTGAAAAGAGAGTTAAAAACAAACTACACAAACTTACTAGTGGGGTTTAACAACATTCAACACAACCCACTTTAGATTAAAAAAGATTAAAAGATAAAACCTAGGAGCAACCCTAAAGTTGCCCCACAAACGCTCCGATCAAGATTGTTGGTTTTGTTGTTGGCGAGCTTGCTGATTGGCTTGTTGTTCTGCATGCTGTTCAGCATGATGATGGTGGTGGTGTGTGCCACCATAATAATGGTGGTGGTGCTCGTGATGGTGGTGCTGACCATTAGCTTGTTGTTGATTTTGTTGGCATGCTTGAGCTTGCTGTTGATTTTGTTGGTTGTGTTCATGGTTTGCCATGATAACTCCTTTAATTGAAATTTAATCTAGCTCATTGGCTAGGATTTGATTATACAGCGTGAAATTTAATGGATTGCTAACAAAAAAGATTTTGATACTAATTTTTAATACGAGCTCCAATTCAAGCGATCTAGCTTTTAGGGTTATCAAAACTTTAAATCAAAAAAGCTATAATGGAAGAGTTTTAAATTTTAGGGTATAATATTAGGAATTAAAAGCGTGCTATGGTAGTAGCTAAAAAGTCTTTAGGGCAGCATTTTTTAACGGACGAGTCGTTTTTAGATCGTATTGTTAGTGCTTTGCCCCCCTTAAATTCGTTAAGATTGATTGAAATTGGCGTGGGGCTAGGGGATTTGACTCTTAAATTGTTAGATCGCTATCCTTTAAAGACTTATGAGATAGATAGCAGTTTGTGCGAGAAAATGCGAGAAAGGCTAAAAAAGCAAAAAAAACCTTTTGAGTTGGAATTAGCAGAAAAAGACGCTCTTTTTTTAAAAGAAGAAGAGCCTTATTTTTTGATCTCTAATTTGCCTTATTATATCGCTACTAGGCTTGTTTTAAATGCGTTTAAAGACCCTAAATGCAGGGGTTTATTGGTGATGACACAAAAGGAAGTGGCGTTAAAATTTTGCACTAAAGATTCACAGAATGCTTTAAGCGTTTTGGCTCACGCCATAGGGAATGTTACCCTTTTATTTGATGTGCCACCTAGCGCGTTTAGCCCATCTCCAAAGGTGTTTTCTAGCATGTTTGAAGTGATCAAAGAGCCGTTGAAAGAAAAGGCGTTAGCGTCATTAATTCCAACGCTATCTTTTGAAGAAGCCCTACAAAAAGGGTTTGAAACATTAGAAGATTTTTTGAAAGCTTGTTTCTCATCTCCTAGGAAGACGCTTTCAAACAATCTTAAAAAAAGCGTTTCTTATAAAGAAAAGCTTGATAAGGTGTTAGATTTTTTAGCGTTAGAAAACCAACCAACAAGCGTGAGAGCGTCTGAGATACAAGATTATCTCAAGCTCTTAAAATACCTTTTAAAAGGCTAATACCTTTTAAAAAATTGAAATGAAGGAAAGAAAGTCATGAGTGATAATGACCATTTTGAAAACAACAGACACAATGAACATAATGAACATAGTGAAAACTCAAAAGCTGACGAGGTGCGAGATGGGGCGTTTGAGCGATTCACCAACCGCAAAAAGCGTTTCCATAAGGAAAATGCACAAAAAAATGAAGAATCTTCGCACCATAAAAAAGAGTGTCACCCTAACAAAAAACCCAATAACCACCACAAACCTAAACACGCCAAAACACGAAATTACGCCAAAGAAGAATTGGATAACAACAAAGTAGAGGGCGTCACTGAGATTTTGCATGTGAATGAGAGAGGGACTTTGGGCTTTCATAAGGAGTTAAAAAAGGGCGTTGAAGCGAATAATAAGATCCAAGTGGAGCATTTAAACCCACATTATAAGATGAATTTAAACTCTAAAGCGAGCGTTAAAATCACGCCTTTAGGGGGCTTGGGCGAAATTGGGGGGAATATGATGGTCATTGAAACCCCAAAAAGCGCGATTGTGATTGATGCGGGCATGAGCTTTCCTAAAGAAGGGCTATTTGGCGTGGATATTTTAATCCCTGATTTTTCTTATTTGCACCAAATTAAGGACAAGATCGCCGGTATTATCATCACCCATGCCCATGAAGATCACATAGGAGCGACGCCCTATTTATTCAAAGAGTTGCAATTCCCTCTTTATGGCACGCCTTTAAGTTTAGGGCTGATTGGGAGCAAGTTTGATGAACATGGTTTGAAAAAATACCGCTCGTATTTTAAAATCGTAGAAAAGCGTTGCCCCATTAGCGTTGGCGAATTTATCATTGAATGGATCCACATCACGCATTCTATCATTGACAGCAGCGCTTTAGCGATCCAAACAAAAGCGGGCACAATCATTCATACCGGCGATTTTAAGATCGATCACACCCCAGTGGATAATTTGCCCACTGATTTGTATCGTTTGGCACA
The DNA here is from genome assembly GCF_900461455.1 of Helicobacter acinonychis. NCBI lineage: Bacteria > Pseudomonadati > Campylobacterota > Epsilonproteobacteria > Campylobacterales > Helicobacteraceae > Helicobacter > Helicobacter acinonychis. The sequence goes on along the minus strand of NZ_UGIA01000001.1, from coordinate 1,245,452 downwards.
CTATGGCGAAAAGGGGGTGATGCTTTTATTAAGCGATTCCACTAATTCCCACAAATCTGGGACTACGCCAAGTGAAAGCACCATAGCACCGGCTTTTGATACCCTTTTTAAAGAAGCGCAAGGGAGGGTGATTATGAGCACTTTCTCTAGCAATATCCACCGGGTGTATCAAGCCATACAATACGGCATTAAATACAACCGCAAAATCGCTGTGATTGGGCGCTCTATGGAAAAAAACCTAGATATTGCCAGAGAATTAGGCTATATCCATTTGCCTTATCAATCTTTTATTGAGACCAATGAAGTCGCCAAATACCCAGACAATGAAGTCTTAATCGTAACGACCGGTTCACAAGGCGAAACCATGAGCGCTCTTTATCGCATGGCAACAGACGAGCACCGCCATGTTTCTATCAAGCCAAACGATTTAGTCATTATCTCCGCTAAAGCCATTCCTGGTAATGAAGCGAGCGTTTCAGCGGTATTGAATTTTTTAATGAAAAAAGAAGCTAAAGTGGCTTATCAAGAATTTGACAATATTCATGTGAGCGGACATGCCTCCCAAGAAGAGCAAAAGCTCATGTTAAGACTCATTAAGCCTAAGTTTTTCTTACCTGTGCATGGGGAATATAACCATGTTGCGCGCCACAAACAAACCGCTATTTCTTGTGGGGTGCCTGAAAAAAATATCTATTTAATGGAAGATGGCGATCAAGTGGAAGTCAGCCCCACTTTTATCAAAAAAGTCGGCACGATTAAAAGCGGTAAAAGCTATGTGGATAACCAAAGCAATTTGAGTATTGACACAAGCATCGTGCAACAAAGAGAAGAAGTCGCTAGCGTGGGGGTGTTTGTGGCTACAATTTTTGTGAATAAAAACAAACAAGCGCTTTTAGAAAGCTCTCAATTTTCTAGTTTAGGGCTTGTGGGCTTTAAAGATGAAAAGCATTTGATTAAAGAAATTCAAGGGGGCTTAGAAATGTTAATAAAATCTGCTAACGATGAGATTTTGAATAACCCTAAAAAATTAGAAGATCACACTCGTAATTTTATGAGAAAAGCGCTCTTTAAAAAGTTTAGAAAATACCCAGCTATCATTTGTCATGTCCAATCTTTTTGATTGTAACGCTACCGCTGTGCAAGTCTTGCAAGATGAAGCAAGTGCGCTTTTAGAAAGCGTTCAGCAATTCCAAAAACCTAACGATTTAGAAGCGATTGTCAAGCTTATTTTAGAGAGCCAAGAAAAAGGGGGTAAGCTTGTGATCGTGGGCGTGGGTAAGAGTGCTTTAGTGGCACAAAAAATCAGTGCTTCCATGCTAAGCACCGGTAACAGGAGTGCGTTTTTACACCCCACAGAAGCCATGCATGGGGATTTAGGCATGGTGGAAAAAAACGATGTGATTTTAATGATTAGCTATGGGGGCGAGTCTTTAGAATTATTGAATTTAGTGAGCCATTTAAAACGCTTGAGCCATAAAATCATCACTTTTACCAAAAGCCCTAATAGCTCGCTCTCTAAACTTGGCGATTATTATTTAAGCTTAAAGATTAAAAAAGAATCTTGTCCTATTAACACCGCCCCAACGACTTCCACCACCCTAACTTTAGCCTTAGGCGATGTTTTAATGGCATGTTTGATGCGGGCGAAAAACTTTAGCCAAGAAGATTTTGCCTCCTTTCATCCGGGTGGGCTTTTGGGTAAAAAACTTTTTGTCAAGGTTAAAGATTTATTGCAAACCACCAACCTCCCCTTAATCCCTCCTAACACAAGCTTTAAAGACGCGCTCATAGAAATGAGTGAAAAACGCCTAGGCAGCGCGATTTTAGTGAATGCTAATAACGAGCTTGTGGGGGTGTTGAGCGATGGCGATGTTCGCAGGGCGTTACTAAAAGGGGTTAGTTTGGAGAGCGAAGTGAGGGATTTTGCCACTTTAAAACCTAAAAGCTTTAAGAATTTAGACGCCCTTCTTTTAGAAGCGTTAGAATTTTTAGAGCGTCATAAGATCCAGCTTTTAGTGTGCGTGGATTCTCACAATAAAGTTTTAGGGGTCTTGCACTTGCACCAACTTTTAGAATTAGGGCTTAAAGCATGAAACCTAGCGTTTATGATTTCACTTTAAAGGAATTGAGCCAACTTTTAAAGCCAAGCTTTAGGGCTAAACAACTTTATTTGTGGCTTTATGCAAAGTATAAAACGAGCTTTAAAGATATGCAAAATAATTTTTCAAAAGATTTTATCGCTTCTTTGGAGCAAGAATTTGTTTTGCGCACGATAGAAATCACGCATGTGAGCCATAGCGTTGATGGCTCTAAAAAATACCTTTTTAAATCTTTAAAAGATAATCATACTTTTGAAGCGGTGTTTTTGAAAATGAAAGATAAAAAGATTGATGAAGAGACTAACGCCATTTTAGAGGGAGAAAAATACACCGTGTGCGTGTCTTGTCAAATAGGCTGTCAAGTGGGTTGCTCGTTTTGTTTCACTCAAAAAGGCGGTTTTGTAAGGAATTTAAAAGCGAGTGAAATTATCCAACAAGCTTTACTCATTAAAGAGGACAACAACCTCCCCATTGAAAAAGCGCTCAATATTGTTTTTATGGGAATGGGCGAGCCTTTGAATAATTTAGATGAGGTGTGTAAAGCGATTGAGATTTTTAATACCGGCATGCAAATTTCCCCTAAAAGGATCACCATTTCCACTAGCGGCGTAGCGGATAAGATCCCTATTTTAGCGGAAAAAAACTTGGGCGTGCAATTAGCCATATCCTTACACGCCGTAGATGATAAAACGCGCTCGTCTTTAATACCCTTGAATAAAAAATATAATATTGAATGCGTTTTGAATGAAGTGAAAAAATGGCCTTTAGAACAACGAAAAAGGGTGATGTTTGAATACCTTTTGATTAAAAACTTAAACGATAGCCTAAATTGCGCTAAAAAACTTTTAAAACTTTTAAACGGCATTAAATCCAAAGTGAATTTGATCTTATTCAATCCGCATGAAGGCTCTAAGTTTGAACGCCCTAGTTTAGAGAGCGCTAGAATGTTTGCGGATTTTTTAAACTCTAAAGGCTTATTATGCACCATTAGAGAGTCTAAAGCTTTAGATATTGAAGCGGCTTGTGGGCAATTGAGAGAGAAAAAACTCTAGCAGAAAATTTAAATTTTTTGGTGGCACTTTTCAATATTTATGAATAGTCTTCTATGACAGAGCATGTGAAATAACCCATAAAAAGCGTGAGCAGCCATAAAACAATGTAGCCTGCACAAAAAACCATGTTATTTTTGATAAAGACCACCCCATTGCGGCTGACAAAACGCTAAAATCCCCAATAATTCTATAACCCACAAACCATTCCGGCTAAACATGCTAAAGAAACAGCCCCTAAAATAAACACCACCAATCTTTCACTGGCTGTAAGACTACGGCGGCTAAAAATCCAACCGGCTAGCATTGGAATAGCCAATACTGCTCCAAGACCTGCAAACATGCTTCCAAGTCCAAACTTTGCTAATGAAGAAGTGAAAAACGATGCTGAACCCTTTGTAAACCAACCCCAAAGACCAAATCCAGTAAGAGCTTGAGCGAGCCAACCACCCTTCCTAACTTTATTGATACATTTCGTTATGCGATCCCAAAGCATGACAATAACGACTAATCCCAAAAGCACCACAATAGCAGAAAAATAAAATACACCATGCAAAAACTCCTTAAACATCAAATGTTGGAGTGTATCGTTTTTTTGCTTGTCAAGGGGGTGGTGGCTAGAAAAATACGATTGAATGTTTTATAGAATAAGATGATAGTATTGATAGTGATTAAAGTTTAGCCCCTAATTGTAGCACCCCTAACAAGCCCTTTACATTCAACCCTAACCCCACGCTTAAATTCTTGCTTGAGCTTATAATATAGGGCTTATGAAAGTCTTCTAAACGCACACAGCCCGTGCTTTCTTGCCACAAACCGCTTTCTAAATATCTTTCTACTTCGTTCAAATCAAACGCCCCTAAACGCGCTTTAAAGCCAGATAAATCCAGCCATTCTAATTTAGGAGAAATCAAGGCAGAGCAGGTTAAAATCTCTATTTCATTATCGCTTTGAAGTTTTAAAAATTCAAGGGCTTCTTGCTTGTTTTTGGCTTTTCGTTGCATTTGGCAACCCACACTCACCACACTATCAGCAACCACGATAGTGCAATGATTGGCAATTAGCTTTTTGGCTTTTTCTAACTTCCCCTTGCATGCTAAATAGACAAACTCTCTTGGGTCTGTAACTTTCAAGCTTTCTTCATCAAAATCCAGCGCTTTTTGTTTGAATTGAATGCCATGCTCTTTTAAAAGATTCGCTCTAGAGCTAGATTGAGAGCCTAAAATCAACTCCATGCTATTTTTCTAAAGCTTTTAAAGCGGTATTTTTCGCCGCATTAAGTGCTGCTTGTAATTTTTCAATATCCTTACCTCCAGCACTCGCAAAATCGTCTCTTCCGCCCCCTTTACCCCCCAAAATTTGCGCCACTTCATTAGCCCACACATGCGCTTTTATAGGGGCATTTTTTACCCCACATGCGAGACTGATGCGCTCATTTTCTTGCTTAAACACCATAGCGAGCAATTTTTCATGCTTGTTTTTTAACCGGTCAATCATTTCTTTAATATCGCCTTGTTCCACTACGCCCACCACTACGCTTGTGCCATTAATCGTTTCAATCGGCAAATCCATAGGGACGGATGCTTTTTGGCTATTCTTCACGCTCTCTTTGAGCTTATTAATGCCGGCTATCAAATCGTTATTTTTCAATAAAATCCTAGCGTTTTTAAGCTCTTTATTTTCTTCTTTAGCCAATTGGTAAAAGGCTTTCCCACATACCGCTTCAATGCGCCTGACCCCACTGCTTACCCCGCTTTCTTTAAGGATCCTAAACCCCCCAATAAGCCCAGTATTTTCCACATGAATGCCCCCACACAATTCAATGGACGCTTCTTTAAAGCTCACCACCCGCACATTTTCAGCGTATTTTTCACTAAACAACGCTAACGCCCCCTTATCCTTGGCTTGATTTAAAGGCATATGCTCCACTTGGCTGCTTAAGTGCTTGAAAATTTGAGCATTGACTAAATCTTCTACTTTTTCCAACTCTTCATCATTGAGCGCTTTAGAATGCGAAAAGTCAAAACGCAATCGTTTGGATTCTACTAAACTCCCCGCTTGACTCACATGCGAGCCTAAAACTTCTCTTAACGCACTCTGTAATAAATGCGTCGCACTATGGTGTTTAGCAATTTCTAAGCGTTCATTGCTCACTTGTGCAATCACTTGATCGCCTTTTTTTAGCGCTTTTTTGATTTTAAGGAGCGAAAAATTAAGCCCAAAAAAGTTTTTTGTATCTAGCACTAAAGCCGCTTCTTCATCATCTTTTAAAAGTGCACCCCTATCGCCTATAGCCCCCCCACCTTCTGCATAAAAAGGCGTTTTTTCTAACAACACCCAAACTTCTTGGTTAGGATTTGTTTCTGTCATTTCTTTAAAATCGCTATCAAAAAACCCTAACGCTTGGCTAAAACATTCTGTCGTTTCATACCCCACAAATACATTAGGTGCATAAGCGTTTAAAATGGTGCTAAAATCGGCGTTGTTTCGTTTGCCTTTCCATGAGGCTTTAGAGCGTTTCACCTGCTCTTGCATGCAACTTTCAAAGCCTTGCATATCCACACACGCCCCATGATTTCTTAACATATCGTTCGTTAAATCCAAAGGGAAACCAAAAGTATCATAAAGCTTGAAAGCGATTTTCCCATCAAAGATTTTATTGTCATTCAAATGTTTTAAAGACAAATTAAATAATTCCATGCCAGATTCTAAAGTCTCTAAAAAGCGTTTTTCTTCTTCAAAGCACTCTTTCATCACCATTTCTTTAGACTCTTTCAAATACGCATGCGTGTCGGCAAATTGCTCGCACACCACGCCCACGACTCTGTATAGAAACGCTTCTTTCAAGCCCATTAAATACCCATGCCTTAAAGAGCGCCTTAAAATACGCCTTAAAACATAGCCACGACCCTCTTTATTGAAATGCACCCCTTGAGCGAGCAAAAACGCCACCGCCCTTGCATGATCGGCCACTACCCTAAAGCTTGGCTGGAACTCGCTCGCATAATCTAGGCTTGTAAGTTCGCTGATCTCTTTCATTAAAGGCGCAAATAATGAAGAATCAAAATTATTGAGCTTATGTTCTAAGAGCGCTTGCACCCTTTCTAGCCCCATGCCTGTATCAATGCTAGGCTTTGGCAAGGGGGATAAAATGCCATCATTAGAGCGTTCGTATTGCATGAACACCAAATTCCAAATTTCTAAAAACCTATCGCCCTCGCCCCCAAAATAATCCTCACTCCCCTTAAAGTGTTTTTCGCCTTGATCAATATAAATTTCACTGCAAGGCCCGCAAGGCCCGCTATCACCCATTTGCCAGAAATTATCTTTATCGCCCATTTTTTTGATTTTATCAGTAGGCACAAACTTTTCCCATAATTTAAAGGCTTCATCATCTTTCTCATGCACGCTAATATACAAATCTTTAGGCTTAAACCCTAAATTTTTGGTTACAAATTCCCACGCAAACAAAATCGCTTCTTCTTTGAAATAATCCCCAAAAGAGAAATTCCCTAGCATTTCAAAAAGCGTGTGGTGTCTTGCGGTATAACCGACATTTTCTAAATCGTTATGCTTACCCCCTGCACGCATGCATAGTTGCGAGCTTGTTGCTCTAGGAATGCTAGGGTGTGGCACCATGCCGGTAAAAATGTCTTTAAATTGCACCATACCAGCATTAGTAAAAAGCAAGGTAGAATCATTAGGTACTAAGGGCATGCTAGGATAAATCTCATGCCCCTTATTTTTAAAAAATTGTAAAAATTCGTTGCGAATATCCATGGGTATTCCTTTTTGTTGTTTTATCGCACCTTTTAAGACTATTTTATAGCGCTTTTAAGTTGTTTTTTAAAAAGATAGTTTATTATACTTTAAACATCCAAAATAAAGGAGAAAACCATGTTCCATGAATTTAGAGACGAAATCAGCGTGTTAAAAGCGAATAATCCGCATTTTTATAGGATTTTTGAGAAACACAACCAACTTGATGATGATATTAAAACCGCTGAGCAACAAAATGTTAGCGACGCAGAAATCAGCCACATGAAAAAACAAAAATTAAAATTAAAAGATGAAATCCACAGCATGATCATAGAATACAGAGAAAAGCAAAAATCTGAACATGCTTAAGCGTTCATCTTTTTAAAACACGCTAAAACGCTTTTAAAAGCGTTTGACTTGTGATTTCATTAAGATCTGCTAAATTTAACGCCTTGATTTCAAATTAAAGCATTAGGTTGTTTTTAACTTCAATATCCTTTCATTCTTTAAAAAACTTAGTTTTATTTATTCTCAAATTATAGCGTTAAGATAGATCGTTTAGAGAATTTTCATTAACAAAAAACTTATATCAAGTCTTGTAATGACCCTAGCTTTTTATAATCAAGCCCCCTTAAAAGGGACTTTTTAAAAGTTAAAAAGAGGGTTTAGGGGTTTTGTCTGTCATCACAGGGAGTTCTGGGTAGATTATTTTAGGTTTTTTACCCTTTAAGGCTTCAAAGAAAGTTTCAATCTTTTGCGCTTCTGTATCGCTGATTTGAATGCCTAACTGGATAGAGCCCATTTCTTTGATCGCATCTTTGACATCCCAAAATTGTCCGTTATGAAAATAAGGCATCGTTTCGGTGATATTCCTTAAAGTAGGCACTTTCACAAGCCCGTTTTTATCGCCTTTGAAATCGCCCACATTAGCGAATTTATAAGGTTTGACCACCCCAAGAGGTTGCATCGATCCGCCAAGATTGATCCCATTATGGCAAGCCACACAGCCTTTAGAAATGAATAAATCCAGCCCTTCTTGTTCGGCTTTACTGAGTGCTTTAGGATTGCCCCTTAAAAAATCATCATAGCGGCTTGGGGTAATGAGCGTGGCTTCAAACATAGCGATACTATCTGCGATCAATTTAAAGTCAATTTTGACTTTAGAGCCATAAGCTTTTCTAAAGAGTTTGACATAGCCTGGCATGGAATTGATTTTTTCTACCACGACTTTTGGGTCAGCCCCCATTTCAAAAGAAGACTGGATAGGCCCTTGCGCCTGCTCGTTTAAATGCGTAACCCTACCATCCCAAAACTGCACATCATTAAAGACAGAGTTATACACCGTTGGGGAGCTTAAAAGGTGGGGGTTTTTCCTCCATTGAGAGCCTACTGCACTTGGGACTAGATCCACTCCGCCTAAGCCTAGATTATGGCATGTGTTACAAGACACAAGATAGGAAGTAGAAATCCTAGGGTCAAAATAGAGCATTTTGCCTAATTCCACTTGAGCGGGGGTCATAATCTCGCTTTTTTTAGCACCAATACCCACATCTTTAGTTTTTTTGATCTGGTATTCTTTGAGCTCCTTGCCCATAGGCATGGGTTCTAGATGGCTTTCTTTCGCTTTTTTGATGAGATCCATATCGCTTAAAGCGTGAATGCAAGAAAAAGCCAAGCAAACGCTCAATAAAATGGATTTTTTCATGATGAACTCCTTAATATAGCATCATAATAAGAAATATTTTCTCATTATAAGCATCATTATACAATAATTATCATTAAATTGACTTAATAAGAATAAAGGGTTTTTTAAAGAGCTATCAGTATAATGGCACTAAATCCAAACAGGGGTTATATATAGGGGTTAGACAATGAAAGAGACTAAAGCTTTTACGCATTTGCACTTGCACACAGAATATTCGCTTTTAGATGGGGCCAATAAGATTAAAATCTTAGCCAAACGCATTAAAGAATTGGGCATGAAAAGCGTGAGCATGACCGATCATGGGAACATGTTTGGAGCGATTGATTTTTATACGAGCATGAAAAAAGAAGGCATCAAGCCTATCATAGGCATGGAAGCGTATATCCATAATGACGACAACCTCTCCAGCAAAGAAACCAAACAACGCTTCCATTTGTGTTTATTCGCTAAAAACCAAGAGGGCTATGAAAATTTGATGTATTTAAGCTCTATGGCGTATTTAGAGGGGTTTTATTATTTTCCGCGCATCAATAAAAAGCTTTTAAGGGAGCATTCTAAAGGGATTATCGCTTCTAGTGCGTGCTTGCAAGGGGAAGTCAATTACCATTTGAATACCAATAGTGAGAGAAATCGCAGGTATGGGGCTAAGGGCTATGATGAAGCTAAAAAAATCGCTTGCGAATACCAAGAGATTTTTGAAGACGATTTTTATTTAGAGATCATGCGCCATGGCATTTTAGATCAGCGATTCATTGATGAGCAAGTCATTAAAATGTCTTTAGAAACAGGGTTAAAAATCATTGCCACAAACGACACCCACTACACCATGCCTAACGACGCTAAAGCTCAAGAAGTAGCGATGTGCGTAGCGATGGGTAAAACCCTAAACGATCAAGGGCGTTTGAAACACTCCGTGCATGAGTTTTACATTAAATCCCCTGAAGAAATGGCGAAGTTGTTTGCAGATATTCCAGAAGCTTTAGAAAACACCCAAGAAATCGCTGATAAATGCGTTTTAGAGATTGATTTAAAAGACGATAAAAAGAACCCCCCAACCCCCCCAAGCTTTAAATTCACCAAAACTTACGCCCAAAACGAAGGGCTAGATTTTGAAGATGACGCTTCTTATTTCGCCCACAAGGCTAGAGAGGGCTTGAAAGAGCGTTTGATTTTAGTGCCTAAAGAAAAGCATGAGCAATATAGAGAGCGATTGGAAAAAGAAATTGAAGTCATTACGAACATGAAATTCCCAGGTTATATGCTAATTGTGTGGGATTTTATCCGTTACGCTAAAGAAAGGGGTATTCCTGTAGGGCCTGGTAGGGGGAGCGCGGCAGGGAGCTTGGTGGCTTTTGCACTAAAAATCACCGATATTGACCCCTTGAAATACGATTTGCTTTTTGAAAGATTTTTAAATCCTGAAAGGATCAGCATGCCTGATATTGATACGGATTTTTGCCAACGCCGGCGTAAAGAAATCATAGAATACATGATTGAAAAATACGGCAAATATAATGTGGCTCAAGTCATCACCTTTAATAAAATGTTGGCTAAAGGCGTGATTAGAGATGTTGCAAGGGTTTTGGACATGCCTTATAAAGAGGCTGATGATTTTGCCAAACTCATACCTAATCGCTTGGGTATCACGCTTAAGGGCTATGAAAAAAATGGCGAGTTCATAGAGGGGGCGTGGGAATTAGAGCCTAAAATCAAAGAATTAGTAGAAAGCAATGATACGGCTAGACAAGTGTGGGAGTATTCGCTCAATTTAGAGAACTTAAATCGCAACGCAGGCGTGCATGCCGCAGCTTTGGTGGTGGATAGCCAAAAAGAATTGTGGCACAAAACCCCTTTATTTGCTTCTGAAAAAACCGGCGGTATCGTTACGCAATATTCCATGAAATATTTAGAGCCGGTGGATTTGATCAAGTTTGACTTTTTGGGGCTTAAAACCTTGACCGTGATTGATGATGCACTTAAAATCATTAAAACGCAACACCAAATTGATGTGGATTTTTTATCGCTGGATATGGACGACCCTAAAGTGTATAAAACGATCCAAAGCGGCGATACGGTGGGGATATTCCAAATTGAATCCGGAATGTTTCAAGGGCTTAACAAGCGCTTAAGACCTTCAAGCTTTGAAGACATTATCGCTATTATCGCGCTAGGGAGACCAGGACCCATGGAATCAGGCATGGTAGATGACTTTGTCAATAGAAAGCATGGCATTGAGCCTATCACATATGCGTTTAAGGAATTAGAGCCGATTTTAAAGCCCACTTATGGCACGATCGTCTATCAAGAGCAAGTGATGCAAATCGTGCAAACTATCGGCGGGTTTAGTTTGGGCGAAGCGGATTTGATCCGCCGTGCTATGGGGAAAAAAGACGCTCAAATCATGGCGGGCAATAAGGCTAAATTTGTAGAAGGGGCTAAAAATTTAGGGCATGATGGTCAAAAAGCGATTAATTTGTGGGATTTGATCGTTAAATTTGCCGGCTATGGTCTCAACAAATCGCATTCAGCCGCCTATGCGATGATCACTTTCCAAACAGCGTATTTAAAGACTTATTATAAGCATGAGTTCATGGCAGCGATGCTCACTAGCGAATCCAATAAGATTGAATCCGTGGCACGCTATATTGATGAGGTTAGGGCTTTAGAAATTGAAGTGATGCCTCCGCACATCAATTCTTCTATGCAAGATTTCAGCGTGGCAGAGTTTAAAAACGAAAAAGTAGAAAAGAAAATCGTGTTTGGTTTAGGTGCGATTAAAGGGGTAGGGAGCGAGCCGATTAAAAACATCATTGAAGAAAGGACTAAAGGGGATTATAAGAATTTAGAAGATTTTATTTCACGGATGGATTTTTCCAAACTCACTAAAAAATCTTTAGAGCCTTTAGTGAAATCTGGGAGCTTGGATAATTTGGGCTACACACGAAAAACCATGCTCGCTAACTTGGATTTGATCTGCGATGTGGGGCGTGCTAAAGACAAGGCTAATGAAATGATGCAAGGGGGCAATTCTCTTTTTGGGGCAATGGAAAGTGAAACAAGAGAGCAGGTCATTTTGGATATGGCTGATTTAGGCGAACATGACGCTAAGATGCTTTTAGAATACGAGTATGAAACTTTAGGTATCCATGTTTCAGGCAACCCTTTAGATGAGTTTAAAGAAGAGATTAAGGGCTTTAAAAATTTGGTCAAAAGCATTGATATTGAAGAGTTAGAAATCGGATCGCAAGCTTACTTGCTTGGTAAAATCATGGAAGTTAAAAAGAAAATTGGTAAACGAAGCGGTAAGCCTTATGGCACAGCGGAAATTTTAGACAGATACGGCAAGTTTGAGCTCATGTTTTTTGAAAAGCAATTAAACGCTTTAGAAGAGTTGGATATAAACAAGCCTTTAGTGTTTAAATGCAAGATTGAAGAGCAAGAAGAGGTTGCACGATTAAGGCTTTTTGAAATCTTGGATCTAAAGAGCGCTAGAGAGGTTAAAATCCCTAAAGCCCACTATAAAGACTCTAACAAACAAAAAGAAGATGTGCGCGAAATCCCCCCCATTGAAATGCTCGCTTCTAGCTCTTGCTCTTTAGCGATCGTGTTAGAAAACGATGTGAAAAAAGAGTTTTTAAGACAAATCAAAGAGAGTGCTTTAAAACACCAGGGCAAACGCCCCTTGTATTTGATTATCAAAGATAAGGGCAAGCAATTCAAATTCCAAAGCGATTTGTTGGTAGATGAAAAGATTAAGGACGATTTTAAAGAATTAGAGTGGAGGGATTTAGCTTGAGGATCAACCAATTTTTAGCCCATTATACCAAGCATTCGCGCAGAGAGGCTGAAAAATTGGTTTTAGAGGGGCGGGTGAAAATCAACCATGAGCATGCCAAACTCGCTAGCGTGGTTAAAGAAAACGACAAGGTTTTTTTGGATAAGCGTCTCATCAAGCCCTTAAAAAACAAAAAATTCAGCGTGCTAGTTTATCACAAGCCAAAGGGCGAGTTAGTGAGCAAAAACGATCCCTTAAAACGGCGCATGATTTATGAAAGCTTGGAAAGAAAATACGCGCATTTTGTGCCTGTGGGCCGTTTGGATTTTGCTAGTGAGGGGGTGCTATTATTAAGCGATAGTAAGGCGGTGGTGAGTGCTTTAATGCATGCAAATTTGGAAAAAGAGTATCTTATTAAAATTCAAGGTTTTGTTACAAAAGAGATGGAAAACGCTATGCAAGAGGGCTTGAAATTAGAAAACGCCACTAAAGGAGCACACCAAAAAACCCCAATTAAAAGCATGGAATTCGCCCCCTTTATTGGTTATGAAATCATCAAAAACCATGCCAAATACTCTAAAATTAGAGTTGTTATCAATGAGGGGAAAAACAGAGAATTGAGGCGTTTTTTTGCGTTTTTTAACGCTAGAGTGTTGGATTTAAGGCGCGTTCGTTATGGTTTTGTGAATTTGAATGCCTTGCCGGTAGGGAAAATGCGTTTTTTAAACCGCCAAGAATACAATGAATTGCATGCGTTTATGGCCAATGTTAAAGGGGATTAGCTTTTGGGTGTAGGGTTTATGCTATACTTTTAAAGTTGGGGGAAATAAAAATTAAGGATTATCATGTTAGAAGTGATTAACGGAAAAAATTACGCAGAGAAAATCGTTCATCAAGCGGTGGTGGTTAATGTTGGGGCGAGTTGGTGTCCGGATTGCAGAAAAATTGAGCCAATTATGGATAATTTAGCCAAGACTTACGCAGGCAAGGTGCATTTTTTTAAGGTCGCTTTTGATGAGAGCCAGGATTTAAAAGAAAGTTTAGGCATTCGCAAGATCCCCACTTTGATTTTTTACAAAAACGCTAAAGAAGTGGGTGAAAGGCTTGTAGAACCCAGCTCTCAAAAACCGATTGAAGACGCGATCAAAACGCTCTTATAAATAAAAATAAGAGCTTAAAAATCTTTTAACCCTTTTTTGGTCTCTTTTTTGTTTAGTCCCCTTTTTTAGGGGGCTAACTTCGAAAAGAGCTTTTATTTGTTATCGCTTTTTTTGGATAAAATGGCTTGGTTTTAACCCCCAACATCTGATGAAACAATCATCGCTCTAAACAACAAAGATAGGACTTTATTCTATGCGAAATACAAAAATGCACAGATTGAGACTCTTATTGATAGCGTGTGTGAGCATATGGGAGGGTGCTTGTGTTCTAGAGAAGTGGGATTTAAAGAAACTTCTTCATTGCAAGCCAGTCTTTTAAAGGACTTCATTGTAACTTGCCCTAACCATTCTTGGAAATTAGATCTTAACGCCTCAACTTATCAAAATGGCATCAAAAAACCCCTTTAAAAAATTACACCATTAAAGATAATATTTTGAATGTATCTCAAATCTCGCATTTAGAAAATCCGTTTAATGGGGCTAGAAAAGGCGTATTTCATTGCGCATATTTAAACCATGCAAGTTTGTTTTTTGAATGCGACAAGATCAAAATCATCACCGACCCATGGTTAATAGGTCCTTGTTTTTTGGGAGATTGGTGGCATAGCTAGCCAAACTCTAAAAGAGTCATAGAATGCTTAAAGAGTGCAGATTTTATTGACATCTCTCACAACCATCTGGGATCATTAAACGCTCAAACTCTAGCTCTTGTGCCTAAAGACAAGCCTTTTATTATCCCTAATTTTGAGTCTAAAAGCGTGGAAAATTCACTGAAAGGGATTGGTTTCACCTGTATTTATGCACTTGATTTTAAAGAAATTGTTGCGTTAAGCCCTAAAGTCCAAGCGAGCGTTTTAAAATCCGGAGATTTTAGAGATGATAGCGGGTTGTATTTGTGTTTGGATAACCATGAGATATTGCTTTCTGTGGATAGCAATTTTTTAAACCACTATGTATTGCCTAAAGAAATTACAATGTTAGTCACATCATTTGCGAGCGGATCAAGCGGGTTTCCCTTAAAAACGCTCAATATCATGACAAGCAGATCGTTACCTTATACCGACGAATGATGATTCTAGCACGATAGGTGGTGCATGTGTAGAGGCGAATTTTGACACTCAAAAATTCAGGGTTTTAAAATCTAATGAAGCCCCTTTAAACGAAAAAGAAAACTTATGCAATTAAAAGTGAGGGCTGAGATTTTAGCATGCGTTATCAAGCATGCTTTGCCTTTTTGAGGACTTTTCCATAGGGTTTCATTGCAGAATTTTACGCAGTCCTAATGTCTATGAAAGCGCTTTTTGGTTCCATTCCACTAACCTTTATATCAACCCTAGTGCGGTGTGTTTTAAAGAAGTTGAAAAAAATGGCGTTTTTAAGTAGAAGGTATAGGAGTTTATGCTATTTTTTTAAGGTTTTAAAATCAAATTTCAAAGGATTAGCATGCAATTTAGAATCGAACATGACACGATGGGCGAAATTCAAGTAGATGACAGCAAATACTGGGGGGCTCAAACGCAACGCAGCTTTGAAAACTTTAAAATCGGCACTGAAAGAATGCCTAAAGAGCTGATTGGCGCGTTTGCAAAGCTTAAAAGAAGTTTAGCGGTAGTCAATCACAAGTTAGGAAAATTGAGTCTAGAAAAATCGCAAGCCATTATCAAGGCGTGCGATTGCATTTTAAAAGGTGAGTTGTGCGGCGAATTCCCTTTAGTGATATGGCAAACAGGGAGTGGGACTCAAACGAACATGAATCTCAATGAAGTCATTGCCAATAAGGCTACCGAAATTTTAGGGGGTAATTTTAGAGAGAAAAAACTCATCCACCCTAACGATGATGTGAATATGTCCCAAAGCTCTAACGACACTTTCCCTACCGCAATGCATATTGTGAGCGTGCTAGAAATCACGCATAAACTGCTCCCTAGTTTGGAGAATTTGTTAAAAACCTTTAAAGAAAAAAGCCAACAATTTAAAGAGATTGTCAAAATTGGGCGCACGCATTTACAAGACGCCACGCCTTTAACTTTGGGGCAAGAATTTAGCGGTTATGCGAGCATGCTAGAGCATTCTAAACAACAAATTTTAGAGAGTTTGGAGCATTTAAGAGAGCTAGCCATAGGTGGGACTGCCGTAGGTACCGGGCTAAACGCTCATAAAGAATTGAGCGAAAAAGTGGCTGAAGAATTGAGCCAATTTAGTGGGGTGAAATTTATCTCTGCACCTAATAAATTCCACGCTCTCACTAGCCATGACGCTATCGCTTATGCACATGGGGCTCTTAAAGCTTTGGCGGCGAATTTGATGAAAATCGCTAACGATATTAGATGGCTTGCGAGTGGGCCGCGCTGTGGTTTGGGCGAGCTGAATATCCCTGAAAACGAGCCAGGTAGCTCTATTATGCCCGGTAAAGTCAATCCCACGCAATGCGAAGCGATGACAATGGTAGCCGTGCAGGTGATGGGGAATGATACCGCTATTGGTGTTGCAGCCAGTCAGGGTAATTTTGAATTGAATGTTTTTAAGCCGGTGATTATTTATAATTTCTTGCAAAGTTTAAGGCTGCTAAGCGATAGCATGGAAAGTTTTAATATCCATTGCGCGAGTGGCATTGAACCTAATAGAGAAAAAATTGATTATTACTTGCATCATTCTTTAATGCTAGTAACCGCTCTCAACCCGCATGTAGGCTATGAAAACGCCGCTAAAATCGCTAAAAACGCCCACAAAAAAGGCATTTCTTTAAAAGAAAGTGCAGTGGAATTGAAGCTATTGAGCACTGAAGATTTTGACAAATTCGTAGTGCCTGAAAAAATGATTGGACCTAAGGTTTGAAAACCTTGGGTGGGGGAGTTAGATTTTAGCAAGATTAAGGTTTTTGCATGGCAGATGAAGAAAAAATTAAAACAGAAAGAGAGTCTTACTTTTTAAAATCAATAGCGTTCGGTATGATTTCACCAAACAAAAATGCACCACGCTTATCCAAGTTTTGGTAGTGGTGCTTGGATTTATGCCGTTTGTAGCATATAAAGATAAATATGGCTCCTATTTTGCAACCTATTGATTGCTTCCGTTTAGCGCCTTGGGATCGTATAGTTTCAGTATGTGCGGTTATTATTTCTTTGATTTGTTACACGGTTTTAGTTATTCATACACTCGGTTCGGCTTATATTATAATTGTTTGATAATGCATGAGGCTTATTTTGATAACCAGGTCAAGACAATAGAATATGATATTAGAATATTGCAAAGCGATACGGATGCAGAAAGAGAGAGTATAAAAAAGGAAAAACAAGAACATGAAATTCAAGCAAAAAGATCATGCGAAAATTATGAAAAAGCAGTCAGAGGGCCTTTGGCAAGCCTTGTGTTTATAATTGTTTCAGCAATGTTTTGTATAATATTTAGTATTATTTATAACATTGATGTTTTAAGCCACAAAGATACAAAGAAAATGAATAACAATCAAAATTCAAGCATGGAGTGTTTTTTGGCATTCAAGTTGCAAAGGAAAATTTTAAACCAAAAGACAACACTAAAAAATAAGGCATTTTAAATGACTCTAGGCATTGATGAAGCGGGTAGGGGGTGTTTGGTTGGTTCGCTTTTTGTGGCTGGGGTGGTGTGTGGTGAAAAAATAGCCTTAGATTTTCTAAAAATGGGTCTTAAAGATAGCAAAAAACTCAGCCAAAATAAGCGCTTTTTCTTAGAAGATAAAATCGAATCGCATGATGAGGTCAAATTTTGCGTAATTAAAAAAAGCGCAGGTGAAATTGATAGCTTGAGTTTGGGGGTGTGTTTGAAACTCGCTGTGCAAGAAATTTTAGAAAAGCTAAGCCCTTTAGCTCAAACAATCAATATAGACGGCAACACGGCGTTTGGTTTGAATAAACGCTATTCTAATCTAAAAACGATCATCAAGGGCGATGAGAAAATCGCTCAAATCGCTATGGCGTCTGTTTTAGCAAAAACTTCCAAAGACAGAGAAATGCTAGAATTGCACGCCTTGTTTAAGGAATACGGTTGGGATAAGAATTGCGGGTATGGGACCAAAAAACACATAGAAGCGATTGCTAAACTAGGGGCTACGCCCTTTCATAGGCATAGCTTTGTGCTTAAAAACAACCTATTTTCTTAAGTATCCACATTAAATAGCACCTTGTTTAAAATTACGCTCAAACTTTTAGCGCTTTTTGGAGAAAGTTCGATACTTTTCCCTTTGAAATGAGCGATAAGATCTTCAGGATAGACAAAAGGGAATTGCACCATGATGTAGACGCGCTTGTTAGCGTTATCCACGAATCTTTTAGCCAAAATGGATTTAGAGACCAAAAAATCAACCACTTCAAACAAATTATTGATGGATTTATTTTGAAACTCCTTATAAATGCGCTCCCGCACTTTTTTAGTTAATAAGACAATCTCTAAAGAGCTGTAAGCGTTCATTTTAGCCCTTAAAAAAGCCACTTTTTCGGCGTTTTTTTCTGGGAATAACTTGTCGTCATAGGGGATGTAATTGGCGTAAAAATCGTTCCTTTTACCGGTCATAGAGGCTGATCCGACATATTGATTGAGCGGATTATTGCCATCAAAAAGGTTGGTTTTAAGCCAATTAGGGTAGTTGGTCGTATCTTGCAAGATTTCAGCATGCACTGCTTGAATTAAAAAACTTAAAGACAAAAGAGAGCCAAGAATGAATTTGATCCATGTTTTCATTTTATTCCCTTGAGTATCAGTTAAAATCTCTTGTATTTTTGGGATAGATGGGATCTCTCAAAAATACAAGGGTTTGGAAGTATATAAAGGGTTAGCTTAAGAAAAAATAAAAATATGTAATAATCATTTAAAAAATGCATAATGGTGCTTAATATTAAATAGATAAATAGATAAATAGATAAATAGATAAATAGATAAATAGATAAATAGATAAATAGATAAATAGATAAATAGATAAATAGATAAATAGATAATAATTATTATACCAAAATAGATTGAATATCCAAAGAAAAATCAATAAAATTAAGGTGTTTGTAAGAAGAATTAACCGCTAAAGTGGGGGCGTTGATAGAAACGACGATGATGTTTAAAAACCCATGTTCATTACACCATAAAAGCTGTTTTTCTAAAAAATGGGGCGTGGGGAAAGCATGGGCGATGAGGGCGAGCTTGTTAGCGTCGTTTTCGCTTAAGATGAAGATTCCGTTATCATGGGAGTAAAGCTTGTGGTTGGGGAATTGTTTGTAAAGCTCTAAAAAAACCATGTTTTCAAAGATATTTAAAAGCGAGGGGCTAGAAGTCAAGCTATAAGGCAAAGCAAAATCGCACAAATACAATTTGGTTTTATTGCTTTCAAAACTGGGGACTAAAAAAAGGATTCGTTGTTGTTCTAGGGTGTGTAAAAGTTTATAGAGAGTGTCTTTAGAGATTTTAAGCTCTTTTTTGAGTTGGGTATAAAGGTAAAAAACGCTCATAAACTTGGATTGATAAGCACAGATTTTAGCCATTAAAGGGGCGTAAGCTTGAAAGACTGATTTGATATTTTCTTGTTTTTTTAGGATTTTTCCTTGTTTATTCCCTGTAAAAAGCGAATCTAAAGCATTGCCCTCTTTTAAAAAGCGGTTAAACAGAGCACTTTTAGGGGTGTTGGGCTTGAAAAAGCGGCTGTATTCTTTAAAACTCAACCCTAACGCATAGCATAGGCTAAAATCTGGCATTATTATAGGGCTTAAAAGGCTAGGGATAAGAATGATTTGAGCGAGCTTTGGCAGGCTGAAATCCAAGCGATCGATATTGTCTAAAATGAGCAAATCCATTTTCTTTTCTAAATGCCATTTTAAAAGCCAAGAGCTTAAGATATTTTTATTCAAGCGCATGTCATTGTAATTGATATACACAGGGTTTTTAAAACGCTTTGCTAATTTGAGTGCGAAAGTGGTTTTACCGGATTTCATCGGGCCTAAAAGACAAATTTTATCGCTTGAATGTGGATCTAAAAGGGGGTTACTAAGGCTAGGTTCGTTAGGGGTTTCAAAAGGGCCAAAAGGGTGCAAGCAAGAAAGGGGCATGAACTTCCTTTTAATGGAATTGAATAAGATAAGCATACCGCATTTTCTTTATATTTCCTTATAAAAAGGAAGTAAAAATCCCTAAAAAGCACCTAAAAAGGGTAAAATCTATTGACTAAATGGTGCATTTTGAGTAGTATTTCAGTTTTTATTTTATTGTTTTATTCTATTTAGCAATGAATGAAACGAGTTCTTTTAGGAGAGTTTATGGAAAAAATCAGGTTGAAGCTCAAAGCTTATGACCATAGAGTGTTGGATCGCTCCGTTGTGGCTATCGTGGAAGCCGTAAAGCGTTCAGGTTCTGAAATTAGAGGGCCTATCCCTTTACCGACTAAGAATAAGCGTTACACCGTTTTACGCTCTCCGCATGTCAATAAGGATTCAAGAGAGCAGTTTGAGATTAGGGTTTATAGCCGATTGATTGATATTATTTCGGCCACCCCAGAAACCGTGGATAGCTTGATGAAGTTAGATTTAGCTCCTGAAGTGGATGTAGAAGTAACTTCTATGGAAACGAAGTAGTCCTAACACAGATAAATAAATTAAGGGTTAGATATGGAATTTTTAGTTCAAAAGATAGGCATGAGTCGCACCATTGATGCTAACAGCACGCCTGTAACCTTGCTTAAAGTCTTGCAAGCGAAAGTGTGCCAGCTAGAAAACGGAAAAGCTTTAGTGGCCTATGCGATGCATAAAAAACACAATAAGGCGATTGAAGGCCAGCAAAAGAAATACCAACTCAGCAAAGAGTTTAACCATTTCGCTACCTTAAAAGCTTCCCAACAAAAAGAGCTTGGCGATTTGGATTTGAGTGCTTTAGAAACGCTTAAAAGGGTTAAAGCGAGCTTTAAAACTAAAGGAAGAGGCTTTGCAGGGGTGATGAAGCGTTGGAATTTCCAAGGCGGGCCTGCAGCTCATGGGAGCCGATTCCACCGCCGTCCTGGTTCTATTGGTAACAGAGAATGGCCAGGAAGGGTGCAAAAGGGTAGGAAAATGGCGGGGCATTATGGCAATGAGCTAGTTACTTGTCAAAACGAGGTGCTCTCTTTTGATAAAGAAAGTATGGTGTTAGTTCTAAAGGGTTCAGTAGCCGGCTTTTCTGGGGCTTATGGGCGCATTAGGGCGTTATAAAACCATCGTTGAATGTAATATAAAGGGTTTGATATGAGTAAGGCCATCGTTTTAGACAGCCATTTGAAAGAAAAGGGTAGCATGGAGTTACCCAAAAGATATGAGGGTATTAACAGCCATAATCTCTATCTTTATGTGAAGCACTATTTATCTTCTGTGCGTGCTAATACCGCTAAAAGTAAAAACCGTGCTGAAGTGAGTGGGGGCGGTAGGAAGCCTTGGGCACAAAAAGGGGGCGGAAGAGCTAGAGCAGGGAGCATCACTTCGCCTGTGTTTGTCGGTGGGGGTGTCTCTCATGGGGCTACGAACAACCGCAATTACAACCTTAAAATCAATAAAAAACAAAAACGCTTAGCTTTAGAATATGCTTTAGAAGAAAAAGCACAAGCGAATAAGCTTTTTGTGGTGGAAAAAATTGCTATAAAAGGCGTGGTTGAATACAATAAAAGGAAGCATTTGGCTAAAGAAGCGAACAAAATGTTCCAAGCTTTAGAGCAACGAGACACTTTGTTTGTGTGCATGAACATGGACGAATACACTGAGTTAGCCTTTAGTAACCTTAAAAAATGCCTTGTTATTGATGTGAGCGAATTAAACGCTTATCTTTTAGCGGCGTTTAGCTCGGTAGTGATGGAAGAAGTAGCGTTTCAGCATGTGGTGCAAGATAAGACAGAGGAGTAAAAAATGGCAGACATCATGGATATAAAGTCAATTCTTTACACTGAAAAGTCATTAGGATTGCAAGAAAAAGGCGTTTTAGTGGTCCAAACGGCTCAAAATATGACCAAAAACCAGCTTAAAGAAGTGTTTAAAACTTACTTTGGCTTTGAGCCTTTAAAAATCAATTCTTTGAAACAAGAGGGTAAGGTGAAACGCTTTAGAGGGAAACTTGGACAAAGAAAGTCTTTTAAGAAATTTTATGTGAAAGTTCCAGAGGGTGCTAGCATTGTCGCCCTTGGCGCGTAGAAAGGAGAAAGCGTTATGGCGATTAAAACTTATAAGCCCTACACTCCAAGCAGACGCTTCATGTCGGTGTTGGATTCTAAAGATATTACCGCAAAAAGCAGTGTCAAAGGCTTACTCACTAAGCTTAAAGCGACAGCAGGGAGGAACAATAATGGACGCATCACCAGCCGCCACAAAGAGAGAGGGGCTAAAAAACTCTATCGTATTATTGATTTCAAACGCAATAAATACAATATTGAAGGGAAAGTGGTTGCGATTGAGTATGATCCTTACAGAAACGCGCGCATCGCTCTTGTAGTCTATCCTGATGGGGATAAACGCTATATTTTACAGCCAAGTGGTTTGAAAGTAGGGGATAGCGTTATCGCTGCTGAAGGCGGTTTGGATATTAAAGTGGGCTTTGCGATGAAGTTGAAAAATATCCCCATAGGAACGGTGGTGCATAACATTGAAATGCATCCGGGAGCTGGCGGACAATTAGCAAGAAGTGCAGGAATGAGCGCTCAAATCATGGGTAGGGAAAATAAATACACTATCATTAGAATGCCAAGCTCTGAAATGCGCTACATTTTAAGCGAATGTATGGCAAGTATTGGCGTGGTAGGGAACGAAGATTTTATCAATGTTTCTATTGGTAAAGCAGGGCGCAACCGCCACAGAGGGATTCGCCCACAAACTCGTGGAAGTGCCATGAACCCAGTGGATCACCCGCATGGTGGGGGTGAGGGTAAAACAGGGACAAGCGGTCATCCTGTATCGCCTTGGGGCACTCCAGCTAAGGGCTATAAAACTAGAAAGAAAAAAGCTAGCGATAAGCTCATCATTTCCAGAAAGAAACACAAATAAAGGGTTAAAGAATGTCTAGGTCAATTAAAAAGGGTCCTTTTATAGACGACCACTTGATGAAGAAAACGCTCAAGGCAAAAGAGAGTAAGGATAACCGCCCCATTAAAACATGGTCTAGAAGAAGCACCATTTTGCCTGAAATGATTGGTTTTACTTATAATGTGCATAACGGAAGGGTTTTTATCCCTGTGTATATCACAGAAAACCATGTGGGTTATAAGTTAGGGGAATTCGCTCCTACAAGAACTTTTAAAGGGCACAAAGGCAGTGTCCAAAAAAAGATTGGTAAGTAAGGAAGTAGAATGAGCAAAGCGTTATTAAGATTTGTGCGGTTATCTCCTACTAAAGCCAGATTGATTGCAAGACAAATTCAAGGCATGAATGTTGAATTAGCGATCGCTAGTTTGGAATTTACGCCTAATAAAGCAGCTAGAGTGCTTTCAAAGGTAGTCGCTTCTGCAGTCGCTAATGGCTCTTTGGACGCTAAAAGTGCCCTTATTGTTTCTTGCAGAGTGGATGCTGGTCCTGTGATTAGGCGCTCCATTCCAAGGGCTAAAGGTAGAGCCACAGCCATTAGAAAACCAACATCTCATGTATTCGTAGAAGTAGCAGAAGGGAAAGAAATGAAATCTTCTAAAAGCCATAAAAAAAATCAAGCAGAGGGTAAGTAGGGCATGGGACAAAAAGTTAATCCGGTAGGTTTAAGATTAGGTATTAATAGGAATTGGACTTCTAGATGGTTTCCTAGCGCTCGCACCGCTCCAAGCAATATTGATGAAGACAATAAGATCAGAAAGTTTCTTAAAAAAGAGCTTTATTATGCAGGCGTGAGCCAAATTGTGATTGAAAGAGCGGCTAAAAAACTGCGCGTTACGGTTGTGGCGGCTCGCCCAGGGCTTATCATTGGTAAAAAAGGCGTGGATATTGAAAAAGTCAAAGAAGGTCTAAAAACGCTCATCAAAAAAGAAGTCTCCATTAATATTAAAGAAGTCAAACGCCCCCAAGCTGACGCTCAATTAGCCGCAGAAAATGTAGCCACCCAACTAGAAAAAAGGGTCGCTTTCCGTCGTGCGATGAAAAAGGTCATGCAAGCGGCGTTAAAATCTGGTGCTAAAGGGGTTAAGGTGCGTGTTTCTGGTCGTTTAGCAGGGGCTGAAATTGCCCGCACTGAGTGGTATATGGAAGGGCGCGTGCCTTTACATACTTTAAGGGCTAAGATTGATTATGGCTTTGCTGAAGCGATGACGGTCTATGGTATTATTGGTGTGAAAGTGTGGATTTTCAAAGGGGAAGTTTTGCAAAAAGGCATCCAATTTGAAAAGAAAGAAGAGGTTAAAGAAGAAAGAGAGCCTAGAAGAAGCAGAAGAGGGAGGCAATAATTATGTTAATGCCAAAAAGAACAAAGTATAGAAAGCAAATGAAAGGGCGTAATCGCGGCAAAGCCCATCGTGGTAATTCCATTGCGTTTGGGGATATTGCGATTAAAGCTATAGAGCATGGGAGGATTGATTCACGCCAGATTGAATCCGCAAGGGTGGCTATGACAAGGCATGTTAAAAGAGTGGGTAAGGTGTGGATTAGAGTGTTCCCAGATAAGCCTTTAACTGCTAAACCTTTAGAAACTAGGATGGGTAAAGGCAAAGGCTCTGTGGAAAAATGGGTGATGAACATCAAGCCTGGCAGGATCGTTTATGAAATGTTAGGCATTGAAGAAGGATTAGCGAGAGAAGCTTTAGCGCTAGCTCAGAGCAAACTTCCTTTTAAAACCAAAATCGTAACTTGTGAGAGCGAAAATGAAATATACTGAATTGAAAGATAAAAGTATCAAGGAATTAGAAGAGTTGTTGCATGCTAAAAAGACGGAGCTTTTTGAGTTGCGCGTTAAGTTAAAGACCATGCAATTGAGTAATCCTAACGAGATTAAGAAAGCCAGAAGAAATATCGCTCGCATTAACACTGCCATTAACGCGTATTATTCTTCTAGTGTTGAATAAAAAAGGGTAAGCAATGAATACGAAAGAGCCGCATAAAAGGGTGGTGCAAGGCAAGGTGATCAGCAAGTTTGCTGAAAAAAGTGCTGTGATTCTTGTGGAAAGAAAAGTGGTGCATAAAAAATACCGAAAGATTGTTAAAAAGTTTAAAAAATACACTATCCATGATCAAGACAATCAAGTGAAAGTGGGGGATTTTGTGAGTGCGATTGAGTGCAAGCCACTTTCTAAAACCAAGTCTTTCACGCTTAAAGAAATTTTAGTAGTGGGAGTATAAGCATGATACAGAGTTTTACAAGATTGAATGTCGCTGATAATAGCGGTGCTAAAGAAATCATGTGTATTAAGGTGTTAGGAGGCAGTCATAAACGCTATGCGAGTGTGGGTAGCGTGATTGTGGCTTCCGTGAAAAAAGCTATCCCTAATGGCAAGGTGAAACGAGGTCAGGTGGTGAAAGCCGTTGTGGTGCGAACAAAGAAAGAAATTCAAAGAAAAAATGGTTCTTTGGTGCGTTTTGATGACAATGCAGCGGTTATCTTGGACGCTAAAAAAGACCCTGTTGGCACAAGGATTTTTGGACCAGTGAGCAGAGAAGTTCGTTACGCTAATTTTATGAAAATCATTTCTCTAGCACCGGAGGTTGTATAATGAAAAGCGAAATTAAGAAAAATGACATGGTTAAAGTCATTGCAGGAGATGATAAGGGTAAGGTTGCTAAGGTTTTAGCGGTGTTGCCTAAGACTTCTCAAGTCATTGTTGAAGGGTGCAAAGTGGTGAAAAAAGCGATTAAACCCACTGACGATAACCCTAAAGGGGGTTTTATCCACAAAGAAAAGCCCATGCACATTTCTAATGTGAAAAAAGCTTAAGGAGTTAGATAGTGTTTGGTTTGAAACAATTTTATCAAAATGAAGTGAAAGTGAAACTCGCTCAAGAATTAGACATCAAAAACCCCATGCTTTTGCCTAAGCTAGAAAAAATCGTTATCAGCGTGGGTGCTGGAGCTCATGCAAAAGACATGAAAATCATGCAAAATATTGCACAAACGATTTCTTTGATTGCAGGGCAAAAAGCCGTTATCACTAAAGCGAAAAAATCCGTTGCAGGCTTTAAGATCAGAGAAGGCATGGCAGTGGGGGCGAAAGTTACCTTAAGAAATAAACGCATGTATAATTTCTTGGAAAAGTTGATTGTGATTTCATTGCCTAGAGTGAAGGACTTTAGAGGGATTTCACGAAATGGGTTTGATGGGCGTGGGAATTACACCTTTGGTATCAATGAGCAATTGATTTTCCCAGAAGTGGTTTATGATGATATTATGGTAAGTCATGGCATGAATATCACTATGGTAACTTCTACGGATAACGATAAAGAAGCGTTCAAGTTGTTAGAATTGCTTGGATTGCCTTTTGCAAAAGTGAGATAAGGGGTTAATATGGCTAAAAAATCAATGATAGCAAAGGCTCAAAGGAAACCAAAATTCCAAGTAAGGGCTTATACTAGATGTCGCATTTGTGGGAGATCTCATTCGGTTTATAGGGATTTTGGACTTTGTAGGGTGTGCCTTAGAAAAATGGGCAGTGAGGGACTCATCCCAGGCTTAAGAAAAGCTAGTTGGTAAGGATAAGATATGGTAAATGATATAATTGCAGATTCATTAACTCGTTTGAGAAACGCTTCCATGCGTCGCTTGGAATTCACACAGCTTTATTACGCAAAGATTGTGGTTTCTATCTTAGAGATTTTTAAGGAAAAAGGTTTCATTAAAGATTTCAATATCAAAGATAAAGACAAAAAACAATCGGTTTATGTGCAATTGGCTTATGACGAAAAAGGGTATTCAAAAATCAGCGAAGTGAAGCGCTTAAGCAAGCCCGGTCGTCGTGTGTATAAGCAAAAAAACGAGTTGAAGCGCTTTAAAAATGGCTATGGCGTGATTGTGGTGAGCACTTCTAAAGGGGTGATCACTAACGAAGAAGCTTACAGACAAAATGTCGGTGGCGAAGTGCTCTGCAGCATTTGGTAAAGGATTAAAAATGTCAAGAATTGGGAAAAGAATCATTGAAATTCCAAGCTCTGTGCAAGCGAGCGTTGAAGGGAGCAAGCTTCTTTTTAAAAACAATAAAGAAAAGCATGAGTTAGAAACTCATAACCGAGTGAAAATCACGCTTGAAAACAACCAATTGAGCTTCCAACCTATAGGCGAAGATGTGCAGTCTAGGGCTTATTGGGGGACTTATGGGGCGTTAGCCAATAATATTGTAATAGGCTTAAGCACCGGTTTTAGTAAGACTTTAGAAGTCAATGGCGTGGGCTATAAAGTGGCTTTAGGCAATAAGACTTTGGATTTGAGCTTGGGTTTTAGCCACCCAGTGAAATACCCCATTCCAGCAGGGATTGAAATGGTGGTGGAAAAAAACACGATCACTATCAAGGGGAGCGATAAGCAAAAAGTAGGGCAAGTCGCCGCTGAAATCAGAAGCTTCAGACCCCCAGAGCCATATAAGGGCAAGGGTGTGAAATACAGCGATGAAGTCATTATTAGAAAAGCTGGTAAAACGGCTAAAAAATAAATAAGGTAAATTGATGAACGCAAAAGCATTATACAAAAAGAAAGCCTTAAGAGATCGCAGGAAATTAAGAATTAAAAGCAAGCTCTTGGGCGATGCATTAAGGCCTAGGGTGAGCGTTTTTCGTTCCAACCGCTATTTCTATGCACAAGCGATTGATGATGTGAAACAAAGCACCATAACGCATATTGATGGCAGGAAAATGGGCTTTAAAAACACGCAAGAAGACGCTAAAAAATTAGGTGTTCTCTTTGCTGAAGAATTGAAAAAAGCAGGGATTGAGCGAGTGGTTTATGACAGAAATGGTTACCTCTATCATGGCGTGGTGGCAGCGTTTGCTGAAAGCTTGAGAGAGAATGGGATCGCTCTATGACAGAAAGGAAAGGCATGGAAGAGATTAACAGAGAAGAGTTTCAAGAAGTCGTTGTGAATGTTGGTCGTGTAACCAAAGTGGTTAAGGGCGGTAGGCGGTTTCGCTTTAACGCTTTGGTGGTTGTAGGCAATAAAAATGGGCTTGTAGGTTTTGGTTTAGGCAAGGCTAAAGAAGTCCCTGATGCAATCAAAAAAGCGGTAGATGATGCGTTTAAAAACCTTATTCATGTAACGATTAAAGGGACAACTATCGCTCATGATATTGAGCATAAATACAATGCGAGTCGTATTTTATTGAAACCGGCAAGTGAGGGGACAGGGGTGATTGCTGGGGGTTCAACACGCCCTATTGTGGAATTGGCAGGCATTAAGGATATTCTAACCAAGTCTTTAGGCTCTAATAATCCCTATAATGTGGTGCACGCGACTTTTGACGCTTTAGCTAAAATCAAGGCGTAGTTAAAAAGGATATTACAATGGGATTAGAAAATTTAAAATCCGCTAAAGGTAGCGTTAAAAAAATCAAACGAGTGGGTCGTGGTCAAGGCAGTGGCATGGGAAAGACTGCCACTAGAGGCGGTAAAGGTCAAACCGCAAGGACAGGCTATAAGGCTAAAAGAGGCTTTGAAGGAGGGCAACAACCCCTACAACGCCGTTTGCCTAAAATAGGTTTTAGGACTAAAGATTCTCATATCTATTCTATCAATGTGGATAAAAATGAAGCGATCAAGCATTTAGAAGAAATCACTTTTTCAAGCTTGCGTTCTTTGCACCATTTCCCCCTTTATATTGAAAGCGTGAAGTTGATCGGCAAAGACGCTAAAATTTTGGCTTCTAAAATCAAAGATAAGAGAATTAAAACAAGTGGGCAGAAATAATGCCTCTGTTTTATCAGCTTGATTGGAGAGGAATAAGTTATTATGAATAAAGCCATTGCTAGTAAGATACTCATCACTTTGGGTTTTTTATTTCTCTACAGAGTATTAGCTTATATCCCCATTCCTGGCGTAGATTTAGCAGCAATCAAGACTTTTTTTGACAGCAATTCCAACAACGCTTTGGGGTTGTTTAACATGTTTAGTGGGAATGCGGTTTCTCGCTTGAGCATCATTTCTTTGGGTATCATGCCCTATATCACTTCTTCTATCATCATGGAGCTTTTGAGTGCGACTTTCCCTAACTTGGCTAAAATGAAAAAAGAGCGAGACGGCATGCAAAAATACATGCAAATCGTGCGCTATTTAACCATTTTAATCACCTTGATCCAAGCGGTGAGCGTTTCAGTGGGGTTAAGGAGTATTAGCGGAGGAGTGAATGGGGCGATCATGATTGATATGCAAGTCTTTATGATCGTTTCAGCGTTTTCTATGCTTACAGGAACGATGTTGCTCATGTGGATAGGGGAGCAAATCACGCAAAGGGGCGTGGGAAATGGGATTAGCCTTATTATTTTTGCTGGGATTGTTTCAGGGATCCCATCGGCTATTTCAGGCACATTCAATTTAGTTAATACGGGTGTGATTCATATCTTAATGCTCATTGGTATTGTCTTGATTGTTTTGGCGACTATTTTTGTGATTATCTATGTGGAATTAGCCGAGCGCAGGATCCCTATTTCTTATGCACGTAAAGTGGTGATGCAAAACCAAAACAAGCGTATCATGAATTACATTCCCATTAAGTTGAATTTAAGCGGAGTGATTCCGCCCATTTTTGCTTCAGCCTTGTTAGTGTTTCCTTCTACGATTTTACAGCAGGCCACAAGCAACAAAACTTTGCAAGCGATTGCGGATTTCTTAAGCCCACAAGGGTATGCGTATAATATTTTGATGTTCTTGCTCATCATATTCTTCGCTTATTTTTATTCTTCTATTGTGTTTAATTCTAAGGATATTGCAGACAATTTGAGGCGTAATGGTGGGTATATTCCAGGGATTAGACCTGGAGAGGGGACTTCATCGTTTTTAAATTCTGTAGCGAGTAAGCTCACTTTGTGGGGTTCGTTGTATTTAGCGCTCATTTCTACCGTGCCTTGGATTTTGGTTAAGGCTATGGGCGTGCCTTTTTATTTTGGAGGCACGGCGGTGCTGATTGTGGTTCAAGTCGCTATTGATACCATGAAAAAGATTGAAGCACAAGTTTATATGAGCAAGTATAAGACTTTAAGTGCGGTGGGCTTTTAATGGCGATCTCTATCAAAAGCCCAAAAGAAATCAAAGCGTTAAGAAAAGCTGGGGAATTGACGGCTCAAGCGTTAGCTCTTTTGGAGCGAGAAGTAAGGCTTGGTGTTTCACTTTTAGAGTTGGATAAAATGGCTGAAGACTTTATCCAATCTCTTGGGGCTAGACCTGCTTTTAAGGGGCTTTATGGTTTCCCTAATTCTGTGTGCATGTCCTTAAATGAGGTGGTTATTCATGGCATTCCTACGGATTATGTTCTACAAGAGGGGGATATTATAGGCTTGGATTTGGGGGTGGAGGCGGATGGTTATTATGGCGATTCAGCTCTCACGCTCCCTATAGGTGCAATAAGCCCACAAGATGAAAAATTGCTCGCTTGCTCTAAAGAGAGTTTAATGCATGCTATTGATTCAATTAGAGTGGGCATGCATTTTAAAGAATTGAGCCAGATTTTAGAGAACGCTATTATAGAAAGGGGCTTTGTGCCTTTGAAGGGATTTTGTGGGCATGGCATTGGTAAAAAACCCCATGAAGAACCAGAGATCCCTAACTACCTAGAAAAAGGCGTCAAAGCTAATAGTGGCCCTAAAATCAAGGAGGGCATGGTATTTTGTTTAGAGCCTATGGTGTGTCAAAAACAGGGCGAGTCTAAAATATTGGCGGATAAGTGGAGCGTGGTTTCAGTGGATGGGCTTAACACAAGCCACCATGAGCATACTATCGCCATAGTTGGCAATAAAGCAGTGATTCTTACGGAGTGTTAATGGCAAGAGATGATGTTATAGAAGTGGATGGGAAAGTGATTGAGGCGTTGCCTAACGCTACCTTTAAAGTAGAGTTAGACAACAAGCATGTGGTGTTGTGTCGTATTTCTGGAAAGATGCGCATGCACTACATTAGGATTGCTTTAGGCGATAGGGTCAAGCTAGAGCTTACGCCCTATAGCTTAGACAGGGGTCGGATAACTTTTAGATACAAATGAATTTAAGAGTTATTTCAATAAAAATATGTTAGCATAAAAGTTTTTAGTAGTGCCTAATTTTTTAAAGGAGCGAAATCATGAAAGTCAGACCATCAGTGAAAAAGATGTGCGATAAGTGCAAAATTATTAAAAGAAGGGGCGTTATTAGAGTGATCTGTGCTACCCCTAAACACAAACAAAGACAAGGATAAAGCATGGCAAGGATTGCTGGTGTAGATTTACCAAAAAAGAAGAGAGTAGAGTATGCCCTTACCTATATTTATGGGATTGGGCTTAAGAGTTCTAGAGAGATTTTAGAAGCGGTGGGCATTTCTTTTGACAAGCGCGTGCATGAATTGAGCGAAGATGAAGCGTCTAGTATCGCCAAAAAAATCCAACAAAGCTACTTAGTAGAAGGCGATTTGCGTAAAAAAGTTCAAATGGATATTAAATCCTTAATGGACTTAGGGAATTATCGTGGGATCAGGCATCGTAAAGGTCTTCCTGTAAGAGGTCAAACCACTAAAAATAACGCTAGGACTCGTAAGGGTAAGAAAAAAACCGTGGGTAGCAAGTAGCAAATTAAGGAGATGATGATTTAATGGCTAAGAGAAATGTAGCGACTAAAAAGAAAGTAGTCAAAAAGAATATTGCTAGGGGGGTTGTTTATATTTCAGCGACCTTCAACAACACCAACATCACTATCACTGATGAAATGGGCAATGTGATTTGCTGGAGTACTGCAGGCGGTTTAGGGTTTAAAGGCTCTAAAAAATCCACCCCTTATGCAGCCCAACAGGCCGTAGAAAGCGCTCTAAGCAAGGCTAAAGAGCATGGCGTTAAAGAAGTGGGCATTAAGGTTCAAGGTTCAGGTAGTGGGCGTGAGACTGCTATTAAGAGCGTGGGTGCGACTGAGGGCGTTAAAGTGCTTTGGATTAAAGACATTACTCCGCTTTCTCATAATGGTTGCAGACCCCCTAAAAGAAGAAGAGTGTAAGGAGGCTTTATGGCAAGATATAGAGGTGCAGTAGAAAGACTAGAAAGGCGTTTTGGGGTTTCTCTAGCTTTAAAGGGTGAAAGGCGATTGAGTGGTAAGAGCGCACTAGATAAAAGGGCTTATGGACCAGGTCAGCATGGGCAAAGGCGTGCTAAGACTTCTGATTATGGTTTGCAATTGAAAGAAAAGCAAAAAGCCAAAATGATGTATGGCATTTCTGAAAAGCAATTTAGGAGTATTTTTGTGGAGGCCAATCGTTTGGATGGCAATACGGGTGAAAACCTTATCCGCTTGATTGAAAGAAGATTGGATAATGTCGTCTATCGCATGGGGTTTGCGACCACTAGAAGTTCTGCTAGGCAATTAGTAACGCATGGGCATGTGCTTGTAGATGGTAAGCGTTTGGATATTCCCTCTTATTTCGTGCGTTCAGGGCAAAAAATTGAAATCAAAGAAAAAACCAAGAGCAATCCGCAAGTGGTGCGTGCAATGGAATTGACGGCTCAAACAGGGATTGTGCCATGGATTGATGTGGAAAAAGATAAAAAATATGGCATCTTCACCCGCTACCCTGAAAGAGAAGAAGTGGTTGTTCCTATTGAAGAAAGACTCATTGTAGAATTGTATTCTAAGTAAGGGGTTAGAGCATGAAAGTTATCAAAACAGCACCTTTGATCCCATCAGAAATTAAGGTGCTAGAGAAAGAGGGCAATCGGATTAAGATTTCTCTAGCTCCATTTGAGTTTGGTTACGCTGTTACGCTCGCTCATCCTATTAGAAGGCTCTTGCTTTTAAGTTCCGTGGGGTATGCTCCTGTGGGTTTAAAGATTGAAGGCGTCCATCATGAGTTTGATTCATTAAGAGGCGTTACTGAAGATGTGTCGCTTTTTATCATGAATTTAAAGAATATCCGTTTTATAGCCAAGGCGTTAGTGGGGCAGGATAGCCCTTTGGAAAACCAATCGGTTGTGGTGGATTATTCTTTTAAAGGGCCTATGGAGCTTAGGGCTAGGGATTTAAATTCTGAGCATATAGAAATCATCAATCCTGAAATGCTCCTAGCCACGATCAACGAAGACGCTCAATTGAATTTTTCGCTCATCATTTATAAAGGAATGGGGTATGTCCCAAGCGAAATTACAAGAGAATTGATGCCTGAAGGTTACATGCCTTTAGATGGATCTTTTACGCCGATTAAAAATGTGGTTTATGAGATTGAAAATGTTTTGGTTGAGGGCGATCCTAACTATGAAAAAATCATTTTTGATATTGAAACAGATGGGCAAATTGATCCTTACAAAGCGTTTTTATCAGCGGTGAAAGTGATGAGCAAGCAACTAGGCGTTTTTGGTGAAAAACCCATTGCTAACACAGAGTATTCAGGCGATTACGCCCAAAGAGATGATGCTAAAGATTTGAGCGCTAAGATTGAAAGTATGAATTTGAGCGCTAGGTGTTTTAATTGCTTGGATAAAATCGGTATCAAGTATGTGGGCGAACTGGTTTTAATGAGCGAAGAAGAGCTTAAAGGCGTGAAAAACATGGGCAAAAAATCCTATGATGAAATCGCTGAAAAATTGAATGATTTAGGCTATCCTGTAGGCACAGAATTAAGCCTTGAACAAAGAGAGAGTTTGAAAAAAAGATTAGAAAAATTAGAAGATAAAGGAGGTAATGACTGATGAGACACAAACACGGATACCGCAAGCTTGGGAGAACTAGCTCGCACAGGAAGGCATTATTAAAGAATTTAGCTATCGCTTTGATTGAGCATAATAAAATTGAAACAGGGATTTATAAAGCCAAGGAATTGCGTAGCTATATTGAGAAATTAACGACAGTGGCTCGTGTGGGCGATTTTAACGCACACCGCCATGTTTTTGCGTATTTGCAAAACAAAGAAGCCACCCATAAGCTCGTCACTGAAATCGCACCCAAATACGCACAAAGGAATGGCGGATACACTAGGATCCAACGCACCACTTTTAGAATAGGGGATGCTTCTACTCTAGCCACCATTGAATTTGTGTGAAATGTGATGAACCCACTGACCGAGTTTTAGTCTTGGTCGATGGTTAATCTCTTTGTATCCCTTGTGAAAAATTGGCTAAACCATGCCAACCATGAAAATTAAAACAATGATTTGATCACTGCTTGCAATAAAAACATTCCAACTGACAATCTTTACTACCATTTTTATTCATCAAATATGACGAGTTTTTATAAATCATGTTTAAATAGCTTTTATCTTTCTTTATTTCAAAAAATCGTTTTTTTTTTTTTTTATAATTTTCAAATGATTAAGATGTGTTTTAATTTTGTTGTTATATAACCAAGCTCAAATTTATTTTATTTTCAAGGAGTTTTAGCAATGAATTGGCTAAAAGGTTGTAGTTTGAGTGTGTGCACGTTAATGCTTATTGTAGGGTGTGCGAATAATCCTAGTCATAGCGGATCGTTTGGGTCGTCTAAGGCTAAAAAAGTTAAAAAAATTGAAGATGGTTTTAACAAGTTCGAGTAAGCTTATTATAATAAAGATTTTAAGAGTGCTCATGAAATTTTACAAAATTTGATTGAGACGGACAAGCATCAGCATGACGCCCTTTTGTGGAAATTGCAAAGTGGGGTGAATGCGTTTGAGATGAATGATTACAAGCAGTCTATCACAAATTTAGAAGATGTGAATACGAGCTTTGACAATAAATTCAAAGACGGGACGACTGTGGGTGGCAAGGTATTGGCTTCTACAGTGGGGAATGAAAAGAATATCCCTTATAAGGGGAATGTGTATGAATGGGTGTTGGCTGATTATTATTTAGCGTTAGATTATGCGTTTTTAAATGATATAGATAAGGCTAGAGTGTTTTTTAATCAAACGGCTGAGCGCCAAAGAAGAGCCAAAGACTATTTTGCTAAAGAGATCGCACAAGAGCAAGAATATATCAAAAAACAAGAAAAAGAAGCTAAATCTAAGTCTAAAGGCAAAAAGGAAGTTTCTGCTCAATTTTTAGGTTCTCTTAATAATTTAACAAACAAATACAAAAGCTTGGAATTAATGAAGGGCTATGAAAACTTTTCTAACCCTTTAGTGAATTATGTTTCAGGGATATTCTACCTTTTGAATAACGATAAAGATAAGGCTGAAGGCTATTTGAAAGAAGCGTTTGCAATCAGCCATGCTAAGGTTGTGGGCGAAGATTTAGCGGATGTGAATAAAGCAAGGGATGTAAAAACCACTTGGGTGATTGTTGAAGATGGCGAACAGCCTTTATTGGAAGAAGTGGCTGATAAGGACTTGTATTTTGCGATGCCTTATTTGAAAGATGAAGGCAAGGGGACTGATTTCAAGCAAAAATATAGCCTTAATGGTAAAGATTTGGAAGTTTTGAGTAACTTTAATGAGGTCATCAAAGCCGAATTCAACCACAAGCTCCCTAGCATCACGGCGAGAGTGGTTAGTGCGGCTGTGACTAAAAACCTTTTATCAAGGGGAGTTGAAGAGGTAGGTAAGGTTACTGAGGCGGCTTCAGGTAGTGCTGCAGGTCAGATGGCTGGCATGGGGTTAAAAATGTTTGGTAAAGCTATGAAAATG
Source organism: Helicobacter acinonychis (assembly GCF_900461455.1). Lineage (NCBI taxonomy): Bacteria > Pseudomonadati > Campylobacterota > Epsilonproteobacteria > Campylobacterales > Helicobacteraceae > Helicobacter > Helicobacter acinonychis. The sequence goes on along the minus strand of NZ_UGIA01000001.1, from coordinate 1,210,234 downwards.
GTTAATGCCCATACCACGCAAGCAGATACCAGAAACTCAAGCGTGTTCCCTAATAAAATTTATGCCGCTAAATTAAAAGCGAGCGAATTGGGGGTTTTGAACGCTGATGGAATGAAATTATTGGATCTAAATCCTACAAAATGTGAAAAAACAGACGCACAAAATGGTAAAATTTGCAGTAACACTAATAACATTGTGTTTATTAGGACTTTGAAAACAGGAACGAGCGTTTCTATTTTAAACTTAAAGTAGGAGTTTTATTTTATGGCATTACAAACAAAATTAAAAGTTATAGGATCAGTGGTTTTAGGTGCGTTATTGTGGGTGGGCTGTTCAGGGGGAGCAGTGAGCTATCAAGATGTGAATGATACCAAGAACAACACGACTGCAAGTATCAACAGCACGGATCTCGTATTGACCGCTAACGCCATGTTAGAGTCCATGCTCAATGACCCCAATTTCATGCAACTCAAGGGCAAGCATTTGATTGAAGTCTCTGATATTATTAATGACACCACACAGCCTAATTTGGACATGAATCTCTTAACGACTAAAATCACGCAACAATTACGATTGCGATCTCAAGGGAAGTTTGGCGTCACAAGAGCGAGCGGTGGGAGTGGCATTGCAGCGGATAGCAGGATGGTAGAACAGCGCAAAAAAGAAAGAGACAGCCAAGAGTATAATCAAGACACGACGATGGAAAAAGGCACTCTAATAGCCGCTGATTTATCTTTAAGTGGTAAAGTATCTAGCGAAGCGGCTTCTATCAATAGATCTAGACAGCGATTAGACTATAATTTCACCTTGAGTTTGACCAACAGAAAAACCGGTGAAGAAGTGTGGAGCGGTGTTCGGCCTATTGTGAAGAACGCTAGCAACAAACACATAGCGTTTTAACGCTATTAAAAAGGATTAGCGATGAAAAATCAAGTTAAAAAAATCTTGGGATTGGGCGTCGTAGCCGCAATAATGGTTGTAGGTTGTAGCCATGCCCCCAAATCAGGCGTTAGCAAAAGCAATACCAAATACAAAGAAGCGATTAAAGGTGCTCCTGAGTGGGTGATGGGGGATTTAGAAAAAGTAGCGAAGTATGAAGAATATTCAGGCGTGTTTTTAGGAAGGGCTGAAGATTTGATTACAAGCAATGATGTGGATTATTCCACTAGTCAAGCGACAGCAAAGGCTAGGGCTAATTTAGCGGCGAATTTAAAATCCACTTTGCAAAAGGAATTGCAAAACGAAAAAGCTAGGACGATGGATTCTTCAGGCAAGAGTTCCATAAGCGGTTCTGATAGCGAGAAAATTTCCCAATTGGTGGATAACGAATTAGTCGCTTCTAAAATGCTCGCTCGTTATGTGGGTAAAGATAGGGTTTTTGTTTTAGTCGGTTTGGATAAAGGGATCGTGGATAAGGTGCGATCTGAATTAGGCATGGTTAAGAAAAAGTAAAATTTGATGAAACATCTTGTTGTTGTGCTTGTTTTAGTTGTGGGGGTTATGTGGGGGAGGTCGTTACCTAAATGGGCGAAAGAGTGCTCTAAAGAGGTAGAGGTAAAAAACGCACAAACCAATCAAGCCCAAGAGGGGAAAATTTTAGTGTGCGGGGCGAGTGAGATCTTGCCTTTGGATATGGATTATAGCCTGTCTTCGGCTAGGTATAACGCTTTAGAGAAAGTGTTGAACGCTTTCAAAGGGGATAAAATAGAGATCACCGCTAGCCAGCTAAAGGCGACTTTTATTGGTGCAGATAAAGTGTATGTGCTGATAGAAATTGATAAGAAAAACATCGCTTTAATGAATAAGGATCAATGATGAAAAAGATTATTCTTGCATGCCTAATGGTTTTTGTGGGTGCTAATTTGAGTGCAGAGCCTAAGTGGTATAGCAAGGCATACAAAAAAGAGCAAAAAGGCTATTTTTATGGCAATGGTGCAGCCGCATCCAAAGAAGCTTCCAAGCAAAGAGCGTTAGCGGATTTAGTGGCGTCTATTAGCGTGGTGGTCAATTCGCAAATCCATATCCAAAGAAGTCGGATGAATAACCAGTTGAAATCCAGCGATTCGCAAACCATCAACTTAAAAACCGATGACTTGGAATTGAATAATATAGAAATAGTCAAACAAGAAGTGCAAAAAGGGACTTACTACACCCAATTAAGGATCAATAAAAATTTGTTTTTGCAAGGCTTAAGGGATAAGTATAACGCTCTTTATGAGCAATTTGCTACTTTGATGCCTAAAGCTTGCAAAGGGGTTTTTTTGCAACAATCTAAAGGCTTGGGGGATTTACTCGCCAAAACAATACCTATGGAAAGGATCTTAAAAGCGTATTCTATTCCGGTTAGCTCGTTAGAGACTTATGAAAAAACCTATTATCAAAACGCTTTCAAGCCTAAAGTGCAACTTGTTTTTGATGACAACAGCGATGCAGAAATCAAAAGCGCTCTTATAAGCGCGTATGCTAGAGTATTGACTCCTAGCAATGACGAAAAGCTCTATCAAATCAAAAACGAGATTTTTACAGACAACGCCAACGGCACGCGTATTAGGGTGTTTATCAGTGCGAGCGATTGTCAAGGCACGCCCATACTCAACAGAAACATTGAGGTGGATGAAAAGGATAAGAATTTCGCTCTCACGCGCTTGCAGTCTTTGCTTTATAAAGAATTGAAAGACTATGCCAATAAGGAAGGGCAAGGCAATACAGGGCTATAATGCCAATCCCCTTGCACTTGCTTTTTAAAACAACTATTCTAAAAAATTTTGGTTTTTTCTCATTAAACATTAATAATGAATTTTTAAATAATGCTAAAACCCCTTTTTTAGGCGTTTCATTTTCCTAAACAAAATTCACTGAACATGCTATCAAGCATTTGGCTAGTTTCATAAGGGCGAGTGAGCAAGTTCAAGTTTTCTATTGCGCTTAAAATGTGGTAAGAAAAAAGCTCTAAAGTTTCTAAATGGTTTTTAGCGTTTTGTAATTCAGTAATGGCGTTTTCTAGGGCGTTTTTTTGGGCTAGGGAAGTGAGTAAAAGCTTGTTTTGAGTGTCTAGTTTGGGGAAAAAAGCGCTGATTTTTTGGCTTAAGTCTTTCAAGCAAGCTTTGGAATTAAGGGTGTTTGTCTCTAGCATGGAGTAAGGGATTTGAAGATGGGATTTTAAAACTTCAAGCTCTAGCTTGGGCGATAAATCATTTTTATTCAAAACAACAATACAAGGCTTTTTAGTGCGATTAAGAGCGTCAATGATATTAAAATCTTCTTTTTCTAGGGGTTTAGAAAGATCGAACACACTCAAAATAATGTCGCAATTTTCTAAACTCTTAAGGCTTTTTTCAATCCCCAGTTGCTCTATTTTATCTGCACTCTCTCTAATGCCGGCAGTGTCAATCAAGCGCACTTTATGCCCTTGTAATTCAATGACTTCTTCTATGGTGTCCCTTGTTGTGCCTTTAATGTCGCTTACCAAAGCCCTTTCTTCTAAAAGCATGGCGTTTAGTAAGGAGCTTTTGCCCGCATTAGGTTTGCCAATAATGCTTAAAGCATGCCCCCTATTTTTTTGTTTTTGCATGTTAGAAAAATCCAATAAGTCCTTAAAAGAGGCGATTTGTTTTTCTAGGCTTAGAAACACTTCGTTTAAAAAATCGCTAGGAATGTATTCTTCACTATAATCAATCAAAACTTCTGAGCTCGCTAGAAGTTTTAAAAGATTATTTCTAGCTTCTTCAATAAAGATTTTTAATTCACCCTTAAGTTGCCTAGCTAGGGCGTTTAAAACGCTTTCATCTTCACATAGGATAAGTTGGACACTCGCTTCAATCTCGCTCAAATCCATTTTATGGTTTAAAAAGGCTTTTTTACTGAATTCCCCCGCTTGAGCAAGCCTAGCTCCTAAATTCAAACAAGCTTGAAGGATGTTTTGAGTTAAAAGGGGGCTTCCGTGGCATTGGATTTCGCACACATCTTCACCGGTGAAACTATAAGGGGCTTTGAAATAAATCGCTAACGCCTTGTCCAATAAAATATTATTAGAAAAAATATCGCACACATAAGCGTATCTAGGGGTGAAGTCTTGTTTTTTGGTGAGTTGTTTGAGGATGTTTAAAGCGTTATTGCCGCTGATTTTAACAATGCTAATCGCTCCTTTGCCTAATGGGGTAGCGATAGCGGCAATGGTGTCATTCATGGTGGAAGTCGTTAATGACGATGCATTTTTCATCGTTTAAGTTGGTTTTGATGGAGACATATTTGTTGGGGAACGCTTTCCTTAATTTTTTTAAAGCGATATAGGTTAAAACGCCATCAGGGGCTTTCATTTGCCCCTTACCCACTTCATGCACGGTCATGATCACGCTTTGGAGTTGCACTTCCATAACCTTTTCTTGGTTTTGTAAAAAAGTAGAGATTTCTAAGCGGATATTATAGCCATAAGTGGGGTGGATCCAATTAAAAAGCAAGTAAGAAAGGGCTTTGTAACGATAGCCTTTTTCACCAATTAAAAGAGCGGAATCTTCGCCATCAATATCAATCAATAACACCCCCGGTTCATAAAAACTCACCTCCACTTTATGGATTTTATAAGGCAAGTGGGAGAAGAGATCTTTTAATTCTTTGGTGATTTCATTGAGTTTTTCTTCGTCGCTAAGTTCTTTTTTAGGGGGGGTTTTAGGAGGTTTTGAGGGCGTTTTGGGCACTTTTGGTTCTGAAATTGGTTTTTGTTCTTTGGTGTTTTGATTGGTTTTTTGAATGTCGGCTTCTTGAAGGTTGGTTTTTTGAGGGCTATTCTCTGTAATTTCTTTAGGGCTATTCTCTGTAATTTCTTTAGGGCTAGTCTCTTTACTTTCTTTAACGCCCACTAAAATGATGGCTTCTTTTTTACCGATGCTTAAAAAGCCTTTAGAGGGTGTTTGAATGACCTCGTATTGCAAATTGATGATGGGGCAATTTAGGGTGATAGAAGCCTGGATAAGGGCTTCTTCTAATGTTTTGGCTTTGATTTCAATAAAATTTTGCATCAATTTTCCTTTATTTTTTGGTTTGTTCGTGCGCGTGTTTTTTGTTTTCTAATACTTTATTGATAATGAGTTGTTGCAACACTGAAAGAATATTATTCGTGATCCAATACAAGACTAATCCCGCAGGGAAAGTGATCAAAAAGAGCGTGAATAATAGGGGCAAGAATTTAAAAATCTTCGCTTGCATGGGATCGGTCATGGTGTTTGGCGTGACGCTTTGGTGCCAATACATAGACGCCCCCATAAAAAGCGGTAAAATAAAATACGGATCCATGATGGACAGATCGTGGATCCATAAAATCCACTCTGAGCTTTTCAATTCCACAGCATTATAGAGCACTCTATAAATCGCAAAAAATACTGGGATTTGCAAGATTAAAGGCAGACAGCCACCTAATGGGTTAGCCCCATGTTTTTTGTAAAGTTGCATCATGTTGGCTTGCAATTTTTGGGGTTCGCCTTTGTATTTTTCTTGAAGTTCTTTCATTTTAGGGGCTAATTCTTTGAGTTTTTGCATGCTCACCATACCCTTATAACTTAAAGGATAGAGGATAATGCGCACGATAATAGTTAAAAGAATGATAGCCCAACCCCAGTTACCCACAAATTGATACAAATAATCTAGTAAAACAAACACGCCTTTAGCAAAGAAAGTGATCAAGCCATACTCTATCACATCGGTGAGCATGGGTGAAATTGCTTTTAGGGAGCGGTAATCTTTAGGACCAATATAGCCATGCAAAGTCGTTTCGTTTTTGAGAGAAATGAATCCTAAGGGGTTTTTAGTGCCGGTTTCTGAATCAATTAAGGCTTCAAAACCTTGAGGGTTATCGGTAAAAAGCAAGGTGGTGAAATACCTATCCACGCTAGATAAAAAGCGAATATTGGAAAAGCGTTTGATTTCTTTGGCATCTTTATCTTCAATTTTTTCAATTTTTTTGTCATTGTTTTCTAAAAGCACGCCCGAAAAAGTGTAACTATCCAAATCAGCCACCGGTCTGTAACCATTGGTGATCACATAGTTAGGGATAATGTTGTTAGGCGATTTGAATGCGATTTGTAAATCATAATGCAAATCATCATAAAAAGTTAGGGTTTTAATGATTGTAAGATCGCCTAAATCTTGGGTTAAAATCAGCTGTTCGTTAGGACCAAGAGTGGTTTTTGAAGCGCTATAAGAGGTGTTGAACGCTTTGTTATTGAGCGTAGGGTCTAAAAAGCGCACCTCTAAAGGTTTTAAATTATCGCCTAGAAGGGGGAGCTCTTTTAGGAGAGGTTGCGTGTTTTCTTTGGAGCTAAAAAGATGGCTCACATGCTCTAAAAAGCCTTTTTCTTTAGGGGTTAGGTATTTTTTATTCTTGAGATAAACCTGTTTGATGCGCCCTAGAGAGTCAATCTCAATTTTGGCATGCTCAAAAGAAATGGTGCTTAACAAACTCTCTTGGGGGATCGCTTGAGCGGCACTAGAATTTTGTGTGGTGGGTGCGTTGGGGTTTAAAGCCGTGTTGTTGTTCGCTGCTTCTTGCTTTGCTGTTTCTTTGGGGGTTGTTTTGTCTGGTTTTTGGAAAAAATAGCTATAAAGAGTGATAAACAAAAAAGACAAAGCGATCGCTAAAATCAAGCGCAAATTGGTGTTATTGTTTTTATCCATTGTGATTAAACCTTAATGATGTAATAAGTCGCATGGCTTTTTGTGGGGATAAGCCAAAAAGTGATGGTTTTAAAATTTTTATTAAATTGGAGCAAGCTAGGGCGTTTCAAGCAAGTGGTAGGGTAAGCAATGCCCCCAGAGCAAAAAGGGTTGCATGAGAGTACCCTTAAAATGATTTTGCCCATAGCACTCAAAGGATTTTCAAAAGAGAGTAACCATAGAGCGTAGTTGGAGCAAGTGGGGTAAAACCGGCAACTTGAAAAAGTGAAAACTGAAAAAAAACGCTGATAGCCTTTAACTAACACTATAAAAATCGCATTCAAAAAAGGCGTTTTATGGTTTCGCATAGGTGTGGTTCGTTCCTTTTTCTTTTTTGTTCATATAGCCTTTAATGGAAATTAGCATTTCTAAGAAATGTTTTTCCAAAGTTAAAAAATCCAAACGCTCGCAATCTTTTTTAGGGACAAACACGAGAGCGAACCCTTGACAAAGAGAGGCATGTTTTAATACAAGCGATCGCAAACGGCGTTTGATGAGGTTGCGTTTCACGGCGTTACCGACTTTTTTAGACACGCTCAAACCTAACAAGCAAGATTTTTCTGTGTCTTTAAGCCTGCAAAAAAATGGGTTTTTAAAATGAGACGGCTCTTTTGATGCGTCTAAAACAAAAAGCGAAAAAAAAGAGTTGTGTTTTTTAAAACCTCTTTGATAAACCCTATCAAACTCGCTCTTATTTTTTAAAGAGTCATAGGGTTTAGACGGAAAGTTTTTTTCTGCCCTTAGCTCGTCTAGCATTGATCACCTTGCGTCCGTTTTTAGTTTTCATCCTCACAAGAAAGCCATGGGTTCGCTTCCTTGGTGTGTTGTGTGGCTGGTAAGTGCGTTTCATTATTGAACTCCCTTTTTTTTATAAAAATTAAACATAAACTCATATTTTAGCTAAAGAATGCTAAAAATTCACTAAAACCACTCTTTATTGATTCTTTTTATCTTCAACAAGAATGTAAAGCTCCTTCAGATCGTTGGTTTGCAACAAATCCACCACTTTGACAAAACTATCCAAATTGCTTTGCTTATCGCCTTGCAAGACAATGGGGGTGTCTTTGGCCAAAGTGGAAACCTTGTTTTTTAAATCTTTAAAGCTGATTTCTTTGTTGTCAAAATAAAACGAACCCTTATTAGAAATAGCGATGGTCACTTGTTTTTTGTCTAATACATCTTTAGAGTCAGTGCTGTCTTTATCCACTTTAGGGATGCTAATAGGGAGCTTTGAAGTTTGCACAAAAGACGCAGTTGTGAGCACGATCACCAACAAAACAAGCATGATGTCAATGAAAGGCACCACATTCATGGATTCTACTTTTTTCACCGCTTAATCCTTATGCTTTGTTATAAATCTCATGAGATTGCGTATCAACTGGGTTATGGAAAATATCCCATTTAGTGACTAAAATCTCGCTTTTTCTCACTAGTAAGTTATAAATCACAATCGCAGGGATCGCCACCAATAACCCCATACCAGTCGCTTTTAAAGCAAGGGCTAGATTGGTCATGATCGCTTTAGTGTCAATGCCTGAAGCTGATCCCAAATCCATAAAGGTGAGCATGATCCCCACCACTGTTCCTAAAAGACCAATATAAGGGGCGTTAGAGCCAATCGTCGCCACTAGAGTCAAGCGTTTGTGCAAGGCCAATTCCAATTTGCGTCTGTCTTTATAGTCATTCATGCGGATGGTGGCAAAAAACCACATCCTTTCTATTGCGATCGCTATAACGATGACCGATAAGAATATCAAAAAACCTATGATCCCATAATCTACCATTTCTCTCATTATTATCCTTTAAAGTGGTGTTTTAAATCGGCAAGAATTTCTTTATTGAGTGCTTTTTCTTTGAGGTTTTGTCTTTTATCGTGCAATTTTTTTCCTTTCACTAAAGCAATTTGGATTTTAGCTCTATTTCTTTGGTTAAAATACAATTTTAATCCTACAATACTCAAGCGTTCTTTAGACGCTTCAATTTGCCATTTCAATAATTGCTTTTTATGTAAAAGCAACTTACGCTCTCGCCTTTCATTGGGCTTATAATACGCATGGATTGTATCTAAATAGGATATATGAACACCAAATAAAAAAGCTTCTCCTTTGATTATTTTAACAAAATTATCCTTTAAATTCACCCTAGTTTGTCTCAAAGCCTTGACTTCAGAGCCTAAAAGCACCAATCCTGCTTCTAAAGTCTCCAAAATTTCATAATCAAAATAGGCTTTTTTATTGCTGGCAATAAGTTTCATTCGCTCCCTTTTTGAGTGGGCTTTAGCCTAAAAAACGCGCTCCCACTCCCGCTAAAAAACCACTCCTTACCCAATTGGCTCTCTATATCCTTTAAAGCTTGATGGGTGAGTAAAGCTGGTTTTAAAAGATCGTTTAATTCGCTTCTATCACAAGTTTTTAAGCATTCTAAACTTGGTTTTTTAAGCCATTCTTTAGCTTGATAAAAACAAGTTTTGGGCTTATAAGCTTGATAAACGGCTTTGGTGCTGCAAAAAATATTATCCGGCACATAGATTTCTAGACGATTTTCTAAAGGCTTTTCTTCAAAATTTTCAATGACTTCACCATAAGAAGTGGCGTTAGCGCTTTTATATTGCGAGATGAAAAAGTTAGTGTCCGCACCCACTAAAGATCCTATAGTATAAAGCTCTTCTAAATTCAAGCGTAAATCAAAAATTTGATTCAAATGATACAATAGCCCTCCAGCATCAGTGCTCCCACCACCTAACCCAGCTTGAGTGGGGATGTTTTTTTCCACTTCAATCGCTAGGGTGTCTAGGGATTTGATAACAGAATGTGAGAGTTTTTTTGATTTTAAAAAATTTTTTAAAATTTGGAGGGCTTTAAAAAGCGAGTTTTCTTCTAAAGGGCAGTCAAAATTCCCTTTTAAGCAAAACGAAGGCGCGTTTTTAACGCTAATAATGTCTTTTAACTGGCCTTTGACTAAACACATGCGAGAGATGAGCTTATGATAAGCCCCTTCTTTGTAAAGGATTTTTAAAAAAATATTGACTTTAGGATAAACTTCAAAAGCATGCGTCAAGGCTTAATGACCTTTTTGATGTTTTCTAACAAGCTTTCATCTACGGAAGCAGAAGCTTTTTGGTTTTCGCTCACAATGGCCTCTTTGAGTTCAGCGCGCAAGATAAGAGTACTTTCAGGCGCTTCAAACCCTAAACGCACGCTCCCTCTATCTATGGAAACGACTTTAATATGAATGTGATCGTCAATGACAATCCCTTCATTAACTTTGCGGCTGAGTATGAGCATCTTTAATCTTTTTTATAGAGAGGTGCTAAACTCAACGCTCTCTATAATATCGCCTTGTTTGATTTTATCCAAAACGCTAAGACCTTCTGCGTTAGTGATTTTACCAAACACGGTATGCTCGCCATCTAAATGGGGCAAATCCACAAAACACAAGAAAAATTGACTCCCTCCTGTGTCTCTTCCAGCATGCGCCATAGAAATAGAGCCTCTTTTGTGCTTGTTGGGGTTATGAACCACTTCGCATT